>WRGW01000074.1 GCA_009786985.1 Oscillospiraceae bacterium
TATCTTCGGTTGGTGTGCCATAAGCGTATGAGCCGAAAAGATATAACTTCTCGACTTCAACCGCAGATATAATCGCATCTCTGATTTTTTCGATTTCACCGTTTAGTTTCATTCACATTCACCCCCTGCACTCTAATCATACCATATCTCCTACACAAAGTCAATAATTTCAGTAAATTTCTCGGAAGCTATTGACATTTGAAATTAGAAATGTTACAATAACACAAACCGAAGCCTGCGAGGTTGCGATTTTTCTTTTCAATGAAGAATTTCAGACCAAAGGTTCCGCAAAGCCTCAGAACGAAATTCAACCCAATAATTTCCTTGGAGTTACGATTTTGGAATAGCAAGCTCTGGTATTTGTCCGACAAATACCTCACAACGGCAATAAGTGCCAATTGCTTTGCTTGTTAGGGGACACCCCTAAAACCCCGAATTATAAGATTCGACATTGAAACAAAAATGGAGGTTTTCTGATGCTAAAAGAAAAAGAAAAGCGTACTGAAAAAATCACTTTTCGTTGTACGCCGAGTGAGAGAAAACACATAGAAGACAACACACAATTAGCGAAATATTCCCATTGTGGTGAATACATTCGCCGACAAGTTCTTGACGGACAAGTCGTGCAATTAAATGATGAATTTCTTAGTAGCAAGTATAAATATGTCCTCACAACTCACGTTGATAAGGAACATATTCATAATCATCTTATTTTTTGTAACGTGTCTAATAAAGATAAAAAGAGCTTTGAATACACTCGTAATAAGGGCAAACGTGCGTGGGTTGAAATCCGTGAAATAAGCGATAAAATCTGTGCTGAATTTGGCAAAAGTGTTGTTATTCCAAGAAAAAATTTGCAGTCAAAATCAGCAGACGAAGTCGGTAAAACTGTCACTAAAAATTATGCTATGTATAAAGGAATGCCGAGTAAAATTAGCTTTCGGCAAAAGCTGATGGCGGAAATTGACCGTGCTATTCTTGAAAGCAGTAGCTTTGAGGAATTTCTCGAAAAAATGCGTGAACGTGGCGTAGAATGTACGTACAATCCTGAACATAAAATCACGCTGAAATTCAGAATGCCAGAGGCTAAAAAGAACATTCGTACCGGTGGATTAGGTTATGATTATGACGAAAAAGGAATCTGCCGTAGAATCGCTGATGTGGTTCTTTTCCGTACTGGCAAAAGTGCAGAAATTACAAAGCAATCGCACAAATCAAGTCTGATTGACACGACTACAGAGCGTATGCAGAACTCGCCACGTCTGTCGCAATGGGCAGAAATTCGCAATATGCAGTTGGTGTCAGAGCATATAAACCTGCTTAGTCAAAAACGCAATGTTGCAACAATCGACGGCGAAGAATTAGCCGAAAAACTCGGCGAATTGAACCAAGAAATCGACGTTGTTTCGGGTGCGATTTACAACCTCAAAACCGTCAAAAGATACAAGCCTTTAGTAGACGAACTGCGAGAACTGCAGACTAATCCTCACACTAAATCAGAGGCTACAGAGTTTGAAAAAGCTTATAAAAAAGAACTCACAGTATGGGGTAAAGCTGATTATGCTCTGCGTAATGTTGACAGCGAAATCTGCAAAAAAGACGGGCGTTTCTTGTCAGTCGTTGGGCTTAAAGAACGACTTGTGCAACTCAAATCGGACAAGTCTATTTTGAGTTCACAGTACAAGTCGTTGAAAAAAGAACTACTTGAAATTGATACGGCACGTCGGGATATTCAGGCTTATTTGTCGCAACATTCTGAGTGGACTGTTAATAATCAGCAGTCGGCGAGAGCGAGTGTTCGAGATGTTCGTGTGACTTATGAACGTGATGATGTAGAAGAAAGGTCATAAACATGGAAAATCAAAACAACATCGAAAAAATAAAAACAAGCACAAACGAAGAGTGTGAAATCCTCTTTGAAACTATGCGCGAAAACATAAAAGCTCAAAACAAACCAAAAATAGGTATGTTTTGGTATAACCCTGAGCGTAAAAGACTGGTAGGAGTTCGTAGCACATTCGCGCATGATTTAAGTTTTAACTCCAAGGGGCGTAAAACTGTTAGCGACCTGCATCACACTGTTTGGAATGATGTACGTGAAGAAGCACTTGCAAATGGTAGCCCAGATGCTATTTGGAACGAAGAGGACTATACGCAAGTTCCAAGGGGGAGAATTTTTCAAATCAAAGTGCCAGATTCAGATGCTGAATATTTTGAAATTTTAGTCGGAAAATGGATTCACGACCACCCCGAAGTTACTCGTTTAATATTAAAATCGTTTAACTTGGACGAAACAGACCATGCGTTTATTTATAGTCAACATTGGGACATCGGACATGGTACATCAGAACTGTTTATCTAAGGGCATATACAACAAAAAACCGCTCTGCAATCATCATGCAGAGCGAGTTTTCTTTATAGTGCATACACCCATTCCCGAATGGCGACTTGTTTCGCAGTTTCCATGTCATTATTAGCGAGCTTTTCCGCTAACTCGATATCGCCGACCGCCTGTGCTTTACGATAATCATCGTTGCGGTCACGAATTTGCACAAACAAGTCCATAATTTTTGCTGTGATGTTCTCCTCGAACTGCTCGGCGAACTCTTGCAACCGCCCAGTTTTGAATAGTTCGTAAATATATTCAGGAGCTTTTTCGGCAAGGAATTGCAGACGTTTCGGAGCATACACGCCTTGCACGGTAAACTCGATGATTCTCTTTGTTTCAGGGTTGGTAATGTTAATAGTAGTCATGGTGACCTCCTAAATTTCTTCCCCACAATGAGGGCAAATTTTGATTTTCTTTTCGGCTTTTTCGGGTTGTGCCACAAATGGCACTTGTTTTCTTCAAGTACACAAATGCGGGAAATGAATTCCCTCATTTGTGTACTCTCGTTTTGCTTTTTCACTCTATTCATTATACTATATGTGTACATATATGTCAAGAGGTAATGTTGCACAAAGTTTTGTGTGAATTTTTGTGAAATTTGTATATATACACATATAGAATTATATGCTATACTTAAATAATGGGGGAGTGATATTATGTCAGAATTAAAAACAAGTGTTGCTCAACGTAGAGCAAGCGATAAATATATTAAGAGCCTCGATGAAATTCGTGTGCGTGTTGCTAAGGGCGAACGTGAAATGCTCAAGGCTCATGCTAAAAGTAAAGGCATGAGCCTGAACGGTTACATCTGCGATTTGATTCGACGTGATATGGAAAGCGAGACTTGACAATGTCTTTTTTTTGTGATATACTGATTGCATAAACATGAGTTGAGGTAATGAAATGTTTGATAAAGTTGAATATTGGTTAGATTTATGCGATGATAACTTAATTACTGCAAAATGGTTGCTGTGAGGCAACCGTTATTTAGATATGGCGTATTTTTGTCATCAAATAACCGAAAAGGCATTAAAAGCAATAGTTGCGAGTGTAACAACGGAAGTACCGCCAAAAATACACGACCTAATAAAATTGGCTAACCATAGCGGAATTTACGAGGAATTAACCGAGGAAAGGCTTTCTTTTATTGAAGAAATTGACCATTTTCAAATTGAAGCACGCTACCCCGAATACAAAGCTAATCTTGCAAAGACCCTGAATCACGAAAAATGTCGTAAAATTCTTGAAAAAACGGAGGATTTCCTATGTTGGATAAAGGAAAAGTTAGAGAAATTGCCGTAAAGTATGCCGACGAAGTACGAAAAATTTTCAACCCTGCTTCTGTAATTTTGTTTGGCTCTTACGTCAATGGTACACCTCATGAGTGGAGCGACATTGATATTGCTGTTTTAGTCAATGATGTCAAGGACGATGATTGGTATAATTCACGAATTTTATTAAACAAAATTAGGCGTAACCTATATTTTATAGATGTTGAACCGCATTTGCTTGATGAAAACCACGACCCAAGCGGTTTTGTTGAACACATTATCAAAACTGGCGAAGTGATTTACCAAGCTCCGTAAGTTAATTGTGCCACAAAAGTAAACAAGAGCGAACGCAGGGGCGATTCATTCGCTCCGTAGTTGCTTGACGAAATCGCACAATCTAATCATCGTCCATATCTGGTGAATCTTTATCGTCATAATCGCCCCAGTTTGGAGGCTTGTCAGACCGAGCAGGCGTCTCCTTTTGAGCGTTCTCCCGTGCCTGATTACAAGCGACACTAAAAGCATCACGTTTAGCCTTACTGAAATAATTTGTTTCAGGAGCAGTTCTGTTTTTCTTTTTGTCCTCAAGTTTCTGCGAGGCTTCGTTCTGCAATTCTTTTGAAAGCCTGTCGTGCTTTTTAGTCTGCTCTTCGAGTGTCTGCGAATGTTCAAACGGCTTTTGAAATTCCGCCCCAGCCCACGTAGTTTGACATAACGAGTTGTTCTTCAGGAGTGGCGTTGCGTTTTTCGGCTTCGATTAGTTTCAGCGTTTCAATAGCCGTAATGTTATTCTTAAACTTAGCCTTAGCTCCACCGTGACCGAGATTGTCATCAGTTATGCGAAAATATAACGCTGAACCATCTTGCGGAGTAGGCAGTGCTTCTCGAGCGGATTCAGAAAGTGCCATTTGTGGCACTTTTTCGATTGGTGATTCTTTCGGAAGAATCGGCATGGTTATAATTTCGGCTTCAGGTTCGATTTCGTCAAGCGACTGCGGGGCGAGTGAATCGCCCCTGCGTTCGCTCTTGTTTAGCTTTTCTGCTTCAACTTCAGCAATCCGCTCTTTTCTTCCAGGCGACGAAAAATTTGTATAAAAATTTTTGTCAAAAGCCTTGACATATTCAAAAAGTTGTGCTATACTAATGTTAGTACCAGAATGCACAAACGGCTGGGGAGCGACTTCGTTCTCGAAATCGTGCGCATTAAATGGTACTATTTTTATGTCTGAAACATTGTATAAATTTTTATCATTGCGTTGACCGTCAAGACTAAGTATTTCTTGAACGTACAATTTAGCAATATAAAGTTCGCCGTTATGATTAAATGGCGTATACAAATTGTGCATGAAAATCCCATCACGTGATTTATTTGCACCAGGTTCGAGGGTTTTAGTGTCGAGTAAAACCCCATTTTTCACAAGAGCAGGAATATTGTACATGGCATTTATTAAAGCCCCGCAATCTTTATTCCGCCTGCTTTTAGTCAAAATTTTACTTTTAGTTTCTTTGATTCCTTTACTACCTATGAAAAATGTATATCCCGTATCCGTGTTATCTACATATCCACGTGGGATTTTATTCTCATCTTTTACATCAACCTTCAAATCATCAACAGTCTTGCCTCTGTCCTCGACTTCGATTACAGGCACAGAAGTAGTTTCGGCTTCACGCCAGTCATTCAACCGCCGTTCATATGGCGATTTATCGCTCAATTCTGTATCGAATTGCTTTTGAAACGGTGCAGTTGCAGTGGCTTCATCGTCTGTAAAATTCATTACAGACTTTCGAGGCTCGATTTCACGCAGAGCGTTCACATCGTTTTGAGTGATTTCATGTGCCACAAATGGTACATTATTTTCTAACGAATGCGGTTCTGCCGGTAGTGGCGGTTCATCGAATTCGCTTCGTGCCACGTCAAGCGAACTGCTCGTGGCAGAGTCACGAATCTCCGATTTTGTTTGGCTTTGTGGCACGTTCTCTATAGCAATGTCCGACACATCAGACACCGCTCTCAACAACGCAGATGAAGTCTGCAAAGCCCCAACCGCCTCGTAAACATCGGAAATATCGCCACCATCTTTTAATGTGGCGTTTGCAGATTTAGCGATTTCAAGAGCAGATACAATTTTCAGTGAACGTGCAACATTTCGCAAATTATCGGAGATTTCCGTACTATGTGCTATTCCTGCTTTGTCGTTATCACTAATAATCACAACATCTTTGTTACGAAAATATTCGTTGTATGATTTCTGCCAATCTGCACCTGCACCATTCGGAGAAGAAGTTGCTACAAGTCCAAGAGCTGCAAGCGTGTCAGCATCTTTTTCGCCTTCGGTAATGTAGACTTTATCGGTACTAATTACGGCTGGGAGATTATACAGCGGTGCTTTATCGCCTTTTAGTCCCATGACATATTTACCGTCACGAAATCTTCGCCAGTAACACTCCTTATAAGACTTGTCGTGGTTTTCGTCTGGTGGATAAGTAACAATGTCTTTTCTGCCCCATTTTTCGCCGTTTTCGTCAGTATAATAATGCTCACGACGTGCTATAAATTCACGCTTAGGCTTTGTCGCACTTTTCTTTTCAATGCTATTTTGTGGTTTGGATTCAGGTTGTGCTGATTGTGGAAGTTGTGGGGTTGAGGAACGTGGTGCAGAATTAAAAATCAGCGTTTCGTTAAGAAACAAATCGGATTCTTTCAGTCCAATCGCAGACATAATTTCAAAAGCAGAACACCCATGTTTACAGTCGAGTAAAACGGTGTTTTTCAACACATCGTGCTTGATGTATAGATGATTTTTACTATCCGCACAACAAGGGCAATTTGCTGTAAATTGCCCTTTACTTGGTTGCTTGAGGTTTCCAAAGCGCCCCAGAACTTCATTAAAACTTAGTTTCGGCATATGTTTTGGAACATATGCAGGGTTAATATTCTGTGCATATTGCTCACAGAGCATATAATCTGCTATGTTGACAGTTACTGTTCCTTCATCTTTTCCTGAACGCAACACATAAGAGTGCTTGATTCCCTCGACATTCAGACGTTCGGCAAGTTTAGTAGCAGTATCACGGTCGGTCTTTACATATGACTTTTGCCCGATATACTTGTATTCAGTATTGCCACCTCGAACCTCGGCAAATGCAACTGCAGGCTGTGGCAGGGCGTTGTATTGTTCCCAATACTTACCCTGCACAGCAAAATCCGCAAGCAAGAAACTACACTTTCGGTTAGCATCATCTTTCGTAAGACCGTTCATTACACGATTATTTTCAGTTCGTTTACTTTCACCTTTGGCAACTTCCGCTGTCAGTTCGCTGTTAGGTAGTCTATAGACTACAAGACTGTTACGTTCTTCCATTTTAACATTCCTCCTGTTTATTCCCTATTCATCGTCGGCATAATCGTCATCTTGTCCATAATCATCATCGTAATCTTCCTCCGCAATCTTGTTTTTCTTTTTGCCACGGAAGCTAAAGAATACTAACGCACCAATTCCCAACAGAACAACAGCTCCTACAATTACGATATTTCCAAGCGGAACAGGAAAATCGTTTGAAGTTGAATCATTCAGCGTTTCATCGTCATTGCTTTTATCACTTTCCGCTGATTCAGAATCACCGCTCGGCGATTGCGGACGTGCGATGTTGGGGCGATTGCCATACTCGCCATATCCGAAACCGTCAATCTCTTCGGGCGAATAGAGCAAAGAAAGCAAATCACGCTCGCTTACTTTGTTTAGGAAAAACACGTTTGCAGTATCTTCAGGGAAATCATGGCGTATGAAAACATAGAACACGTTCCCCGCACGTGTGGTCACTGAAATAAACTCGAATGTGCCGTCCGTAAATAATATTTCTTGCCTTTCGACTAACTGCATATTCCCCATAACATCGGGCGGAACATCTGTGAAAGACGGCGTATCATCAGGCGATTCTTCCAGTTCGGTTTCTGGAGTTACAGTTTCGATTGTGATTTCGTCCCCTGAATCATCTTCCAGTGTTTCTGCAAAAATCACAGAACTTAGCATTGAAAAAAACAATGTAACTGCGAACAGTTTAATTAAAATTTTTGTTTTCATCTTAACTCCTCCGTTCTCATTTTGCTTTGTGCCACAAATGGCTCATTTTCTGTAACAGTCGATTTTTCAATTAAATTGATTGCTGTTTCCACTGTAAGCCCTTTAGCCTTAACTACTTTCATGAGTTGTGACTTTTCAACATCGTCGAGCTTTTTAATCAATTTTGCTTTTTCTTCGCCGAGTTCCGTAATCTTTTTTTCAATCTCCGAAATACGGTTTAGCACCTTTTCTTTCTGTGTTTTTGACATTATTTTAGACCTCCATAAATTTTATTTTTTACTGTAAAAACATTCGTGGATTTACCACATAACCCCACAAAATCACCTCAAAATGCAAATGTGCTCCTGTGCTTCGCCCAGTTGAGCCTACAGTTGCGATTACCTGTCCACGATTTACTCTGTCACCCTCTTCAACTAAATTTTCATAATTATGTGCATACAGCGTTCTAATGTCATCGCCATGGTCAATCACGATGAAATTACCGTAACCACCCTCGTTATAAGACGCTACAAGTACAACACCAGATTCAACCGCCATGATGTCAGTTCCAGTCGGACGTGCTATGTCTATTCCCGAATGAAACCTTTCTTCGCCCGTAAACGGGTCGGTGCGGTAGCCAAACTCTGATGTCACATAATTTTGCCAGTTTACAATTGGATTGCCCAAAATTGCATTCGTGCGAATCAATGTAAGCGGGTCAACAAAAATGCTCAAAGTTTCGTTGTAAATAATGATTCGCAAAGGCTCATTAACATCATAAATCGTAGCGATTTGTTCAGCGGTTTGTACTTTATCTCCATCAGATAAGTTGTATAGTAACTGAACATTCATGTACGCAATCACATAGACGTATTGTGCGGTTCGGTTGGAATTGTAAACGCTTTCTGTGCGGAGCAGAAAAGTCATATATTCAGTATTTACATTCTGGATTTCGCCGTTCCCCATTGCAAAAATCGCTTCGCTATATTCGACTTGTATAACCGTGCCACCATCGGGTAATTCAGAATCGGGTTCAAGTTCGTTATCGAGTATTCGCTCTTCGCTAAACAACTCTTCTAAACCCGCTTGAACTGGCGAAATAAACGGTGCAGTTGTGCCAAGTAGCGAAAACATCTCTCCCGCAGGAGAAAGTGCTATAAGAACGACCATAAACCCGACAATTACTACAAGTACAATCGGGAGTGTTGGCAAAATCACCATTGCGAACACTTTTTTTGCGGCTACCATTGCAAAATTTTTTACGTCAAGCGGATTTTTCAATATACCCATAATTCGTGCAAAAGTGCCTTTCATTGTGCTTCTGTTTTTGAGGCGATTTTGCCTTTTACGTTTCTTGCCTTGTAGCTTAGAACTGCTTTTTTTGAGTTTATGAGAAGCAATAGTCGACTTCCGTTGTAGCTTTGAAACTTTTCTCTGTGCTTTTTGAAGTCGCCGTTTTCGGACGTTGTTGTAAAACGGTCGCCGATACGTTCCAGTGGCGTATTGAACGCCTTTTACTCCTGCGTTAATCGTAGCTAAGCTATCATTTTCACTTGCAACTTCACGGAATTTATCAATAGTAGCACGTCCAACCGAAATGCCCACTCGTTTCAGCGAAAGAACAGTTACAAAAGTTCCTGTACCAACGAGCTTTCCAGTAGTTCTGCCAACTGGTTTACCGACGAAACGTGATACAGCTTTTTTAGTAGTACCACCAGTGAATTTACCTAAAGTAGTGCCAGCATAACTCAAGTGCGTTGCTCGAAATGCCTTGTGATTCAAACGATTGATTTTCTTTGCATACTTGAGTTGCTTTACATCGTGTGAACTATGAATCTTGAATGATTTTAATTTTAGATTTTGAATTTGTGCCTTTGAAGCTGGTAATGTTTCGATGAGTTTTTTGCGTTCACGATTCATAAAACGATTTTCAGCAATCAGCATTACACCGCCTTCAAGAAGTGTACCACCTTTCCCGGCAACTCGGTTGATGTCACTATTACTGTCCCCACGGAGCTTGTCCTGCATTGCGAACATAGCGTGACGAAGTGCTAATTTCCCAGCGAAGTTGCCGACATTTTCAACCACAAGCCCTGTATCAAATACCGCTTTCCCCGGAACAGCCCCGACTTGTCCAGTGCGGTATGCGACTTTGCCAAATCTCTGCAATCTTTGACCGTATTTTGTGGACGGCTTTTGCTCCCAAATATGTCTTTTGAGCAACGGCACATCGCCGACAATTCTATGCTCCTTAAAGTGTCGAATTTCATGAAAAATCCCGCGTGTGCGTAATTTCTGAACTCCCTGTAGTTTGAGTGATATATTGGTTTTGCCCGTATTCAAAACGAACGACTTTCTTTGCCGTGAGCGTTCAAAATTAATTGTTAGTTGTTTTTTTAAGGGCATAGACTAATCCCCCACACTTTGTGCCACTAATGGCACATTCTCGCTTCCTTGATTTTCGCTACTTTTATCATTAGCCACATCACTATCTCCATCATTGGGGAACAAATCCGACAACTTAGTTGTCATCAGTTTATACAGCTCTGTATCTTGCGGAAACCTGTCCGTGAAAGGCAAAATTACATCGCCGAATTTGACAAGCCCGCAACCTGGCTCTGAATTTGTTACATAATTCATTTGCGATTCGCTTATTTTGAATTTCTCCATGAGTAGTTCTTGGTCATCGCTCGCTTGATTCAAAAGCAAGCAAAACTCGGTGTTCTTGAATATGTTCTCGATTTCAGGCGACATAAGAAAATCGCTGACATTCTGCGTTATGCCAATCGGAATCCCTCCCCATTTACGGAAACGCTTCCAAATTTCAACACAGTATCTCGCAGTCTGTTCGTCTCTCAAAAGCAAGTGAAATTCATCGCAACCAAACCATGTATTTCTACCTACCGAACGATTAGCAGAAACCCTGTTCCATACGTTTTCTATTACTGTAAGCATTCCGATTTTTTTAAGTGAAGAGCCGAGATTCTTAATGTCAAAACACACTATGCGATTGTCAATGTCAACATTCGTGCGATTATTAAACAGATTGTGTGAACCGTGGATGTACATTTCAAGTGCGTCTGTCAATCGTTTAGTTTCCTCACGATACATAAGCAGATGTTCATACAAATCTTCGAGAATAGGCATATTTTCTGCACATGGATTGTTGCCGAGAAAGTCCTCATAAATTTTACGCACAGCACGGTCGATTGCGGTGTGTTCGTGCGGTTCTAAACCATATCTGCCCCCTGCAACAAGTTCCATAAATGAAAGTATAAAGTCCGATTTGTCAGCAATCGGGTCTTCATCCGAATCAAGTTTAATGCCGAAAGGAATATCCATAGGGTTGATGTAATGTGTTGAAGCAGATGAGAGCTTGATTACTTGCCCGTTCGATTTCATAACAATCGGAGTATATTCGCCCTCGGGGTCGCAGATAAACACGTCATCTGGTGTTTTGAGTTTTACGTTTACAAGCATTCGCTTAGAAGCAAACGTCTTACCCGAACCTGGTACTCCAAGAATTAGCGAATTTGGATTTTTGAGTTTCAGCAAATCCACAAGAATCATTCTTTGTGTCAGCGTGTTCAGCCCGATATAAATCGCACGTGGGTTGTCGATGTCAAAAAGTTCACGGCTGATGAACGGCACAAACGCCGCAAGGCTTGATGTATGCAGTAGTCGTTTGTGGTAAATCTTGTTTACGCCGAGAGGTAACGAGGCACAGAGAGCCTCTTCCTGCATATAATCAAGCATGAGAAGTATGCAGTTGTTTTTTTGACAAATTCGTCGTAGCGTTTCGCATTGAAGTGCCATTTTTGCTTTAGTTTTAGCGTAACTGCGAATAGTCAGAGTTACATTAAAAAGTCGCTCATTCTTAGATTTTACATCTCGCTCCAACTCTTCCAACTGCTCAATCGTGTCTTTTAATCCACCTGGGAGGTTGTCAATATCGCTACCCTCCATAGCGATTTTGCGTTGCTTCTCTGCTTTTTCAGCTTTTTTGTTTAGGAGCTTATTTGCAACTTTTTTCTGTGCCTCTAACTGATCAAAAGGATCGACATGGAGATTGATACACAATAGTTGATTTTCTTCAAGAAAGTCAAATAAAATCCTGTCTTTCAGCTCACTCGCAATAATGTTTACGCTCATAACAGAGCCGTAACAGTCGCCGAGTTCAAAACTTTTCTTTGAAAAAACAACAGAAGACGGTGCGATATAATCTTTTGTGCTACTGCCGATTTGTTTCATGTAATCCCAATCGAATAAAAAGCGATTACGTCTGAACGGATTCAAGGCTCGATACAAAACTGCAAGTCGTAACTTAGCATCCAGCGGAGTGACTTCTACACCCATTTTCTTGAATAGCATAAGTAACTCTTCTTGTAGATTATTCAGCTTTGGACGTGCATCTTTTAGCGACTTTGCATGAACTCCGAAAGTCAAGAATTTAATCAGTTCATTACCGTTATTCCCCTCAAGTAATTTAGGTTTAAGAACTTTGTCGGAATATTCTGTGCGAATACCATCGTCCTCATCGCCCTCTAATGGAATATCGAGTTTTTTGCTTAATCGTTCGTTATCACGACGACTTGTTTCAAAAGTCAACTGAAATTTGATACTATCATCGAAGTAATTCAGAATATCGCAGTATTTTTCAAAAATGTCTGACTGCTTTTCTATGTCAGCAAGCTGATAATTGACATCGCCGAATTTCAGCGTTTTACTGAAAAAATCGTGCCTTTGTCCTTTGCCAAAATAGCTCCGTGAAACTTGTGCTATTCCATCTTTGAACATGGTGTTATACGGCACAAGATTCTGTGTTGATGGCTCGTTTAATACACCGTCAATCTCTCGCAGACGGCTTTTGATTGCTCTTTTCTCTTCTTGGGTGAGCGGTGCTTTTTGTTTCATTTTAGAAAACCTCCATAAAAATTGCAAATTTTGATTGACAAATGCGGGGTTATGGGTTATAATAAAGTGCAAAGAAAGTGATAAATATGCTTGACGAAACCAAAGTGCAAATTAGATATTCTAAATTAGCGAGTAAAACATTAAATGGTTATGACCGTCCAACAAAACAGAACATCAGACGTAAAATCGAAGGACTTACAAAAGACCCCCGAAGGTGATATTAAAAAGCTCAAAGGTAGCCAAACTGAATATCGGCTTAGAGACGGCAAATATCGAGTTCTTTTTGAATTCGATACCGAATTTTCAACCGATGGTGATAAAACAACAATCATAAAAATAGTCCAAATCAATAAGATTGATTACGTGGTAGTATTTATAAATAAGAGAGGTATTAACATGAATACAGCAACAAGAGAAATCATTTCAATGATTGATATGTTACCAGAGCAAGAACAAATTTTTGCTTGTGAGGTGATGAGAAAATTAGTACTTGCATGGGATTCTGATTTTACCAAACTAACGCCGAAGGAAGCGGCTGATTTAGAAATTGCACGAGCAGAAATAGCTAAGTACATAAAAATCTCAATAATTCGCCCTGCAAGAACAACGATAATTGCGGCGAGCAAAACAACAATAGCAATTAAAACAATGACCGAGAAAATCACGAGAACGAATAGCGTTCCTATATTTGTGATTCTGCTACAGTCGCTTGTGTGAGTGCCAGTTTCGCTGTATTCGCAGTCGCAACCAGTAATACCATTGAAGTCAATTTCGGTAATCGTTTCGCCGACTTCTCGTATTCCTATATCGCTCGCCGAAACTCCGAGTGCAAAAAGCCCTGAAGCGATATAGTAGATGTTTGCGACTAAAATTAGCCCGACAATCGCTTTGATAAACCATTTTATAAACACATCTATTCTGATTTCTTCGAGTGATAACAATTCTTTGCCGAGCCGTTGTTGGTTTGTGCTGTAGCTTTCTGAATTTGAACCTTTTGAGAGCGATGAATTTTGTATATCAATCGTTTCTTTGCCGAGTTTTTCGCTAATCCATTTGAGCGTGTCTAAATCAGAGCTTCCGAGAAACAAAAGGCTATCGCAGTTTGAAATAATGTTGTTATACTGCTTCTCGTAAAGTGCTTTGAGTTGCGATATATCCTGTAACACAACACAAGCAGAAATGTTTCTCGAACGAATAACTGCAATGATTTTTTCAAACTCTGTAGGCTTGAATTTGAAAGTCTTCTCGAACGCACCACATTTGTGGATTTCAGGAAATGCTATTTTGAACTCGTCGGCACTCTTGCCAGACAACCAAAATTCCAACACGTCAAACATAATGTCAACATCGCTTTTGTTTTCGCCGTCAACAAACGATTTTGTGAGAAGCTCAACCACCGAAGTCATGTTATGTTCGTCCTCAGGATAAAGCACAAAAATGTATGAAATGTACGCACGGTACAACAACTTTTCAGCATTCAACCAAAATTCGTCGCCACCTGGGGCTTTCTCGCCAGTGCCTTTGATTAACATGGTTATGAACGCCTCTAAATCGTTAGTAAACTTGTCCTTACGGAAATATGCGAACGGATTATAACACATACTTTCGGAAAAATCGAAAGTATTAAAAATCTTGATTTGATAACCACGTTTACGCAAAATCTCACCACAATGCTCGACTTGTCCGCCTTTGGGGTCGGTTAAAACATATGAGGAATGAGCTTGCATAATATTCGGTTCAACCCAATAATACGACTTACCCTGACCCGAACCACCAATAAGCAAAACATTCTTATTTCGATTGTCCATAGGGTCGTTTGCACTACCGAGTGTCAAATGTTCTGTTTGTGTCAAAATTACATTGTTGTAAAAATGGTCATGGTCGGTGAATTTGTTCATATCTTTTTCACTGCCGAACTCCGCCGAACCATATTCTTTGCCTGTGCGATATTTTTTTTTGGTGAGTTTGCGGTCATATGCAATATACCGTGCTATTGCTACAGCTCCGAACGCTACGAGCAAATCAATCCAGTGAAAGCTCAGTATAATGCCGATTAGAGCGTTAAGAAAATAAAATACGAAGCTACTCAATCGACTTTCGGGTGTGTCACCTGGAGCTATACGAAATGCAAATGAAAGCAGATTCGCAACCCATCCGACCATGATATATGGAATCGAACGCAAAAGAAACAGCTTGATTTTTTTGGTTTTCTTAGAATTCATATGCTACCTCCGAAAAATTCAAAAAACACTTGACAAAACTCACCTAATAGGTTATAATGTAACTAAATTAAGTTTTGAAAGGTAAAAAATTATGACTACATTTAGTGTTAGAATGGATTCTGAAGTAAAAAAACAATTCGATGAATTTTGCTCACAAGTTGGAATGAACGCCACAACTGCGTTTAATATGTTTGCACGTGCAGTACTGCGTGAAAAACGCTTGCCGTTTGACGTTGCTGTCGTAAATGACCCATTTTACAGTGAAAGTAACCTGCGTGTTTTACGTGAATCTATTAGAGATGCAGACGCTGGAAAACTAACAGCTCACGAACTAATAGAGGTGGACGATGACTAAATTATGGACTGAACGTGGCTGGAATGATTATATCTATTGGCAAGGACAAGACCGCAAAACATTGAAAAGAATTAACCGCCTAATTAAAGATTGTTAGCGTAATCCCTTTGATGGTTTAGGCAGACCAGAAGCTCTTAAACACGACTTTTCGGGATGGTGGAGTCGTGAAATTGATGAGGCGAATCGAATTGTCTACCGTGTCAAAAACGGCAACCTTGGAAATGATACTGCACTCGCAATTGCAGAATGGTTTTTCTTGCAAGGTTAAATCAAGCGACAAAGCCAATTCAAATCATATTTTTATTGAATTGGCTTTGTTTTTTATTGAAAGGTTTTTTTAAACTATGAATAATTACAAAGTAAAATTAACAGCAATAACCATCGCAATTGTATTGTTTTTATCATCTTGCTCAAATAATATACAGAAAAACAATACAGAAAACCCAGAATCGCCTTCAGTAGTAACAGAGAATACCGAGCTATCAAATACAACTTATGAACCTGAAGTTGAAACGTCTTTACCAGAACTTGAAGTATCTGCACCCGCAATAGAGCAGAACGGCATTGCTTTAAGCAGTGGAGATACTATTAACAACGAAAGACGAAGTTTCAAAGATGTAGATACAGGGTTATACGGCATTACCGATAAAAGCGGGAATGTCATTATTGAACCTGTTTATGAAAAACTTGAGATGTTTGTATTTGGAGAAAACATCGAAAATTTAATAATAGTTGGTCATCAAAGCGAGAAATTATATCTATTAGACCAAAACGGCGAACGTTATATAGATATATCTTTTGAATCCTTTGGTTTAAATTCATCAGAATTTGGGTTTGATATATTTATTGCTTCTGATGGTGAATTTAATTATTGGATGTCTTTCGACTGTGAAAGTGGGCGTGGAATAGAAGCAGGAATATTTGGTGTTAGTTTTATAGACACAAAAATGTTATTCGGTGAATTTATGTCAGAAGTTCTAATGTTCCCACATACAATTACAGTTGTAAACAATCGTTTTGTGCAAGATTTCTCTGAAATTAATAGTAATTTAATTTTAGCTAAACAGGCGGTAGAACATTTTTTTCTACTAAATTATGATTATAATTTGGCAATTTCAAGAATGGTTGTTCCAGAGGTTGATATTGACGATTTTGATGAGTTTGGAGTGATTGTTTCTTTATTTAATGTTGTTGTTTGGGCACCTGGTACGGGGAGGTTATTTTGTGAAATTACACGCCAACGATACTATAGAGAAGTAACTTTTATGATTGAGTATAGCAATCTGCCTGAACCGAAAAGATTTGGAATTGGTTTTCAAAAAAATTCAAACGGAGAATACGAAATTTTTAATGTGTTTCGTGGTTGGTGATTGAACCGATATCGGAAAGGAAGTAAATGCCCTACCGTTACGGTGATGTAGTTTGTCCCACCGATTCCGCCTCGTCTGTCGAACACAATCGCTATAAATTCGCCCTTGCCGAGTATTCCGATAAGCTCTGACAACATAAAACCAGCGACCGCTCTCGCCTCGAAATTTTGTACTGCTCGTCCTCTCGACAACTGCCCCTCGTAGTCGCAAACATAGTGAAACGGGTTATAATTGTTGGAGTACGCCATCTCGATTGTATTGAATACCCTCACGTCATACCCTGCTTTGGCAAGCAAATCACCGAC
>WRGW01000075.1 GCA_009786985.1 Oscillospiraceae bacterium
CCTTGTATGGCAAAAGCCCATGAGAGCAGGCTTTGCCTGCTTAATAGGGCAAAATTAGCTTTCAAGTCCACTCGCAGTTAGTTTCCGTGGAGGTCTATTGCAAATAACCCTTAATTGTCAACAGTCAAGATTCCCAGAAACGCCCCAATCCCGATTATGAATTTTTTTCTGCGACGATAGAAATCTCTCCGTGAGAACTCATCTAATCCGAGTTTTTCGTATGGGAAATCTTTACCGTTCTCTGAGTTTAGCATTAGAGCGTTTGTTAGCCTTTTGCGACAATCATTAGGTAAATCGCTCCCAGCTTTTGATAGGGAGTTCTCAACCGCTTTTATGAACTTATAGTCAAGCCCGCTTTCGAGCCTTTCTAACCGTTCGACTTTGCGGGCAACTGGGTTTGAAACCGCAATTCCTTTTGCCCCACCCGTATAATTTTCGAACCGTGCACCACTGTGGTACATAATGTCTAGTCTGCGGTTCTCATAATCTTTTCGCCTGCGATTGTAACCTTTTGCTATGTCTTCACATAATGAGATGATGTCTGTTGGTAATTTTTTGTTGTGATTCATCTTTTCTACATCCTTTCCTTATAAACCTTATTATTACTCCGCCACAGGTAGCTAATATTAGCTTTGCTGGTTTTATAATCACATTTTACCACTAATTCAGATAAAAGTCAAGGCTTTTTTAGAGAAAATTAATTTTTTTATTAGGATTTATGATGAAAATCGGTTTTTTGTGGTAATATTCCGAGGATTTCCAAGGTTTTGGCAAAAAAATCCGCCCTCGAAAATCTTTGAGAGCGGATTTATATGGTTTAGGTCAGTTTACGCTTTTACGATTGCATCTACTGGACATGAAGATACACAAGCCCCACAATCGATACATTTGTCGTCGATTAGGTATTTGCCACCATCTTCTTTGATTGCATCTACTGGGCAATCAGGCACACAAGCACCGCAAGCGATGCAATCATCAGTGATTTTGTACATTGGTATTTCCTCCTATAGAATTGATTTCTTGTATTTATTATATCACGTAGTTAGGTGAATGTCAAGGGTTCTTTTGTTTTTTTTGCGAAATTTCATAAAAAAAGTTGACAATCGGCTTTTAATGATGTATACTATAGTTATATACTATAAAAATGGAGGTAATGCTTTGATGTATACCTATAAAGGACACCATTTGGTGAGAAACGACAACGAAATCTATTACGGCAATATGTCTGGCGAATACGTTACTAAGATTGAGGTTCAATCAACTAAGCCATTCAAAGGGGAAAATGGCGAAACCCTTGAAATTGCTGATAAGCTAAAAATCTTGTTGCTCCCTACTGATAATGAGAACTTTGATATCAGTAAAATCAAGACAGCTAACCGCGGTAGTTTGTATGAAGCGCTTGAAGTCGCTCATAACTGGTTGGTTAAGGCTAATTGATTTATACGCTAACGCTAAACCCCGCACTCGATTATGTGGTGAACACCTCACGGCTCAAAGTGGGAGGAGTGAATCGTGCTAACAAGGTTTCTTTTATTGCGGGTGGAAAAGGCATCAATGTATCCCGTGCTTTGAACGGTTTAGGGGTAAAAAATCTTGCGATTAGCTTTGTGGGAGATGGATTTGTTGGCACAAAATTCGCAGAAATGCTAACTGAAGAAGGTTTGAACAGCCTCATGATTAGTTGTGGTGGTTGCGATACTCGCTTGAACACAAAAATTCATAGTGACTACATGGTCACTGAAATCAACGGTAATTTTGCAATCAATGAAAGCATTGAAGATGTAATCGAAACTATAATTCCACCAGACATCAAAGCGGGGGACTTTTTTGTTATGGGTGGTTCTTTGCCTATAGGGCTTCCGAATAATTTTTATGCAGAACTTAGCATACGATTGTCGGCTAAAGGGGTGTTTACTGTAATCGACACTTCGGGTGAGGCTTTGTGTGAAGTAATCACCGCTGGCAGTGCGTTCTTGCTCGCCCCGAATGAAGATGAATGGAACGAAATCCCTGGTTCGACAAGACTTTTGTTGCAAAGCGATATGAAACAAAGCACAACCGTACTCATATCGAGAGGTAAAGATGGTGCAGAATTATTATTATCTACAGGTGAACTTGGTGGTAAGAGATATTATTGCCCAGTAAGTAAAGTTGCTGATAATGCGTACACAGTCGGAGCGGGTGATACATTACTGGCTGGATTCATCGCCGAATATGCGGTGAGTGGTGATTGGGAAAAATCTTTAAAATCTGGTGTAAAGTTGGCGGAGGAATATGTGAACGGTGAACCAAGTTGAAAGCAGAGATAAAAACGTTAGAATAGCTGGAGTTGTCGAAAATTCAATCGTAGATGGACCTGGTATTCGGTTTACGATTTTTGCACAAGGTTGTCCGCTAAAATGCCCTGACTGTCACAACCCCGAAACGCATGATTCTTTAGGTGGTGAACTTGTTGACATTTCGGAGCTTGTAAAGCAAATCGTAAAAGACCCGCTTTTAGATGGAGTGACTTTTTCGGGTGGTGAACCTTTTTATCAGTCTGACGCTTTTTTGGAGATTGCACACAAACTTAGAGCTTCTCCCGATTTTAAGGGTAATGTTATTTGTTATACAGGGTATACTTATGATGAGCTTTGTGTAGAGCCAAACTATTGTGGATTATTAGAGCAAATTGATATTTTGATAGACGGACGGTTCGAGAGTACTCTAAAGCAATTAGAACGAAAAAACCGTAGATTTAGAGGAAGCACAAATCAACGTGCTATAGATGTAAAGGAGAGCCTCAGAATTGGGAAAACAGTCGAGATTGATTTGTAGAAGCATAAACGTAATAGGCAACCTCCGAAAAGCTCACGAGAGCGGGCTTCGCCCGCTTGATAGGGCAAAATCTGTATGGCGAAAATGCACACGTGGTTTTCGGAGGTTGCCAATACTCGTTTTTGTTATGCTTGCAGGGGTTTTGATGATGTTTACAAGTTGTCGAAATCGTGGAGATGGTAGTGATTATATTTTTACGATGGAACTACCCTCAAATCCGAGAACGCTCGACCCGCAAACCGCTGTTGAACCCCATGCTCGGCTAGTGATTGCTAACATCTTTGACGGGCTTTTGCGACTTTGTGATTCTGGAACAGTAGTGCCTGGAGTTGCAAGGGATTTTAGTGTGTCTAGTGATTTGTTGACATACAGGTTCTACCTAAGAGATGATGTGTATTGGAGCGATGGTCATGACTTCTATGTTAGGAATACTGCACATGATTTTGTGTTTGGGTTTAGGCGATTGTTTAACTCGGCAGTACGCTCAAACAATTCGACTGATTTTTTTGGGATTGTTAATTCGCGAGCGATTCGTGAAAGCGAACTCTCGATTGATGAGTTTGAAGCTGAGTATGGTATAGAACTCGGTGTGTATGCTGAAGATGATTTTACGCTTGTAGTTCACTTAGAAGAACCAGACTATAATTTCCCTATTCTGATGACAATGCCACCTGCTTTCCCGGTGAACGAAGAGTTCTTTTTGCAGACTAACGGGCGATACGGATTAATAGATGCTGAAACCTCATTAGCGTCAAATGGTGCGTTTTTCCTGCGTGAATGGGTGTATGACCCGTGGTGGAGGTATGAAAATCGCATAATTTTAAGGCGAAACGAACGCAATAACGCTTATTCTGACTATTCCGACATAACATCAGAGGATTTGGAATCAAGCCAGTTTGGGCGAATTACTCCTAGAGGAATTGACTTTTTTATGGATAGAAACGGTGGTCCTTTTGCGGTTTTTGCGGCTGGTAACACCGATTGTATTGTTGTAAGTGGCGAAAACGCATCAATTCTAAAAGGCGACAATTCGCTTAACTATGTAGAAAGCGAAAACACCGTCTGGGGGCTTAGTTTTAATGTAGATGGAATGTTTGCAAATGAAAACTTGCGGCTTGCGTTGACGTATGCGGTCAACCTTTCTGTGATTGATGTCGATGGATTCGGATTTAATGCGGCTGATTCATTATTCCCGGCGAGTGTTCGCTTAGGCAGAGTTCTTGAGGGCGGTATCTCAGAAGAATTGGAAAGTTCAGAGGGAACGAGCGATTTCAGGAAACGAACGCTCTCTCATGATTCAGACAAAGCGCGTGAGCTTTTTAACAGCGTTTCAAGAATAGTCGCCGAGAGTCGCCCAGTGGTAATAGTACCAGTCAGAACCGAAAACGACCGTATTTTGGATTTTGTTGGTGCGATTAATCAACAATGGCAAAGCCAATTATCGCTGTTTTGCAACATAGTCCCGCTAAGTCAAGATGAGTTTATAAGAAGATACAATAGTGGCGATTTTGATATAGCGTTTAAGGGGGTTTCGGCGACTTATGCGAGCAAATCGTCAATTTTGCGACAAGTTGTTCGTCAAAACGAAACGGCAGGCGAATATATGAGGTTAGCACGAGCGTCTGGCGACGAAACACGTTCAAGCGAATATTTCCGCAAAGCCGAACAGGAAATTCTGCAAACAGCACAATTTTCGCCACTTGCGTTTGCATCTGAACATTTTTTTGTACGCAGACATATCGAAGGGTTGATATTTAATCCGTTTACTGGTGCGATTTTGTTTCGAAAAGCGGTTGTCAGTTGATAGGTAGGTCTAATGTAGAGGTGAACTGGGTTCGCCCCTGCACAAAAATAGACCTCCACGGAAACTCCGTATGAGTGGAGTTTTGTAGAAAATTTTTCGTCAGACAAGGCGAATTTTTGCGGTAAGACTGTATGTTCTTTCAAAAAAGTTCAACGCAGTATGGCGACAAATTTGATGAAAATCCGCCGTGCGTGGGTTTCCGTGGAGGTCAACATATGAAGGAGGAAAAGTTCTATGAAAACTAAACACTGGTTCAAGAAAGCAATCACAGTTTTTCTGACGATTGCGATGGTGGTTTCAACGCTACCAACCAAGATTGTTGAGGTAACTGCTACAGAATCAAGAGGAAACGAGGGCTGGTCTGAAGCCTCGTCTACTAATACGGTGACTTTTGATGATGTTATGGGGATTAACCCGTTGTCCTCGACTGAAGCTAACTATGCACATCTATTACAGCTAGCGTTATATTTCTTTGATGCAAATATGTGTGGTCCTGATGTTGAGACACGTTCGGCTTTTGCTTGGAGGCAGAATTGCCACTTACAAGACATGAACATCCCGCTTTCGGATGTAGTGTTTGAAGGTAGTATCCCTGGTATGCCGTCTACTCTCGATTTATCGGGCGGTTTCCATGATGCGGGTGACCATATCAAGTTTAATCTACCAATTCTTTTTGGAGGAGTTACTCTTGGCTGGTCAGTGCAAGAATATCGTGCGGAGTTTGAGCGTATAGGTTCAATGCCTCATGCACAGCGTATACTTAATCATTTCGCTGAATATGTAAGACGTTGTATAATCCGTAATCCGAGTGGAACAATTATTGCTTATGCGTACCAAGTGGCAAGAGGGAATGATGATGTTCCTAATGCTAATGACCATGGATTTTGGGGAGCTCCTCATCTGCAAACTGGAACTCAACAAGGTGCTCGTAGAAGGGCGTGGGTGACAAATCTGACTTCACAAAACCCTGGCACTGACCAAGTTGCAATGGCGGCGGCTTTTTTAGCAATCAACTATGCTGTTTCGGGTAACCCAGTTGATTTGGCATATGCTCGTGAATTATTTGCATGGGCGAACACAGCTTCTCATAGAGGGGTTGCTATACGGGGACATTCGCCGTTCTATCACTCTTCACGTTGGGAAGATAAAATGGCACTTGCGGGCGAAATGCTTGTGATTGCAACAGGTAATAATTCTTATAGAACTAGTGCATCTGTCGCTCACTCAAACTGGCCTTATGTTTGGGATGATGTTTGGCCTCTTGTTGGTGTTTTGCGTGGAGATACTGCTGCGGTTAATTCACGTTTTGGTAGCTGGGTGAACTCACCAAACACATATCATATTTTCGATAACTGGGGTAACGCCCGTATGAGTGCTGGAATGCAAGGTTTAGGGCTTGCATGGGATAACCTCCACGGAAGTGGGCGTTCTGGTGTGCGTTCGACTTGGGCACGTGGTCAGATGGATTTTATACTCGGTCAAAATTCCTACAATACCTCGTTTGTTCTCGGTTATCCAACGATTGGTACTGGAACGCCAACGTATAACAATATGCAGGCAGGTGTATCTAACGCACTAAGAATCCATCATAGAGCGGCGAGTACTAACACAATCAGCTGGAATGCACATAACGACAATCTTCCGCCTGCAAACCTGCTTACTGGTGGATTAATCGGCGGTCCTGGTAACGGGCGACAATTCATCAATGTAATGCGTGGTCCGAATTATCAGCATACCGAAGGTGCAATTGACTATAACGCAAATTTAGTCTTTGCGGCGGCTGGTCATCTGAGGCAACATCCAACCCATCAACCAGTGCCGATTTCGCAAATTCCAGGGAATTTTAGGCATATCGACCCTCCGCCTAATTGCCCTGACTGTGATGCTTTCCCATGCGTATGCCCGTGCGATGGTTGCGGTGCTGTTGTATGTATCTGCTGTCCAGACTGTAATGTAAATCCGTGTGTATGCCCGCCGTGTCCTGATTGTAACAATCGCCCTTGCACCTGCCCTCAAAGATGCCCTATGTGTGATAATCTTCCGCATCTTTGTGACTGTCCGCTTTATTGTATGCAAATTGATGACAGTTTAGGTTTGTTCGGTGGTCAAGGTTCAGGGCAACAGAGTACACACTCCCTACTCAGGAGCCATGGTGCTAACAGAGCGGTTTCGGGAACAGCACCAAACAGAACAATCACGATTACTAACCGTGGCGGAACGTCACAAGGGGTTGATATAATTTTGCAACAGCTAAACACTCGCCCAGGTTATTCATACCGATTTGAACTTTCGGGAAGAGTAATTATGGGAGCGGGTCCACACGATATGTTCTTTAGGGCGGTTTCTGGTCCACTTGAACCTACCGCTGGAACTGCTGGTGATATTTTAGTTCAAACAAGTACCGCTACTAACGCTGATTTTAACCTCACCCACACTGCCACACACGAGCAGATAGCGACTCATATAAGCCAGAACATTCTGCGATACAGGTTCGGTGGTGCTGGCGGAAGCCCAGGACCTCGACCAGACCAAGGCCAAGATTTTGTGGTGACTGGAATCAGAATCATCGAATTCCCGACTGATGGCGGCGGTTCTACAAATTGTGATGTTTGCGGAAACCCAGCTGCAAATTGCACTTGTCCAGTGCTTTGTAGTGGTTGCAATAATCCGATTGCAAGCTGTACCTGTACGAAAGCGATACATTCGGTTGAGCTTGTTACTTGCGATCAGTGCAATATAACTACAATTGTTTTGGTAACGAGGCTTATAAATATCAATACTGATGCTGTCATTGCCGAACGTCGAGCCGTCCGAAAAGGTCACTCCGGGCGTGGGGATTGTTGTGTTTTGCATATCTTTAATTCTACGGTATAGAGAGTTTAATCAAGTATAGCTACAAATTAACCCCCTACGAGTTTTAAGTTCGGAGGGGGTATAATTTAATCTTTGTCTTTTTTCATTTCACCTAAAGCATACTCACAACACTGCACAACAAGTTGATTAAAAGATATGTCGTTTTTTGTAGCGAGTTTTTCTAAACTCTGAATAAGATTATCAGGCATTCCAATTGTTTTATTAGAAGAACTTGGCTTTTTAATTTCAAACATAGTTACAATCTCCTTTGTACTTATAATTATACACTATATACGAAATTATATATACAAGAAAAATATTAAGTAAAATTTACTTGCATTATGATGGAGGCGTAAGTTATTATTCTAAAGCTGTACATCTTCTTCTAATTCATTTTTTCTGCAACCTATTTATATGGTTAAGAATTAACTGCATATCGGAATCATCGAGTTGCTTTAGTCCATCAATCGCCTTTTGAATCAATTCGGGATTTTTTTGCGAATCGTCAAAGAAGTCTCGAGGAGTAATACCAAAATACTCGCAGATGTAAAAGAAAACCGTCATAGACGGCAACGACACCTTACTTTCGATTTTTGTCATGTAACCCTCGCTTTGTCCCATTGACAGGCTCATTTCACGTTGCGAAACAGCTTTATTTATTCTCAGTTGAGTTAGACGGCTGTAGAAAAAATCGTCAAACATAGTTTTCACCTCGTATAATTTTACTTGTTTATATAATTATACTCCTTGATTTTCAAAATATCAGCAAATATATTGATGATTTCTCTTGACAAAATCAAATGTATTGACTATAATGGTTATATACGCAGAAAACAATTGATGAAAGGTATGCTATGAAAAAATCAAAAGCTGTAAAGCTAATAGAAAAAGTTGCATTGCGCGAGGGTGTGTCAGTGGAGGAAGTGCGTCGGGATATGATTGCCGCAATCGACATCGCTTATAAAAATCGTGGCGATGAAGCATTTTGGCAACGCTGGAACGGTAGAAAACCTACTCTTGAGGAATTTCTCGTGGCAGTAAATCAAGAAACACTAACCCGTCTTAACTTTGGTGAATAACTACTAAATTACCCCCTCTGAATTTTAGTTCAGAGGGGGTATATTTTTGGTTAGCGAGTTGAAAGCGTGTTGAAAGTAAGCCTACTCCATCGTATAAAAGTAAAAATTATCGTGTTGGCCACACATTAGGCGGGCGATGTCTACGAACCCATGCAAGTGCATCGTTCACATTAGAGTGGTAAGCAACTCTGAAATCAGTCACACGTGCTGATGTTGAACTTAAATTGTGCAACATAACAGAGTATGATGTTATGCCGCTAACACCCGACACCGGTGCAGAGTATCCAAAGTGTGTACCAGTATTTT
Source organism: Oscillospiraceae bacterium (assembly GCA_009786985.1). Classification (GTDB taxonomy): domain Bacteria; phylum Bacillota; class Clostridia; order Oscillospirales; family Ruminococcaceae; genus Ruminiclostridium_E. Next base: position 8,860 of record WRGW01000075.1, read on the forward strand.
GACCGAATCCAGTATCAGCCGAACGCCCCGGAACGCCATTGGTTGTGTTACGTAATTCAGGGCGTGTGGTTCTTGACGATGCGAGGCTGTAAGCAAAACCGAACCAGTCGCCGTTACTAACACGCCAACCTGCTGGTTCTGAACCGCTAGGGCGAATAACCATTGACGAACCAGCAGCAATTATAGGAAGCAAAGTTGACATAGGTGCAATCATATCATCACTTGTGGGCATTGAGCCAGACTCAACATATTCACCGTCAGCGTCGTAAACAGTAAAATGTAAGCCAATCATGCTACTATCCGACATTCCAAGTGCTTGAACTTCAGTCATTGGTGGGAGTTCTGGGGTGTGAGCAGGAAAATCGCCACCAGCGAGAATTTCGTTGATTTCATTTTCGCTAAGGCTATCGACAAACGCATTCCATTCGTCTCTAATTTCACAAACAACATCGATTTCATCAACAAAACCACGTGCTATTAACTCGTATTGACAGAATTCTTCGTCTGGTGATAGCGGTTGTGTTGTTGTAGGCGAAGGCATAGCAAAAACACTTGTTGTTAAAACGACAACTAAAGCAGAGGCAACGATTCTTTTGAAAAAAGTTTTTCTTATTTTCATATAATTGTTTCATCCTTTCTTGTTAAGGGCAGTCGATATGAATAAGTTCAATCCATATCGACTGCTTTTGGCAAATTTATTTTTTGTTTTAGAAGTAGGTTTATGGTAATTATAACACATAAAAATTGTTTTGTCAACAATTTTTGAAAGTTTTTGGAACAAACAGGTAACAAGCAATTATTAGACTCCACCAGCGGAGTTTTGTAGAGGTCTATTCAACAGCCCTAATCGAGCATAAGCTCTTTGCTAACATCAAATCGTGGGAATATAATCTCGCCTTTAGTGACAGTAATTGTTGCGGGAAAAACTCCCCACTCTTCAGCACTTTCGTAAGACACAAGATGTTCGTTTACAGCCTCGCCCTCATCACAACATCCGATTTGTGCGAACACTTTGGGCATAGAAGTCGGCATAAAAGCAGACAGTAAAGACGAACAAATTCTTACCGTTTCGAGGAGGTTGTATAGCACACGTGCAAGTCGTGGTTTGTTAGAATCGTCTTTTGCTAAAATCCATGGAGTGGTTTCGTCAATATACTTATTTGCCCTTGAAATTACGGTAAAGATTTCGGATAAAGCAGCAGATAATTGCGGTGTTTCGATTAACTCATCAACCTTAGCTCTAATTCCTGAAGCCATGGATATTAGTTCAGTGTCAAGGCTGTCATCGGCAGTTTGTTCTTCTGGTAGAGTTCCGCCAAAATATTTGATTACCATAGCAACTGTTCTTGAAACTAAGTTACCAAGGTCATTCGCTAAATCTGTATTGATTCGGGTTAGCATAAGTTCGTTATTAAAATCAAAGTCGCCCGAAAACGGCATCTCTCTTAAAATCTGATAACGTACCGCATCTATCCCGAACCGTTCGCCTAAAACAAATGGGTCTATGATATTTCCAGTGCTTTTGCCCATTTTCTTGCCATCGAAGTTTATCCAACCGTGTGAATATAGTTTAGTAGGGAGTGGCAAGTCAAGCGCCATAAGAATTGCGGGCCAGATAATCGAATGAAAACGCACGATTTCTTTTGCAGTCATATGAAACCTTACATTGCCTTCGCTCATATCACACCAGTACTTGTCGAAATCGTTGTGAGCGTCGTTCTCGTATCCCAAAAGTGTGATATAGTTAGTGAGAGCGTCAATCCAAACATACACCACGTGTGACTGGTCAAACGGGACTGGAACGCCCCACTTAAAAGTTGTTCGAGAAACGCACAAGTCTTCCAGCCCCGGTTTGATGAAATTGTTCACCATTTCGTTCACACGAACAGACGGCTGGAGATAATCAGTACTAGTGAGAATTTCTTCTATACGTTTAGCGAACGGCTCCATTTTCATAAAATACGCCTCTTCTTTAGCGTCGATTACGTCACGCCCGCATTCGGGGCATTTGCCGTCTACTAATTGTGACTGTGTCCAAAATGACTCGTCTGGAACACAGTATTTGCCTGAATATTCACCTTTATAGATAAAACCTTTGTCGTGTAGTGCGGTAAAAATCTTCTGAACTGATGATTTGTGATGCTCATCGGTCGTGCGGATGAATCGGTCATAACTGACGTTCATATAAGCCCAAAGTTTTTTGAACCGTGTAGCGATTTCGTCAACATATTCTTGAGGAGAATTTCCCGCTTTTGCTGCCGATTCTTCAATTTTCATGCCATGCTCGTCTGTTCCTGTTGCGAACATGACATCATAACCTTGCCACCGTTTATAACGAGCGATTGTGTCACACGCAACAGTGGTGTAACAATGTCCGATATGCGGATTTCCAGACGGGTAATAAATCGGAGTGGTTATATAAAATTTCTTGTTTTGATTTTTCAATTTAGTTTTTCCTTTATTTTTCGGTGTTTTCAGCATCAGTGAGTGCTTCTGAGTCTTCGATTTCGACCTCATCTTCTAATTCAGGTTCAGGTTCTGGTTCGACAACTTCGGCTTTTTCCATAGCTTCTGCTGCTAAAATCTCCGCTTCATCCGCTTGTTCGACTTCTTCTAATTCGGCAGAATCGTCATGTTCGGTGCGAGTAAATGTCACAACCCTACCAGTTTCCGAAATTCGCATGACACGTACGCCTTTTCCGTATCTACCCATTGTGCGAATGTCGTTGGAACGAATGCGAATAATTATACCTTCATCGTTGATTAAAATCACGTCATCATCAGCGTACAGAGTTTTGATTCCGCAGACGTGACCACGTTCTTCGTCTGGGCGGTAGTTCAAAAGCCCGAATCCGCCACGATTTTTCTTGGCATAACTCGCCAAGTTAGAACGCCTACCGAACCCTTTTTCGCTGACTGTTAGTATAGTCGAGTTTTCGTCATACACTTTAGCGGCACCAACCACACAATCTATTTTGTCGTCTCCATAATCGTTGCGGAACTTGATTGCACGAACGCCAGATGCAACACGCCCTTGAGAGCGCACAATGCTTTCATCAAAGTGAATAGCTCTGCCGTTTTTAGTAGCAATGATTACTGAGCTGTCGCCTTCGGTTAAGTGTGCCGATACGATTTCATCACCCTCAAGCAAGTTAATCGCACGTAATCCGTTTTTGCGAATGTTTTTGAATAATGATAACGCACTGCGTTTGATTCTGCCGTTTTTAGTCACGCAGATGAAATATTTCCCCTCCGCAAAGTCAGACGTTTTTAGCATAGCCGTAATACGCTCTTCTGGGTGAAGTTGGAAGAGGTTCACGATATTGGTTCCTCGTGATTGTTTTGAGCCTTCTGGAACTTCATAACATTTTAGGCGGTACATATTGCCGAGGTTAGTCACGAACAGAATGTAATCATGTGAGGAGGCTATGAATAACGATTCTACAAAGTCTTCATCACGTTGTTTCATCCCAGACACACCACGCCCACCACGTTTTTGTAGATTGTAGGCTTCTACAGGCTGGCGTTTGATGTAACCTAAGTTGGTAAAAGTCAAAACACTTTCTTCTACTGGAATTAGGTCTTCTATATCGACTTCGCCACTCACAGCTTCGATTGCGGTTCGGCGACCATCTTTAGCACAGAATTTAGTGCGGATTACATCAAGCTCATCCGATACAACTTTGCGGATTGCTTTTTTGTCAGCGAGTAAATCGGTAAATTCGCCGATTTTTATGTTTAGTGCAGCGAGTTCTTCTTCAATGTCTTTCCGCCCAAGTTTAGTCAACTGAATAATCCGCATTTGTGCAATCGCTTCAGCTTGAATATCGGTAAGCCCGAATCGCTCAATCAATCTGCTTTTGGCGTGAGCTGGGTCGTCAGAACTGCGGATAATCGCAATAACTTCATCAAGATTATCGATTACAACGATAAAGCCCTCAAGGATATGAGCGCGTGCTTGTGCTTTCTTTAAGTCAAACTGAGTTCTGCGAGTGACGACGCTTTCTTGATACTCGATATAATGCTGTAGCATTTGTTTCAAGTTCAAGATTTTTGGTTCACCGTTCACCAAAGCAAGCATAATCACGCCGATTGTTTCTTGTAATTGTGAAAAGCTGTACAGCTTGCTCAAAATCACGCTAGCGTTTGCATCACGCTTTAGTTCGATTACGATTTTCATGCCGTTACGGTCAGACTCATCACGACATAAACTGACTCCTTCAAGGCGCTTTTCTTTAACAAGCATATCTATAGTTTGGAGCAGTTTTGACATATTCACCATATACGGAATTTCGGTGATTACAATCCGCTGATGATTGCCTTTTTCTTCGATTTCTGCTTTGCCTCTAAGTGTGATTTTGCCACGCCCGGTATAATACGCCGAACGAATGCCAGAATGCCCCATAATCACACCACCCGTCGGGAAGTCGGGCCCTTTAATCACAGTCATCAACATATCGAGAGGAATTTCTTCATCTGACAACAGCATTAGCTGCAAAGCATCTATTACTTCACTAAGGTTATGTGGAGGAATGTTTGTTGCCATACCAACTGCGATTCCAGTTGAACCGTTTACGAGTAGGTTCGGAAATCTACACGGAAGCGTCGCAGGTTCTTTTTTTGTATCATCATAGTTTGGAACATAGTCAACCGTTTCTTTGTTAATATCGGCGAGCATTTCGGCTGAAATACGTGCTAATCGAGATTCAGTATAACGATAAGCAGCTGGGGCATCGCCTCCGATTGAACCAAAGTTACCGTGACCTTCTATTAACGGGTAACGCAAAGAAAAGTCCTGCGTCATGCGGACTAATGCGTCATATACACTCTGGTCGCCATGCGGGTGATACGAACCAAGAACAGCACCAACGGTTTTTGCACACTTGCTGAACGGTTTGTCATGAGTTAAACCTTCTTCAAACTGAGTGTACAAAATTCTGCGGTGAACCGGTTTAAGACCATCGCGCACATCTGGCAAAGCTCTCGCTACGATTACTGACATCGAGTATTCGAGGAAAGAGGTTTTCATTTCTTTTTCAATGTCGACTTGTAGCAGATTTTCGCTTGGGTGGAGTTTAGCCGTCTCCACATCAGGCATAATGATTGTTGTGGTTTCTGATATTTCTTCTAATTCTGGTGAGTTGCTGTTTGTATTATTTTCGTTCATGATTTACATCCCTATTGTTTTTTTGTGTTCGTTTTGTGCTTGTTTATGATTTCTTGTGCTTCCTCAAACACATCTTCTCCTAAAAGAACACGCATATCAAGTGCGTGCTGTTCAGGGGTGATTTCCTTGCGCTCGAGTTTTAAGGTACTGTTGGCAATTCCACGAGCATAACTCTTGAACTCTTGTTGTGTCATACTTTATAACCTCGCTTTTTAGTCATTACGCATTTATATAGCGAGTTAAAAATGCAAAGCATTTTCAACTTAACTGATTATAGTACAGTATACCATAAAACAAATATTTTGTCAAGCCAAATTGCGTGATTGTACACAAATTAAAGCGGAGAATATATATTCTCCGCTTTAATTTATGTGGGTTCATTTAGCAAGCGTGGCGTTCTTCTGCATTTCTTCAATAGATTTTTCATTCCCTTTTCAAAAATTCTTCAATCCGAGCTAAAGCAGTTGTTAAGTGTTTCATCGAATACGCATAAGAAATACGCACAAAACCCTCGCCAGATTCGCCGAAAGCGTCTCCGGGGACTACTGCAACGCTTTTCTCATGAATAAGCCTTGTGCAAAATTCTTTGGAAGACATTTTAGACGATTTAATACATGGAAATACGTAAAATGCACCTTCTGGTGTAAAACAATCCAACCCGATTTCTCTTAGGCGTTTTAGTACGAATTTGCGTCGATTGTCGTATTCTGCCGCCATTGTTCTAACTTCGGACAGGCATTCTTCGCCTAGTGCAGTAATCGCAGCGTATTGGCTAACAGTCGGGCTACACATAATTGCGTATTGATGGATTTTTAGAATCTGTTCAGTAATCGGAGCGGGGGCGGCTACAAACCCTAATCTCCACCCAGTCATAGCAAATGCTTTGCTGAACCCGTTTACGACAATAGTACGTTCGTACATACCGTCGATTTGTGCAATCGACACGTGAGGTTCACCATATGTTAGTTCGGAATAAATTTCGTCTGAGAGGACGATTATATTAGTTCCACGTAAGAGCTTGGCAACAGCTTCAAGCTCATCTCGTCGCATTACAGCCCCAGTCGGGTTGTTTGGAAATGATAGGATTAGAGCTTTAGTCTTGTCCGTAATTAGAGGTTTTAGGATTTCGGGTGTTAGCTTAAAGTTGTCTTCAGCTCGTGTTACTGCTGGGATTGCTACTCCGCCAGTAAGCTCAACAATCGGAGAATATGAAACGAAACACGGTTCAGGGATAATCACCTCGTCACCGTAGTTTACCAGCGCACGAATGCTGATGTCAATCGCTTCTGAACCACCTACCGTTATTACGATTTCGCCCTCAGGGTCATAGTTACAGTTGATGGTTCGTTTGAAATAATCAGAAACAGCTGCTTTTAAAGGTGAAAGCCCTGAGTTTCCGGTATAATTCGTCTTACCTTTTTCGAGTATGCGAATTGCTTCTTTCCTAATCGGGTACGGTGTCTTGAAGTCGGGTTCGCCTACCGAAAGCGAGATTATGTCTGGCACACCCGCTGCGATGTCAAAAAACTTCCTGATTCCAGAGGGCTGTAGATTTTTAGAACGCTCTGAAAGGATTTTATTATAATCCATATTGCCCCCTTATACATTAAATAAACTTCGGTCGTCATTTTCTTCTACTACAGATAGAATTTCGCCACCGTGTTTATAACGCTCCATCACGAACGCACTTGATACGCTTAATACGCCAGTGATGATTGATAGCTTCTCGCTGACGAATCGCCCTACTTGTCTTAGATTTTCGCCGTTCGCCATTACCACAAAATCATATTCTCCGCTCATAAGATAAACAGCTTCAACTTCTCTAAATTCGGAGATGATTTTTGCTATTTCTTTGTATCCATGTTTGGTTTCGGGTTTTACTTTTACTCTGATAATTGCTGTTACGTTGTTTTCCATATTCGTGTGTCTTCTTTCTATTAGATTTGAATCGATTTAGGTTGACGCTCTTCATAATAAACACATTCGTTGAATCCGGCGGCTTTTGCGATTTTGATTCCGTGATTTAATCCTTGAGCTAAGGTATCTGCGTTATGTGCATCAGAACCGATTGTGATTAGCTTTCCCCCAAACTCACGAAAACGCTTGACTTGAGTGAGTTCGGGGCAAATGATACTTTGAAGATAAGTTTGCGTATTGATTTCAAGTGCAATTTCGTGTTTGACCATGATTTCAAATAGGGTATCAATTGCCTTTAAATGCTCGTTTACCGAAGCGTCAACCCCCTTTGCTTTCATATACCTTAGCGGATATGTCAAGTGGGCTAACACATCAAAGGCTTTGTCGCCTTTGGGGCTGGTTTTTTTGAACTCTCCACACCATTCACATAACTCAATCAATTCTTCAAAATATTGTTTTAAGACTGTGTCTGGTGCGTTCTCTGGTTTAGAATAATCCATATGATAAAAGTCGCCTTTATTCCTTATTATGTGGCACGAACCGAGAATCATATCATATTCATGCGAATTAAGCCAGCTTTCGGCATATTCTTTGAAATGATGTGCTTGCCCGATTTCGACACCTTTAAGGAAAATCGTGGCAGTGTTTTCGGGCGAGTCGAGTTCAAGGCTTGCTTTCTTAGTTCGAGATAAGGCGAGGTATGATTTTTCGCGCCCACCGCCATCAAACATCGAAAGTTCTTTCGGGAAATTTTTGTGTAGGTCAAAATGGTCAGTCAGTGCTAAAACTTTTAGCCCGCGTTTGTTAGCGGCACGTAACATTTCAGAGGGCGAGTTAGCCCCATCAGATAAGTTTGAATGTGTGTGTGTATCAAATAAAATTTTCATATTTATTATTATATCATAGATTTTAAGATTCGTCAAGCAAAAAAAGATGGAGCTTTGCTTCGTCGAGATACCCCCACTCCAGACGGGCAAAGCCCGCCTTGCGGGGGGGATACTCTTGCTTTGCAAAGCGAGAGCGGAGGTGTCGGCGACTTTGTCGCCGAGCAGTCCGCTTGAAGAGCTTGGCTTCGTCGAGATACCCCCACTCCAGACGGGCAA
>WRGW01000076.1 GCA_009786985.1 Oscillospiraceae bacterium
GTGTCAGTGGCTCTGCCACTGAGCAGTCCGCTTGAAGTCTCGCAATTTTCGGCGAACTTCGGGGTCGGCAGAGCCGCCCCTTGAGTTCTTGTCTTGCTAATGTTTTCCACAACCAGTACAACCGCCACCACTCGCACAGCCACCAGCAGCTGGAGGTGGTGGGAGTTGGCAGGTATCAGGATTTTCGCCATCACAGCAAAGGCTAATAATCGTACTGACTTCTTGAATCATTTCATCCATCTGAGTTTTAGCGTCAGTGAACGCTTTCATATTAGGGTTATCCATGATTTTCACATAAACTCCTTGAGCTTCTGCGTTTAGAGAGTCGAGCTTTTCTTTATAACTGTCATCGCGTTGTTCGGTAGGCTTTGAAATCTCAAGATTTAGCTTTTGTCGAACTAAGTTAAACTCATTAATCAAATCGTTTAATGCAGAATCAGTGTCATTCTTTTCTTTGGCTGTGTGATACGCTACATACCTTTCATCTTTTTGGAGTTCTCTGCCTAACTGGCGTGCTGCTTTGATTGCATTATTTTCGTTCATTTTATTTTCCTTTCTTTTCGGTGGATTTAGCAATTATAGTCGCTTAAATTAAGAATGGGCGAAGAATTTTCGTGGTTATTTTTCGTCAAACAAGACGAAAATTTGGCGAATATCCATTGATATTTAAGAAATTTTCAACGCAGTATGGCGAGAAATAGACCGAAAAGACGAGCCTATTCTTGATTTAATCGACTATACTTAATTCCCCGATTACAGCCCATTTAAGTGCTTTGTTAATTTTAACATCGACAAATTCGCCGATTATGGTTGCATGATTGATAGTATCCAGATGAGCCTCAGAATTTGAAGAAGCGTTAAACTCAACAATAACACCTTCACGGCTTCTGCCTGAAAACTCATATTCACCAGTGCGTCCCACACCTTCGCAGAGAACACGCAAAGTCTTCCCAACAAACCGCTCATACGCATCACCACTGACTTTGTCTAACACATCAAGCATTTCTGTAAACCACGCACTTTTTTCTTCGCTTGAAACCGTGTCATCCATTTCGGCCGCCTTTGTACCCTCACGCTTTGAATAGATGAAAGTGAATGCCGAATCAAACTTCACACGTTCTAAAAGATTAAGCGTTTCCAAAAATTCTTCACGTGTTTCGCCCGGAAAACCTACTATTATATCAGTAGTCAAAGAAACATCGAGTATTTTTGACCTCGCATATTCGACTATTTGTAGATACTGTTCTATAGTATAACCACGGTTCATAACTTCTAACACACGGTTGCTTCCAGCTTGAACAGGTAAATGCAGATGATATGAAATTTTCTCTGAATTTGCAATTACATCGATTACATCTTTAGTCAAGTCTTTAGGATGAGATGTCATGTACGATACACGAAACTCTCCCGAAATAGATTCTATTTGTTTAAGCAATTCGGCAAATGTGATTTTATCGCCCGACTCTGAATCGCCAGCATAACTGTTTACATTTTGACCAAGCAAAGTGATTTCTTTGTAGCCGTCCATAATCAGCATCTGAATTTCATTTAAAATCGCTGTAGGCTTGCGCGAACGTTCACGTCCTCTCACATATGGAACGATACAATAAGAACAGTAGTTATCGCACCCATACATAATCGAAACATCAGCTTTGATTTTGCCCTCTTCACCTTCTGGTTTTTCGACTTCTCTTTTAATAGGCAAGTCTTCAGTAATAATATGCTCATAATTATCGATATTTATGACACGTTTTCCACTAAGTGTTTCTTTTAACAACTCTGGGAGTTTGTGTAAAACGTGTGTTCCAAAAATAAGGCTTACAAACGGATAGGTATCGTACAGCTTTTTTGTAATATGCTCCTGCTGAACCATACACCCGCAGACAGCTATAATTAAATCAGGGTTTTTGCGTTTTAGGTGGATTAAAGCACCCACATTTCCAAAAACACGTGTTTCGGCATTCTCACGGACTGCACAGGTGTTGAATAAAATCAAATCCGCTTCTTCCATATTACGAGTGAACCCATATCCGAGTTCTGCAAGCATTCCGCTAATTTTTTCACTGTCAGATACATTTGCACGACAACCAAAAGTTCTGATAAAAGCTAGTTTGCCTGTTAGCTGAAATTCAAGTTCATTATTATGATTGTTCTGCATATCCCTCTGTACTTTCCGCTACATATTCCTCAATGAACGCCCTCAAATCATCTACACCTTCGCCTGTTTCGGAAGAAAACTCAATTACTTCTTTATACTCTTTGTAGATTTCGCGCATCTTTTCGCGTTCACGCTTTTTGAGCTTGTCCGCTTTAGTTAAGATGATGACATAATCCATATCAGTTTGTCTAAGAAAATCGAGCATCATCAAATCATCTTTGCTTGGCGGATGTCGAAAATCAAGCAATTGCACTAACAAAGAAATACGTTCAGATTGTAGATACTTTTCGATTAGTAAAGAAAACCGCTCCTTCTCGCTCTTAGCGATTTTTGCGTAACCGTACCCAGGCAAGTCTACAATAAAAATTTTTTTATCAATATCAAAATAGTTAATAGTAATAGTTTTCCCAGGGCGTGAACTTACACGTGCTAATGACTTGCGGTTAAGCAATTTGTTAATTAATGATGACTTTCCAACATTAGACCTCCCCGAAAATGCAATTTCGGGGAGTGTCTGTGGTGGGAGTTGATGAAACTTCCCATAACTTGCAATGATTTCGGCGTTATGCCAATTGACAGCCATTTGTGGTTTTATATTTTCGTTCATGTCACTCCCCAATTATACAGCTCTTCATACAATCCGATGTATAGTTTTGCGGATTGTTTCCAGCTGAAATCAGCTTTCATTGCACGAGTAACTAATGCACCCCACGCCTTACTATCGTTGTAAAGTTCATAAGCCCTCTGGATCGATGCTAACATATCATGGGCGTTATAAGTCAAAAACGTGAACCCAGTTCCGCTTTCGTCGCCACAGTCAATAATAGAATCTTTTAATCCGCCAGTCGCTCTTACTACTGGAATTGTTCCGTAACGTAACGAAATCATTTGAGCTAATCCGCATGGTTCACTTTTACTCGGCATAAGGAACATATCAGCACCCGCATAAATCATACGTGCTAAATCTGGAACGTACCCACAAACAAAGCTGACTTTTCCGGGATGTCTATTTTGTGCTTCGTGGAAGAAACTCTCATATTCGCCATCGCCCGAACCAAGAACCACCGCTTTGTATCCCATATTGACAATATCGTCAAACACTTCTCGAATAAGGTCCACGCCTTTATGTTCTACCAAGCGCGACACAATTGCGATTACCGGTTCGTCACCATTCGGCAACCCTACTTTTTCGAGCAAAGCCGACTTACAAGTTTTTTTGCCAGACTTTTTCTTCACCGAAAACTTTTCTGCAATAGCTTTATCAGTCGCAGGGTTGTGAGCGTCTAAATCGATTCCATTCAAGAAACCACAAGTCTTGAATTTTTTGTTAGACAAAGCTCTGTCAAGACCGCAGGCAAACCATGGGTCAAAAATCTCTTCGGCATAAGTTGACGAAACAGTTGTGATTTTATCAGCGACTTCGAGCGCACCTTTCATAAGATTAATGTCTCCATCATACTCAACAAGCATTGCCATATGACGTGGAATACTCAAAATATCTTCAAGCAAATCGAACCCGTATTTGCCTTGATATGCTATGTTGTGGATTGTAAACACGTTACGGATTTTTCGCATATCGTGCTGATAGCGATAGTATATGTTAAAGTAAACCGGGATTAACGCACACTGCCAATCATTGGAGTTGATAATGTCTGGAACTTCACCAGTATGTTTAATCGTTTCTAAAACAGCGCGTGAAAAAAATGCAAATCTTTCAGCATCATCAAAATATCCGTAAATCCCGAAATCACGTGCAAAATAATATTCGTTATCAATAAGATAGTATGTCACACCAGAAATCACGGTTTTGAACACACCACAATACTGCGAACGCCAACCAACTGGTACATAAAACTCAGTCACGAATTTGAGAGTTTTTTGGTCAGCCGCACTAATTGATTTTTTGTAATACGGCATTATAACCGAACATTCACACCCTTCTTCTACGAGTGATTTAGGTAGAGAACCCGCCACATCCGCAAGACCTCCAGTCGCTACAAATGGTTGAGCCTCGCTCGCTGCATACAAAATCTTCACTTGTCTCACCTTTTTACCTTTCTTTTGCTTTCTAAGATTTTTTTATTTCAACAATTTCAATAATTATCCGATAAAATTTGTAACACTGATTTAGTATAACATATTTTTTCTAAAAAGTCAAGTATATTATCATAAAAAATCACATTGATTATGATAAGTTTAAATAAAAGCATTGACTTTTGTGTACAAAAATGGTATGATGAGCATAGAAAAATTCAACTATAATTCCCAATTGAAAGGTCAAATCGTATGCTCATTAACCTTGAAAATATAAGCAAATCTTACGCTGGCGAACAAGTGCTTAACAATGTTTCGCTCACAATCGAAAAGAACGACCGTATAGGGCTTGTCGGAATTAACGGGTGCGGGAAATCAACTCTGCTTCGTATAATCACTGACGAGACGTTCCCAGACACGCAACCTGAACCGTTTGTACCACAAATCCACCGAAGTAAAAATAGCCGAATCGGGTTCTTAGCCCAAAATTCTGGACTAAGTGGTGACTCGACTGTTATTGATGAAATGCGTGCGGTATTTTCAGAATTACTCATCATTGCAAAAAGGCTCGACGAACTCCGCGAAAGTGAAATTTCGGGTGAACTCGCTGAAGAATACTCAAAAAAAACCGCTTTTTTTGAGGCTAATGATGGATATCTTATAGATGTAAAAATCGACAAAATCTTGCGTGGAATGGGGTATACTCCAGAAACACATTCACGTGTTATCAGTAGCCTTTCTGGCGGCGAACGCACACGATTAGCCTTAGCAAAAATGCTACTTGAAGAACCCGAACTACTCATTCTTGACGAGCCGACAAACCACTTAGATTTTGATACTGTCTTATGGCTTGAGAATTATCTAAAAGACTATAAGGGTGCACTTTTGGTTGTATCGCATGACCGATATTTTCTTGATAAACTAGTGACTTCTGTGTGCGAAATTGAGAGAGGGGTTTTGCGGCGATTCAAAGGTAACTACACCTCATTTGTAGCACAAAAAAAAGTCTTAGTAGAACATCAACTAAAAGAGCACGAAGCCCAAAACGAAGAAATCGCCAAGCTAAAAGATTATATCGCACGAAATATGGTTCGTGCATCAACCTCTAACATGGCAAAAAGCAGAGCTAAACAACTCGAAAAACTTGAGGCTCAGCGAATCCATAAACCACTTACTCATGAAAAGTCAGCGAAAATCGCCTTCCAGTATGACCGTGAACCTCCTAAAGAATTGCTAACTGTCAAAAATATCGATATAAAAGTTGGCAATTGTTTATTGTCTGAAGATTTTTCGCTCAGGGTTCGGCGCGGAGAAAAACTTGCAATCGTTGGTGCTAACGGGACTGGGAAATCTACTCTATTAAAAATTCTACTCGGAAAACTCCCGCATTCTAAGGGTTATAAGGAGTGGGGAGAAAACGTAAAAACTTCATATTTTGAGCAGACCAACACTGATATTTTTGATGATACTGACACAGTCATAAACGCTGTGCATAAATTACATCCGCTGATGACCGAACTTCAAGTGAGAACCCTACTCGGCGGAGTCAGGCTAACTGGAGATGACGTGTACAAAAAAGTCGGTGAACTTTCGGGTGGCGAACGTGCCAAGCTCAGAATGGCGATTATGAGCCTTGAGCGTGGCAATGTACTAATTCTCGACGAACCGACAAACCACCTCGATATAACTACGCGTGATGTTCTTGAAACAGCGCTAGAAAGCTATAGCGGGACAATCATTTTTGTTTCGCATGACCGTTATCTACTAAATCGCCTTGCTACTCGTGTTTTGGAAATCGGCAGAGGATTTTCTAATAGCTATAAAGGCGGTTTTGAAGAGTTTCTAAACTCAAGAGCGAAAAGGAATATTACTACTCCTGATTCAAAAAATAACGTAACCTCTAAAAATCAAGATGCGTCGCGTGAAAACAAAAACTCACACCGTAGTAAAGAACAGCGTGTCGCCGAAACACAAAGGAGAGTACGAGTCAAAAAACTTGAACACGAAATCGAGCGGTTAGAATCTTTGATATCAGATTTACAAAAAGATATGGAGAACCCTGAAATCTTCTCCGACCATGAGCTTTTGCAAGAAAAATGTGAGCTACTAGAAAACACAAAAACACAGCTATCTGAATTCACTGATGAATGGTTAGAGTTGTCCGAAGAAGCTTGATTAAAATTTATAGGCAACCTCCGAAAACTTCTTGTGCGTTTTCGGAGATTACCTATTAAAATCACTTCTCAACAGCTTCGTCAGTTTCAATTTCAACAGATTCTTCCGTTTCGTCGCAAACTATTGTTGAAAAAGTGGAAATAAAGCTCCCGATTGTTGATAGAACGTTTCCAAGCATATCTAAATCTTCATCAGAAAGCCCTTCAGCGAGAAGTAGCGAAACTGCATCTACGAGTGCTAAAATCTCACAGCGATTCATTCTGCTTATACCAGTGAAACAGTTATTACAATTATTTTTCATGCTTCATTATATGCACTGATTGTTGATATTATTAGTCCCCATGCCACAAAGGACCATCGCCTTTACCGAGATTAAGCTGTTTTTGAATTGCAGAAGTCACATAATCTTTTGCTAATCGAACGCTATCAACAAGTGTTTCGCCCTTAGCTAAATTACAAGCGATTGCTGAAGAAAGCGTACACCCAGTTCCGTGAGTATTTGGGTTGTTGATTCGCTGTTCTTCAAAACAATGCTCTATACCGTCAGCTAATTGTAATATATCATTTGCATCATTCAAATTATGTCCGCCTTTGAATAAAATGTTCAGCGAACTAAGCATTTCAGATGACAGCTTTTTTGGAAATCTCACCGCAAAATCCCACAGCTTTTTAGCTTCTGAAACGTTCGGAGTTATAAGTGTCGCAAGCGGGAAAAGCTCAGTAACCAATGCGTCAATTGCGTCTTCACTTAGTAGACTGCTACCGCTTGTAGAAACCATTACTGGGTCTACCACTATGTTCGTTGCCTTGTATTCTTCTAATTTTTCGGCGATTACACTGATTATTTCAATCCCAGAAACCATTCCGACTTTGACAGCGTCTGGCACGATATCATTAAACACGGCATCAAGTTGCTTTGCAACGAACTCTGGTGGAACTTCATGTACCGCCGTAACTCCAAGTGTGTTTTGAGCTGTAAGTGCGGTGACCACGCTCATTCCATAAACACCATTAGTAGCAAAAGTCTTCAAATCGGCTTGGATTCCTGCACCACCGCTACAATCAGAACCTGCGATTGTTAATACTTTAGGTGGAGTTTTCATGGCGACTCTCCTTCTATTGAATTAAAACGCCTGAAATTCTGAAGCACTTGTTGTTTCAAGGTTTGAGCAGTTTCTTTAGGTTTCTCACTCTTCATAATCGCCGACACAACAGCGATTCCAAAAGCAGAACTGTCGTATAAAACATTTATATTATCAGAATTAAGCCCGCCTATTGCACAGACTGGAATTTTGTGACCAGTCACTTCTACAATTTCATTCAAGGTAGAAACTTCAGTGATTTTAGTTATTACTTTGGTGGTTGTAGGATAAATCGCACCAGTCCCGAAATAATTCACCCCTGCCGCTAATGCACGTTTTGCTTGTTCAACGGTTTTGACAGTCGCCCCTAAAATCTTATCAGCTCCAATAAAATTTCGTGCGATTTCCAATGGAATATCATCAGCCCCTACATGAACGCCTGCTGCGTCAACCGCTAACGCAATGTCAACACGGTCATCTATAATTAGCGGAATGCCGAACTCGTCAGAAATACGCTTGACTTTTTCGGCAAGCTGAAAGTATTGCAAACCAGTCTTTTCTTTTTCGCGCAACTGCAACAGCGTGACACCACCCTCACAGGCTTTTCGCACTATGTCAAGAAACGCCGATTCTTCCAAACCAGTAGAATCGGTGACTAAATACAAAGTTACATCGACCGCAATTTTATTTGAATCACTCATGTGACAAAGTCACCTCTTCGCCTTTTAAGATTTTGTTCATATTGTTGACAGCACACATCTTTCCGCACATAGTGCAAGTATGAGCCTCTTCAGGCGGTGATGATTCACGATATTTACGGGCTTTTTCAGGGTCGATTGCGAGGTTTATCATAGACTCCCAGTCGAGGGCTGCACGTGCTTCACTCATTTTCCTATCCCAATCTCTTGCACCAGGTATACTTTTAGCTATATCGGCGGCGTGTGCAGCGATTCGAGCGGCGATTAACCCCTCACGCATATCGTTTAGGTCTGGAAGCCTCAAATGCTCCGCAGGTGTGACATAACAGAGAAAGTCTGCTCCATTAGCAGCTGCAAGCGTTCCACCAATCGCACTTGTGATATGGTCATACCCTGGTGCAATGTCCGTGACGAGTGGACCTAAGACATAAAATGGCGCTCCGTGGCAAAGGCGTTTTTGCAAAGCCATATTCGCAGTAATTTCATTAAGTGCCATATGACCAGGTCCTTCAATCATGACTTGGACATTTTGCTCCCACGCACGTTTGGTTAATTCACCAAGAGTGATTAGCTCTTCAATTTGAGAAGCATCAGTGGCATCGTCAATACAACCTGGGCGACAAGCGTCTCCAAGGCTCAAAGTAACATCATGTTTTTGAGAGATTTCAAGAATCCTATCAAAGTGTTCATAGAAAGGGTTTTCTTTGCCCGTCATTTCCATCCAGCAAAACAGTAACGAACCACCACGCGATACTATGTTTGTAACACGCTTATTTTTCTTAAAACGCTCCGCCGTTTGCAGATTTATACCAGAATGTATGGTCATAAAATCAATTCCATCTTTAGCATGAGCTTCAAATACATCGATAAACTTTTCTGATGGAATTTTTGCGAGTTCCATGTCTAAGTACCCAATAGCGTCATACATAGGAACAGTTCCAAGCATAATCGGAATTTCTTTGACTAACTTTTGCCGAAAAGCCTGTGTTTTGCCAGAACAGCTCAAATCCATAATTGCATCAGCTTTTAGGTCAACCGAAAGTTTTGCTTTAGCAAACTCAAGCTCAATGTCAGCACAATCTTTCGAGATTCCAAGGTTGACATTAACCTTAGTCTTACATCCTCGACCGACTGCTGCCGCTTTTAAACTATTATGATTTTTGTTAGCGCAAATCGCAATTTCGCCAGAAGCTACTCTTTCAATAATCTCAGCTTGGGTGAGAGATTCGTTTTCAAGAACAGATTGCATTTGTGGGGTGAAAATGCCTTTTCTTGCCGCATCCATTTGAGTGGTAAACATAATTTATGACCATTCCTTTCTGCCACAAAAGTGGCATAAACAAAGCCTGTCAAGTTTCGGTCGGGCAAAGCCCGCCCTGCAACTTTTATTCAAACTTAAGTCCTCCAAAATAATAACAAAAACGGAATACACCAAAAAGGTATATCCCGCTTTCTTTTATAATCAGCGACCCGTAAGGGACTCGAACCCTCGACCTCTAGCGTGACAGGCTAGCGTTCTAACCAACTGAACTAACGGGCCATATTGTCAATTTACGAATGTATAATTGACAATTGCGTGGAAGTTATAGGGCTCGAACCTATGACCCCCTGCTTGTAAGGCAGGTGCTCTCCCAGCTGAGCTAAACTTCCGTGATTTCCAAATGTGCATTTCTACAACTATTACAGTATACACTATAATTCGGCGTTTGTCAATAGGTTGTATCAAATTTTACGTTTTGCACAAAAACACTGCTAATTTTAGAGGTGTTTTTGTGCAAAAACACCAATTCAAAGCTAAATCTCAATCAAAATGCACTCAAGGCGACCTCTGAAAACCTCGTGTGCATTTTCGCCATACGGATTTTTTTGTGCTTTTGCATAAAAAACGTAGGCAAACTTTGTGTTTTGGCGAGGCTTTTTAGGCGAAATGACGGACAAATTCCGTACAGCGAAAACGCTCAGGAATTTTTTTGGAAGTCGCCTCAAGAACCAAGCCTTGTAATCGTAATTCCAGTGATTTCGAGGGTTTGACCGCTTGTTTCGCCAGATTGTGGTCCTGCACCACCGAATCTATAAGCCCCGATTCCAGCGGTTCTATCTGCATCGATTTGTGCTGCAGTTCTGTCAAAACGAATTGTAAAAGTCGCATTAGTTTGAGCGGTTGTGGTTGCCAATTGGTTACCGCGCGTGTTTGGCAATGTTACAGTTTCTACAAACATATTATGTGAACCACTCCCACTTGTCACTCTACCAGTGAGTTCAAAACGATAAGTTCTACCAGCGGTAGTAGTTAAAGCGTCGAGGTTTATTCCGATGCCTTGTGACGTACCACCACGATTTTCAATTATTATATTTCTTGGTGAACCCATATTCACTGTGCGACGTGCCCCCCAACTTCTAAGAAGTGTGTGACTGCTTTGTTCGCTTGAACTTCTCCCCCCGAATTGCGCTAAATTGATATCAGTCGCCATATTGTAGACCACTACTGGTGGTACAGGTGCAGGAGTAGTTACAGTCGGTCGCCTTGTAGTAGTTGTCGCTCTTGTAGTTGTCCGTGGGGTAGTCCTCGTAGTTGTAGGCGGTGTCGCCCGCGTAGTAGGTGAGGTAGCTCTCGTAGTGGTAGGCGGAGTTGCCCTCGTAGTAGGTGGGGTAGTTCTCGTAGTTGTAGGCGGAGTAGTAACCGACGGGCTAGTAATATTACCACCCCCTCTCGTAGTAGTAATCGCAGGAGTAGTTCTACTCGGGGCAGTAGTTGTAGCCTCACGTGGTGTGGCGGTAGTTGTCACACGTGGTGTAGTTTCAGTAGCCACGCCATCGTTTTCGTCAGTAGTCTGGTCATCCGATTCATCGGTAGTTTCAGAAGTTTCATTATCGATTTCAGACAAAGTAGGTGTTTCATCATCAGTTGCAGAAGGCGAGGTTGAAATGTCCGATTCTGAGTTGTCGCTAAAATCGCCATTGACCCCATTTTCATTTTGAGGAAACTCGACACACTCACAATCTTCCATATCAGTAGTACACCAGCCACAATCAAGGAAAGCTGGAACGTCTTCACCACCGTTGTTGTCGAGCAAAACAGCAAAAAGAACAAATGCCGAAAACGCCACAAAAACCCCTGCAACTGGAAGTATTTTTTTGATTTTCGACGGCAAGAATGGCAACGATTTGCCCGCCGATTCCGCTTCGGAGAATTTGACGTTCACGACAGGGGACTCGTTTTCTTTTTTACCAGATTGGACAGCTTCAGTCGCTGTTTCGGTCGATTTAGGCTCATCTGGCTTTATAGTATGACCAGCAACATCGATTCTTGCAGCACGCTCCGCTTTTACAGACTTAGCAGTAACAGCAGGATTCCTCAACTGCTCTGGAGTTGTAGGTATAACTGGTGAAATCGCTGACACATCGGACGTTGATTTTGCGGTAGCGACTGGTTTCGTTGAAGTCACAGATTTTGCTGGTGGAGCAGGGGGGACCGGCGAAGATATCGCAGATTCTGCCACAGATGGAGTTATGGCAGATGCAACAGTCGCCACCGATTCCACCGCCACAGAATTAGCAGATGTCACCAATTCAGGCAGAGGTGCGGTAGGCATTTTAGGTATAGAATAGTCTGGCGTAGTATTCGCCGGCATAATCGATAACGCCGCAATTTTTCGGAGTTGTTCCTCTTGTCGTTTAGAGACAACGCACCACGGGCAAGTGATTGTTTGTTCAACAGTTTCACGAGAAATGTCTGGGAAAATATGCCATGTCACAGCTTTGCACGATTGTAGATTTTCAGGTTTTTCAAGTTTTGAAAGCTCGTCATAAAACTCTTTTGCACTCGGTCTAGTGTCTGGATTAGCTCCAAAAGCTCGATAAAACAGTCGTTTTAATGCCATAGGGAGCATATCAACAGACGGAGTATAAAACGCAGCACCCTCTAGATTTTTTACATCCGAAAAATACGGCGATTTACCGTTAATAATATTATCTTCGATGGATTTTTCATTGATTCCAACGCTATTAAAAGGATGCGTTCCGTTCATGAGTAGCTTAAAAATAAGAATCGCCAACGAAAAACTATCAGTATTTTTTGTGAAAGTCGGGAGAGAAGCAGTTCTAAAATTCATATCTTGAACTTCAGCTGGAATACACTCAGAACGGCCCACAGCACATCTATAAGTTTCATCTTCGCTAACTATATGAAACGAATCGTTATCAATCAAAGTGATTTCGCAATTGTCGGGGCTTACAAGAATGTTCTTGTCATTTAAGTCACCGATGACTTGGTTTATATCATGAACCCCTTGTACAGCGAGTGCCAAATTCTTTGCGATATTTACAAAGAATCGCCAGTCTTTCTCTTGACGGAACTGGCTGTCATAACCATACACATCAGTAAGTTCAACTTTGTTGAATTTTAAGTACATTACGTATCCACAAAATTCACCCGTATCAATGTCGTACAAAAGGCTCTTAGGCCAGACATAATTATAAGACGGTTGTGGTGACTTGATTTTAAGCATAGCTTTTAGCTTTTCTTCTTTGCCAGCACGTTTTAGTGGGTTAAAAATTTTAGCTAAATCGCCAACATCGCCGTGTCCAGTTTTGTCAAACTGTTTGTAAACTGAACCTTCACCGCCTTTTCCGAGCGGTGTGCTTTCAAATTCTAAGATTTTGCCGTCATGAGCCTTAAAACTTAGCGTTTTTGTCATTTGTTACACGCCCTCCTTTCTCTTTTTTTGACTAATTCTGTGTATATAACTTTTTACGCGTTTCTTGCTGGAGTGCTTGCCAATCAGGTTCGGCATAATAACTTTCATCTCGTAACTTCGGCGTGATTTCAGTGTTGATAATCGTAACCACAGTCTTGTCATCAGTGATGCTTGAATTATGCTCGGATTCTAAAAAATTCTTTACTTCTTTTTTGATTTTACTGAAATCTTCAGGAGTTTCAGCTTTGAGCAGGTTTCTATCCATAAATGGTCTAACATAGTTTATATAAATCGGCGGGTCGGAGCCTGCTAAAAGCCATGGGCATACCACGTCATAAATTCCATCCGTAAACAAAGAAAAAGCACAAACATTGTCTTTCGATTGCCCGAATACCCAGCTATCAACATTCTTGAGAGGACAGACGCTATTAAATTCGCCTCCTTTTTGAACCTCAGTCAATCGGCGAAGTTTGCCTTTACTCGACAGAGTGATAATCCCACCATCGCCTACATGAGCATAGACAACCTGACTCCCGTCATACACAGCGGCGGTTAGAGTTGTGTCGTAATCTGCTACAGGATTTTTGTCTTGCTTTGCTTTCTTTTGAATTCTCTCTAAAGCGAGTGTAAAAGCACTCTTCAAGCCAGAATGCAACTCCTGAATATTCCACACAGGTTCAGCGTGTAACTTCATATGTTCAACCACAGTATCGACCGCTAAGAACGAACCTATGTCAGAGTACGGTGCAGAACCCAATCCATCTGCAATCGCAGCAACAATCGTACCGTTAGATAAAACCATCACACGATTTGCATCTTGACAAGGAATTTTACCAGCTTTATGAGACCTGCCTTGTAACGACAAATTATAATACCCAAACATTTAACAACCACCACCTTTCGTTTATGCTTCTTATTACTCCGCAACGAAAGTCTTATCTGATCGTGCGAAGCCCGATTAGGACTTTCGTTGCTCAAGATGCCCCCCTGTTTCTCGTCTGCCTATGGCAGACGAGAAACAGTTAGGCGGTATTAAACCGCAAAAAGTCAAGACTTTTCTTGCGATTTAATAATTAGACCTCCGAAAAACCCATGCACATTCTCACTTCATTGCCATGGTGAGGGTATGAGGGGCTTCTACATTCACCATGCTATCTGAATTTGGATTGCTTCGGCTAACTGCCGCTAAGCTATTCGATACAAATTCAAACAATCCTGAAAAGTCTAAATTATCTAGTTTTAGGATGCGACTATGGTTAAAAATCTGAAAGACTTCTTTCTTAGAAAACTCAGGGTCATTTTCAACACAGACGCAGTAACCTAAAACTTTTTTGCTATTTTCGGCTTCTTTTAATTTATGAGCAGCACTTTCCCAGTCATCGGTAGGTGTACCGTCGGTTATGCAAAAAATCCATGGACGATAATAAGGCGTTCCAGCTAAACTATAGACTTCTTTGCGTTTATCGACCATGTCAAGCCCCATACGAAGAGCCTCTCCCATAGGCGACGCACCATAAGCGAGAAGTTGCGGAACTTTCATTTCAGATACTGGGATAAAATTTTGAACAACACTCACATCTCCCCCAAAAGTTACGATTGCGGCATCTACCACATCAGCGGTTCGAGGTTCGGTTTTCATATGTTCGATAAATTTTGCGATTCCGTCGTTCAGTTTATCAATCGCCCCCTGCATATTCATAGAGCCAGATATATCAAGCAAGAAAACGCACGCTACGTGACGTTCGGAGATTGCTTTAGGCACAGCAGGGCTAAACCCAGTAAAATTTGTAGTTTGTTGGCTCATTTTTATAAACCTCACTTTTATGTTTTGAGTATTGCTTTAGTATAACACAACATTAAACAATTGTCAAGCAAAGTAACAAATTAAATCGATTTTCTTGTTTAAAAACACCTCTTGATTGTGTTATATACAATCAAGAGGTGTTTTCCTTACTTTTTATATCCCCAACCATCAACACCAGATTTGCGCAAAGCCGAAAACATTCGTAGCTTAAAACCTTTGTCAGAGAGTTCGCGTTCGTGCAAAAATTCTTTAGTTCGTTGGCGTTCGGTGTGTTTATCAAACGGGCAAGGTGATTTTACTATTTCGTATTGTTTTGCATGGCTAATAATCATATGTTCAGGGGTGAACACTAATGGACGAATCATTGTCAAATCTCGGCGTGAAAGATAGCTTTTAGGTGAAAAACACCCAATTCGCCCTTCTTTGAAGAGATTCATCATAAAAGTTTCGATTGCATCATCATAGCTATGTGCAAGTGCGATTTTGTTACACCCAGCATTGATTGTGGCCTCATGAAGAGCGCCACGACGAATTTTCGCACAGAGTGAGCATGGGTTCTTTTCTTTACGAATCTCGAATACGATTTGATATAAATCTGTGCGAATTAACGTATGTTCTACACCTAATTTTTCACAAAGCCGTGTTACTGGAGAAAAATCCCCATCTTCGCCGAAAAATCGCGGGTCTAAAGTGATTGCGTAGATGTCGTAATTAAACTCACTAAATCTCCGCATTCTTGCTAACGATTCCAGTAGAGTCATCGAATCTTTACCGCCCGAAACACCTATTGCAATTTTATCACCATCTTGGATTAAATCAAATTCTTGACACGCACGCCTGACATAGCTCAAAATTTTTTGCATTCTAAACATAAACCCTTTCTGGTTTTTCTTCTCTTATCAGAATAACATATATTTTTTTGATTGTCAAGTACTATTTTTTGAACAATGAAATAATGAAATTTTGTGCATAATCTCCGAACAATAGTGAAAAACTAAAATCAAAAAGGAGAACATCTATATGAATATCACAAACAAAGAATACGGCGAATTAGCACAAAAACATTCCCCAGCAACAAGAACAAAAGCTAACTGTATAAAAGCGTTCTTAATTGGAGGGGTAATTTGTGTAATCGGTCAAACATTTACTGACATTTATACCGCACTCGGCTTTTCAAAATTAGACACAGGTGCACTTGTTTCTATGACGCTGATTTTTATATCAGCAATCCTCACTGGATTAAGGCTATACGACAAGTTAGCACGACACGGCGGTGCTGGAACACTTGTCCCGATTACTGGTTTCGCAAACTCAGTTGTGGCACCTGCTCTTGAATACAAGTCAGAGGGTTTTGTCACTGGGATTGGGTCTAAAATGTTTTCAATTGCGGGGCCTGTCTTGATTTATGGAATAACAGCGTCTGTCTTGTACGGGATTTTGTATTACCTGTTCAGATAAGTTGGGTTGTTTGAAATGTATTGATTGCGTTGTTGGCGTGTAATCATAATCGCTAGTTGCATCATTTTCAATGTCTATAGAATTCTGTACACGAGTTAATTGCAATAGTGAATTTAACACAGCAGCGTTTAATGAATGCAAAGTAGGCAAAGATACCTGATTGCAACAATCCAACTCTGATTCTCGTTTTTCGACTAAAGCACGCTCAAACTCTCTTAGCATCCAATTGACTTTACCGCTCCACTCAGGATTGTGTGGAGCGTAAATGTTGTTTATAGTAGAAACACTTGTTCTACCATTGGCAAAATATCGCTCAGAAATTAGGCGTGCAAAATCCATAACGCTGTTGGATTTACTGGAATATCTCACCTGCCCACCGCGGGCGTACATAATACCAAACAGATTGTTTCGTGTTCTAGCCGAATGGCTAAGCCCGTGACCCGACTCGTGCGATGCTACTGCGAGAATAAATAATGCGTTTACAGAATGCGTTTCTTCGGCGAGTGCAATCACTTCACCTAAACCCGCTAGCCCCGAATCGCTTCTGATTACAGTACTCAAAAATTCAATTTCGCAAACACTTAGTCCGCTTATTTCATATAACGCTGTATTGATTATAACGTTACTGCTTTCTTGAGCATCAGAGTTAGCACTGACATTGCTGCTATTGCCACTTGCGACAATCATAAAAGCTATAAAAAATGTCGCTGTTGTTTTGATAAGAAATTTGCTTATAAACTTATTTTTGAAACTATTCGTGAATCTACTCATTTAACCCCTTTCGTACTACAAAACGTACTAGGCGACAGACTATGGTACAAATTTCGCCGTCTATACATTGGTATTCGCCGACCGTAAAAATGAGAACACTCATTTTCATTAATATATGTCGAAACGGCGTTAAAGGCGACAAAATCCACGGTAGATTCAAGGGTTTATTGCTATAAATAACAATTTTCTAAAATAAATTCAACAAAATTTTTAAAAAACTCTTGACAAATTGATTAAGGTGTGCTAAAATGGTAGTTAATATGTGTTGGTTATGTAATCACACATAATAGCAGTTCTGATTAGCATTGTGGAACTGCTGTAGGCGACCTCCGAAAACCTCGTGTGCGTTTTCGCCATACAGGTTTGAACGTGCTTAAGCCCAGTCGAGCAGGCATAGCCTGCCCTTGATGGGCTTTGCACGAAAAACGTAGGCAAACTTTGTGTTTTGT
>WRGW01000077.1 GCA_009786985.1 Oscillospiraceae bacterium
AAAACCTATAAGTTTTTTCGGTCTTTTTGACACCATACTACGTTAATTTTTGTTTGAATATTAGCGAATATTCGTACAAAAATTGCCTTGTCTGATGTCAAAAATCCTCGCAAACCATTATAGATTTTCAAGTTAAACGACTATAAAGAATTTACGTTGGCTTTGCGTGTAACATTAGGCGATGATGTTTTTGAGCAAGCTGATAAAATCAGAAAAAAGTGGAGGAACAAAATAGTGGTCAAATTTGAAGGTCAAAACAGACGTCAAGCTAAGATTGATGTCTGTTTGAAAGAATATGGTTTTGCAGATTTACAAGCGGCGGATGAGCTATGTAAATCCAAAGGGATTGATGTGAGAGAAATTGTTATGGGGGTTCAGCCGATTTCGTTTGAAAATGCGGTTTGGGCTTATACCCTTGGAACAGCAATCGCACTCAAAAAAGAGATTACTGTGGCATCTAAAGCGGCAGCAGCAATCGGAATCGGGCTACAAAATTTCTGCATCCCAGGTTCTGTAGCTGAAGCTCGTGATGTTGGGTTAGGTCACGGAAACCTTGGTGCTATGCTATTGCAAGAAGAAAATAAATGCTTTTGCTTCTTAGCAGGTCACGAAAGTTTTGCGGCAGCTGAAGGTGCAATCGGAATCGCACGAACTGCTAACAAAGCTCGTAAAGAACCGCTTAGAGTAATCTTAAACGGTTTGGGAAAAGATGCGGCGTACATTATCTCACGTGTGAACGGGTTCACTTACGTTAAAACTGAGTATGACATCGCTAATGACAAACTCACAATTGTAGAAGAGAAACCTTTCTCTGACGGCGAAAAGTCAAAAGTAAAAGTATACGGCTGTAACGACGTTTGTGAAGGTGTTGCGATTATGAAACACGAAAAAGTTGAGGTTTCGATTACTGGTAACTCAACTAACCCTACAAGATTCCAGCATTTGGTTGCTGGAACTTATAAAAAATGGGCTAACGAAAATGATGCAAAATATTTCTCTGTTGCATCTGGTGGCGGAACTGGTAGAACGCTTCACCCAGATAACATGGCAGCAGGTCCAGCGTCTTACGGTATGACCGACTCAATGGGAAGAATGCACGGCGATGCTCAATTCGCAGGAAGTTCAAGTGTTCCAGCTCACGTTGAAATGATGGGACTAATCGGCATGGGTAATAACCCTATGGTTGGTGCAACTGTAGCTTGTGCAGTTGCAGTTGAAGAATCTGCTAAGTAAGATTTATTAGGATATTATAAACCACCGCTGAAACTTTTAGTTTACAGCGGTGGTTTTGTTTTAAGAGCTGGTTCAGTATCTAACTTACACGACTATGTCAAGACTTTATTGTTGGGGTGATACAGTCTCTTCAAAAACCACTGTTTTTGTTGACACCTAAAACTCCTCCAGTTGCACCGCATAGAACTGCAATCACAGTCTTATTCAAAACCTCACCGAAAGCCTGTAACACTCCTGGTTCTGGCATTGGTGGAACACCTGGTATAGGCTGAACTTCAGGTGCAACAAATCCGCTCAAAACAAGGCCCATTACTGCCACTGGAATTGCATATACCACTGCTGCTTTAATTCCAGTTACCAATCCATTTTGCCGTTTGAGTGCACCAGCAAACCCTCCTGATACAAGACAGCCGATTCCGAAAGCTATGAATGAAAATAGAGCAACTTGCTCAATCGGCAACCGTAATAAAAACACGAGCAGTGCAAATAGTACCAATGCTACTCCAGACGCAATTCCCCCGACTATTGCTGATGTAATGTAAAGACGAAATCGCCGAAATGATGTAGGTTTTGATTTTCTTTGCATGATTATAACCATTCCTTTCTGCCACAAATATGGCATGAAAAAAGCTTGTCAAGTTTCGGACGGGCAAAGCCTGCCCTTCAACAGTCCTTTTTATTCAAACGTTTACTTCCGTAACGGGATTATTCATATCCGATTATGTTGTTTTCCTGCATAGTATAGTCGGTTAAATCGAGAATGGGCGAAGGATTTTCGAGGATATTTTTCGTCAGACAAGGCGAAAATTTGGTGAATATCCGTTGATATTTAAGAATTTTTCAACGCAGTATGGCGGAAAACAGACCGACAAGACAAGCCTATTCTTGATTTAATCGACTATAATCACTGGTGGTTCAGTTGCAATTGGTGGCTCTGCCATTGTGATTATTGGAACTTCAGGTATTGCTGAAATTTCAGGTATTACAGGTGCTGATTGACTTTCTAGTGCGAGAAACTCCACGATTCCTCTATAAATCGAAAATGCAATTTTCCTTTGATAATCAGGGTCGTTTAGTCTACGTGCTTCTTCGGCATTGGATAAAAATCCACATTCGATTAACACCGCTGGTTGCACTGCTTCTTTGAAAAGATACAATTCATTATCGATTACTTTAATTTCACGAGTATTACCAGTCTGGAGAATCGCAAACGAGTTCTGTAATGATTGTGCTAAACGCTTGCTATCGGGATTTCGAGTGGTAAAAAACATCTGACCACCTGTGTATTTAGAATCGGTAAATCGGTTTTGATGAATCGAAAAAAACAAACTATTCGGATGTGCGTCTACAATCGCACGACGATTTTCCATATCGGAAATTTTCTGGTTACGAATGCCCTCAACACCATCAGAGTGCATAGAACGGTCGCTATCACGTGTGAGAATCACGTTAAATCCCGAAAATTGGAGCAACTGCTGTAAATTCAAAACGATTGCAAGATTTATGTCTTTTTCGAGTTCACCGTTTACGCCTACTGCTCCCCCATCGATTCCTCCATGCCCTGCATCTAAGACAATAGTCTTCCTCGAATCATCGTCACCACCTCCGACTGGGATTGCGGCGTTATTGGCGTTAAAAGTCAACGTAATCACAAGAAAACATATTAAAAAAGAGATAGTGAGAGGGAGTTTGTTCTCCCGAATGCGTGCCATATTTATAAAGTTAGACGTTGTAGGTTTTTTGTTATTATTGTTGTTCATAACCTATATATATTCCTTTCTGTCATTTTGCAAGACGAGAGTTTGCATTGTCGGCGGCTCTGCCGACAAGCAGGCAACTTGAAGTCTTGCTTGCTTCGTCGAGTTCACCCCGACGGGGGAAATGAATTCCCCCCTCTGGGGCATACTCTTGTTTAGCTTCGTCAAGCTTCGGGGGAAGCAAAGCTCCCCCCTTTGAGCTCTTGTTTTGCTTCGTCAAGCTTCGGGGGAAGCAAAGCTCCCCCCTTTGAGCTCTTGTTTTGCTTCGTCAAGCTTCGGGGGAAGCAAAGCTCCCCCTTTAAGCTCTTGTTTTGCTTCGTCAAGCTTCGGGGGAAGCAAAGCTCCCCCTTTGAGCTCTTGTTTTGCTTTTTGTAGATTATATGATGTATTTCGGACAAATATGACAAGCAATTGTTTGTTGTTTTGGTGAGGTTTTACAAAATCCCCCATTCCAGATTAAATCTGAAATGGGGGATATATGTGTCAACACCTAAATTACGCAAAACTACCAATTGAATTGGTATACCCAATAAAACCTACCGTTATATTGAACAGCACGATAACAATTCACCCGTAAAGTTTTACGCACAATTTACAATAAGTATATTGTAGATTTTACAAAGGCATAGTATCATATAACTAACGCAAGAACAACATTTGTCTTGCGAAATAACTTTACAAACCAATGTAAACGGAGGAATACCTAATGAAAAAAATATCAACTTTACTGATAGTGGCAAGTATGCTACTAACATTCGCCGCTTGTAGTGGCGAGGACAACGAAACCCCAACCGACGGCGGCACTCAAGAACAGGGTGGTCAAGATTCCAACAACAACCACGAAGATAATGGAAACGCAAACAACGGCGGCGGCACTGAAGAACTTGAACCAATCACTGGTGCAATTCAAGTAATCACACGCGACCCTGGTTCTGGAACACGCGATGCTTTTGTATCAGCCTTCGATGTTCGTGACGAGGAAGGCGACAATATTCGTGATGAAGCACAGGTTCAAATTTCAACTGGAGGGCTTATCGGTCAAGTAGTTGCTAATCCACAATCGATTGGATACGTATCGATTGCTTCTCTTGACCCAACCGCTGATTTCCGTGGAGTCGCTATTGATGGCGTTGTGCCTTCGGCCGAAAACATCACCAACGGCACTTACACTGCTTTCCGTGAATTTAACATCTTTGTAATTGAAGACGAACTCTCAGAACCGGCACAAGACTTCATTGATTTTATTTTGAGCAACGAAGGTCAAGCAATCGCTGAAGATATTGTTGGTGTACGTTCACCAGATGCAACTGGCGAAGACTATGCAGGGGGCGGTCTTGGTGGCTCGTTGAGCATTGATGGTAGCTCGTCAATCGAATCTCTTATGAGAGGGCTTGTTGAAGCTTACGAACTTCTTAATCCAGATATGAGCATTGATTTTAATAGCTCAAGTTCATCTGCGGGTGTTTCTGGTGCAACTGAAGGTCGTGTGGACATCGGAATGGTTTCGCGTGAGTTCCGTGAAGGTTCTGACCCTGACAATTTGACTGCTATTCCAATTGCGATTGACGGTGTTGCTGTAATCGTTCACGCTGACAACCCACTCCAAAGCCTAACCACCGCACAGGTTCGTGAAATCTTTATTCATGATGGTAACTACACCACTTGGGAGCAAGTGAATCCATAAAAGATCTGTTGAAGATATAGCAATTCCAATTAACATTTGCATTTTTAGTCGTAATAAAATATTGCGTTAGACAAGACGAATTTTGTGCGAATATACGCTTATATTTAAGAAAAATTCAACGCAGTATAACGCAACATTTTACAAGAATAGAGTGTAAATGTTAAGCGGAATTGCTATAACAACGTATGGGGCAAAAATATCGCCCCATCATACATATGTGTAGACTGTTCAATATTAAAAGCTGTTTTCATAGCAAATTTACCGAAAATTTCGCCGTGAGCGAGATACTAAACAGGCTCTAAGACAATCTACGAAAAATGAAAGGCGGTCAGCATCATGAATGTTACTAAAAATCCTAAAATAGCAGCTCTTAAAGAAAGTGCGGTAAAGGCAATGTTTGCAACTGCGGCCTGTGCATCAATCCTTGCGGTTTTTTTTATCTGTTTGTTTATCTTTTGGCGTGGATTGCCCGCCATGTTTGAAATCGGCGTGTGGGACTTTGTTTCAGGTGACGTATGGCGCCCAACACGTGCTATCTTTGGCATTCTCCCTATGATTGTTGGAAGTCTTTATGTCACCGCTGGTGCAATCGTAATAGGAGTCCCGATTGGAGTTCTAACGGCCGTGTTTATGGCACGTTTTTGTCCAGCGAAATTGTACTTAATACTTAAACCGATTGTTGAGCTAATGGCGGGGATTCCATCAGTAGTCTATGGGCTTGTTGGAGTGCAGTTTCTTGTACCGTTACTTCACCAAATCTTCCCACAAGAAGCGAGCGGTGCCAGTGTTTTAGCGGCCAGCATCGTTTTAGGAATTATGATTTTACCGACAGTAATCAACGTATCCGAAGCCGCTCTTAGGGCTGTTCCTAACCACTACTATGAAGGTGCTTTGGCATTGGGTGCAACTCATGAGCGTGCAGTTTTTTTTACGCAACTTCCAGCGGCTAAGTCAGGGGTTCTTGCCAGTGTAATCCTTGGTGTGGGGCGTGCTATTGGTGAAACTATGGCAGTAATCTGGGTAGCAGGTAACGCCCCGGTAATCCCAGGGCGGATTTTAGACAGTGCACGAACTTTAACAGCAAATGTCGCCCTCGAAATGGGATACGCCGAAGGGTTACACCAAAGCTCTCTATTTGCGACTGCGGTGGTACTGTTCGTATTTATTCTAATAATTAACCTATGCTTCACAATGCTCAAGAGAAAATCTTAAGGAGGATACCGACATGGAAGGTACTATAATTACTAAAAAGGAATCTATTAACCGTGTCAGTCTAAGCCAGCGATTGAAAGGCTATACTCGCCGTCCACTTTCAGCAGTTTTGCTGTTGGCGACTTTGGTGGCGGCTACAATCACCTTAGGTGCGGTGTTCGTACTCCTCTCTAATATTTTCACACGCGGAATACCAGTGATTTTCTCTACACCCGAACTATTCGCTTGGGAATTTCACTCGTCTAACTTGTCTATGATGCCTGCCATTATAACAACGCTGATTATGATAGTGCTGACCCTTATAATCGCCGCCCCCGTAGGTATCGCCTCAGCTGTGTATTTAGTGGAATATGCTAAAAAAGGCAACAAGCTGGTAAAAATCATTCGCTTAACTACAGAAACTCTTGCTGGAATTCCTTCTATTGTTTTTGGGCTTTTCGGTTTTATCGTTTTTGTTAATATGATGAGTTTAGGCTATTCTATTATCGGAGGAGCGTTCACCTTATCAATTATGATTTTGCCTATTATTGTTCGTACGACGGAAGAGGCACTGATAGCATTCCCAGACCTTTATCGAGAGGGAAGCTACGGTCTCGGAGCGGGAAAAATCAGAACTATTTTTCGCATAGTACTCCCAGGGGCAGTTCCTGGCATTCTTGCTGGAGTTATTCTCTCGATTGGTAGGATTTCTGGAGAAACAGCAGCACTAATTTTTACAGCAGGTTCATCAACAGGGTTGCCAGACGGTCTGACAAGTTCCGCTCGTACTCTATCAGTTCACCTATTCGCTTTAGTGAGCAACCCTCAAGCCCCTTTAGATATGTTTTTTGACGCTGCATATGCCACAGCAACGGTGCTTGTCTTCACTGTAGTAGGTGTCAATATGCTTAGTAACTATATTGCTAAGAAATTTAATGTGAAAAATTAGAGGCTTTCGACAGCCTTTAGATTATTTAGGAGAAAAATATTATGACTAATGTAATCGAAATTAAAGATGTAGATTTGTTCTACGGTTCGTTCCAAGCACTGAAGAAAGTCAACCTTGATGTAATCAAAAAAGAAATCACGGCATTTATAGGACCATCAGGTTGCGGAAAATCGACGCTATTGCGTACAATCAACCGTATGAACGATTTAGTTGAGGGTTGTCGCATTCGTGGCAAGCTCACCCTTGAGGGGGAAGACATCTATGGCGGAATCGATGTTGACAACCTCCGCAAGCGAGTAGGCATGGTGTTTCAGAAGCCGAATCCGTTTCCGATGAGCATTTACGACAACATAGCTTACGGACCACGAACGCATGGAATACGCTCGAGAGTAAAACTCGACGAAATAGTTGAACAGTCTCTACGAGGAGCAGCAATCTGGGAAGAGAGTAAAGACCGCCTGAAAAAATCCGCACTCGGAATGTCTGGCGGTCAACAACAAAGGCTCTGCATAGCACGTGCTTTGGCGGCACAACCCGAAGTAATCCTCATGGATGAACCAACAAGTGCGTTAGACCCGATTTCAACATCAAAAATTGAAGATTTAATGGTTGACTTAAAGAAAAAATATAGTATAAT
This sequence comes from Oscillospiraceae bacterium, assembly GCA_009786985.1. Lineage (GTDB taxonomy): Bacteria > Bacillota > Clostridia > Oscillospirales > Ruminococcaceae > Ruminiclostridium_E. The sequence goes on from WRGW01000077.1 coordinate 7,452, forward strand.
AATAGTAACGCATAATATGCAGCAGGCGGCAAGAATTTCAGACAAAACTTCTTTCTTCTTGTTAGGTGAGCTTGTCGAAACTGGCGAAACTGGCACAATCTTCAGCAAACCCACCGATAAAAGGACTGAAGACTACATTTCAGGGAGGTTTGGATAATGAGAACTACTTATCTACAGCAGCTTGAGCAACTCAACAATGAGATTATTGAGATGGGGGCAATTGTGGAAGATAGCATTTCAGGTGCTACGGATGCACTGCTCGAACAAAACGCAACTTTAGCAGAAAAAGTTATACAAGATGAAACCCTCAGCGATAACAAAGAAAAAGAAATCGAAAACCTCTGTATGAAATTGCTGTTACATCAGCAACCTGTTGCTACAGATTTGCGATACGTTTCCGCCGCCCTAAAGATGATTACTGATATGGAACGGATTGGTGACCAAGCCAAAGATATTGCCTTGATTGTCAAATATCTTTCAGGTAAAAAGTATATCAAAGAGCTTGTAGATATTCCCGCAATGGCAGAAGCAACAAAAAAAATGCTTAGCGACAGTATAGATGCTTTTATCACCAAAGATATCGACAAAGCAATCAAAGCAATCGCCTATGATGATGTTGTCGATAACCTGTTCCTAAAAGTAAGAAAGGATTTGATTCGCTTAGTCCACGAAAATCATGCAAACGGAGAACAGGCACTTGATTTGTTCATGATTGCAAAGTATTTTGAGCGAATCGGCGACCATGCAACTAATATCGCTGAATGGGTGATTTATATGATTACTGGAACACATCGTCAAGACGAAGAAATAGACGACCCTCGTGAAGATGATACACCGAGCTATGATATTAGTTATGACGCCCACGAAGACCGTGAAGACGATGACGATTAGTGAGAACCAATCCAGAGTAATGTTCGGTAACACCGCAAGGCAAGCACTGCACCCCTCGAGCAAAGCTCGAGAGAACCGACGCAGAGCGTCGGGGTATTACACCCGAACTTTCAATAAAGCAATTTCCGAAAACCTCATGCACGTTTTCGGAGGTCGCCATAAGGGGGACACTAAAATATGCCAAAAATTTATATAGTTGAAGACGACAAGCACATACGTGAATTAGTTGTCTATGCACTAAACTCAAACGGATTTGAAGCCAGCGGATTTGAAAGTGTTGCACTTTTTGACACAAAACTCAATAGTGATGGTAATCCAGATTTAGTATTGCTTGACATCATGCTCCCTGGCGAAGACGGAATAGAGTGTTTGACACGGATTCGTGCAAAAATCGAAACCGAGCATTTGCCGGTTATCATGCTTACCGCCAAAAGCTCAGAGTATGATAAAATCTTCGGGCTTGATAAAGGAGCAGACGATTATATCACCAAACCATTTTCTGTACTGGAACTCATTTCAAGAATTAAAGCAGTACTCCGTCGTGCAGGAAAACCAACTGACAATACAGCCCACAACAAATCTGAAGTTATAACGTGTGATGGGGTTGTTATTGATGTTTTGCAGCACAGCGTAAAATCAAACGGCACAGAACTCACTCTAACCTTGAAAGAATTTGAACTATTAAAATATCTTGTTACCAACCGTGGAATAGTTTTGTCACGAGATAAACTTTCGGAATATGTGTGGGGTTATAACTATGGTGATGAAAGCCGAACAGTTGATATGCACATAAAAACTTTGCGAAAAAAACTCGGCGAAAATGGCACTTTAATTGAAACAATTCGTGGTGTGGGTTATCGATTTAAGCCCCAAAAAGAGGAGGTGAAGTAATATGAAAAAGCGAATAATTCGCAATATGCTATTATTAAGTGTAGTTTGTGTCGTATTATCAACATTAATACTTATCATTATAATTACAGGCATGGCTAATAGTCGTGAAATGACTGATTTAGGCAACCGTACCATCGTTCTTGCCGAAACGCTTAATCATTTTGAAAATGAATCAGACCCTCACGGTCTTGAATTTCTCTCATCTGGTAATCTACGTGTCGGTAATATCAGATTAACCCTTATTTCTCCCGTTGGAACTGTTTTGTTTGATAGCGTATCTGAACCAGATTTAGAAACAGTAGGCTCTCATAGTGACCGCCCTGAATTTATCGAAGCACAAAATTCTGCTACGAGACATGGTTTTAGTCGTCGAAGTTCGGATACGCTTGGTGAATCGACGATTTATTATGCTATAAGATTAGACAATGAAAATGTTATCAGGCTTAGCAAGACTACAGAAAATATGCACTTCGCTTTTTCGGGGATTTTACCAGTTATGCTGTTTGCAGTTGTAGTCGCTTTTGGATTAAGCATCTTTGTTGCAATTCGCTTGACTACTCGTATTGTAAAACCACTCAACGAAATCAATTTTGAAAATGAACTAGAAAATTCAAAATTTGACGAAAACCTTAATGCGAAAATTGAAATCTTTGAAGAACTATCACCGTTTATCCATAAAATCCGAAGTCAAGAAACCAAAATCAGAGAACAATACGCTGATTTGCGTGAAAAAATCAATCTAACTGAAACCATTGTTTCAAATATGCGTGAAGGAATCCTTATGCTTGATAAAGAGCATAAAATCGTCCTTGCCAACTCAAGTGTGTCAAAATTTATTGCAAGTGATAAATTTAGTGTAGGGTTTGTAGGCGAAAATGTAACAAAACTAATTCGTGATACAGCGTTTCGTGATTGTGTCAAAAAAGCATATTCGGGCGAAAGTTGCAACCTCTCACGAACATATAGTGGGCGTGTAGTAGAGGTGTTCTTCAGCCCAGTAATCACTGGTGGTGAAATTGAAGGGTTAATCATTTTATTCCTCGATGTCACCGAAAAAGCAACTGCTGAAAAAATGCGCAGGGAGTTCTCGGCGAATATCTCGCACGAATTGAAAACACCACTGACTTCGATTCTTGGCACTTCAGAAATGCTCTGCGAGGGTATGGTCAAAAGTGACGATATTGCAAAATTCACAAGCGTAATTCGAGAAGAAGCCTCGCGCCTACTTAGGCTAATTGAAGATATAATCCGCATAAGTGAATTTGACGAGGGTTCTCCTCATAGTGGCACGCTCGAAAGAGAAGAATTTGATGTGGGGATTCTTGCGAACGAAGTAGTCGATAGATTACGCCCCCTTGCAAAAAATAAAAATGTCAAATTTATTGCAGAAGGTGGTGGCAAAATCACAGCGATTAAAACTTTTATCGACGAGATGTTATACAACTTAATCGACAACGCAATTAAATATAACGCCGAAGGTGGTGAGGTTAAAATTGCAATCGATGCTGGCAAAAATCATACTCTTTTTACAGTAAGCGATACCGGGATTGGAATCCCGCCCGAACACCTCGAACGTATTACCGAACGATTCTATCGTGTTGATAAATCACGTTCTAAAGACACCGGCGGAACTGGACTTGGCTTGTCTATAGTCAAGCATATTGCAGAATATCATGGGGGGAGTGTTAATGTTCAGAGTAGCCCTAGTCAGGGTACTACTATTACGGTGAAAATTCAGACTGTTTCTTAAGGTCAATCTGCTAAATAAATTGATTGTAGGAGGTTTTATGGGAAAATCAGGCTTAAAAACCCTGATTTTTTTTGTACAAATTATATATATATATATATATATAACCTGAAATATTATCGTATATATAAAAATTGAACAATTATACTAATTTGTCTTATTTTGGGGTTGACATTACAGTTATAATTTGATATAATGTATATAAGACATTATAATGTTATTGTTAAATAAAGGTTGTAGAGAAAGGTGTGTAGATGTTTAAAATGAATAAGAAACAAAAATTATTAAGAGGTATAGCATTGGTTTTGTACAGCATTTCTGTGCTTTCTATACTCGCTATACCGTCTTCAGCTAATTTCACAGCTTGGCAAAATGGTCCGACTGGAAGTTTTACTGCAAGTGGGAGGTCTTTTTTGACCCAAAATGGAATACGTAGTTGGAGAAACACTTCACAATGGGGAGGCACAATTATCGGTGAACATCGAACTCAAGCAAATGATGGACGTACGATACCTGCGTTCACCTTGTTATCTCAAGCACGTCTTTACAGATATACAACGGGGGCTCTTAATTCATCACAATTTGCAACTAACTCCATGGATATTGTTCCTGGGCGTCAACACGTGGCTATAACCTCTCATAACCCAACTACAAATTCGAGGCATTATTCGCGCGGGGTTGTTCAATTCAATGGTGGTAGCTTTTGGCGTGGGATTCAATCTCCAAATTATCGAATTCCTTTGTAATATTGCTTTGCACGAAGGCACGTTTTATATGCAAATCTGTATGTGTAGACTTTGATTTGTAAAAACATACATAATTTATAGGGCATTTGGAAAAGTTTTTATTGTTGTCTTGTTGTCATTTTCGACACAAAGAAAGGTAGGTCTAAGGTTATGAAAAATCAAAAAAAATTGGGATTTAGCAGTATTGCTGTACCAATCGTGATTGCACTTGCTTTAATTTTCGCTGTATTTGTACTAAACGGCTTTGAAATTTTAAGCACAACAGGAACAAATGAAGCTGAAAGATACGCTTTAATAAACGGTCAGCTTGAAGATGTTAAACGAATTTCAAGGAATGAACATGGTCTAACATATGGAAGTGCAGCATGGGGTTCACCTAACCTTGTACGAGTAGAAGCAACTAATGGAATTGTAGGATATGTTTTTGCAACAGAACTTGATGCACCAGAAATAAACTCACACGAAGAATCCCTTACTTATATGGAAGAGTTGCGTGCTTTAAACGAACAAGGAATATTTACACGAACAATTCCAGTGTTTAAGTCCGATGGTACAACTGTTATTGGTGAATTTGAAATCGGTATAGATGTGATAGGTGCAGGTGGTATCTACACATTGTGTGGCGAACGTGTGGATGTTGAAATCGTAGATGGTTATCACATACACTCAACAGAAAGTGGTAGAATTCTTGGAATAGCGATTACTTGTAGCGATGTACCAGGTGTTGGTTGTTGTTATGATGAATGCTGTTATGAGTATCTAATTCCAGATAGCGATGAAGCTTTTGTAAGTGAAGATGGCGAAGTTATAGGCAATATAATAAACGGTGAATTTGTGAGTGAAGGTGCAACACACTAGGCACAAAAAGTTCGAGCGTCACAGTGCAAAATAAGGGCTAATATGAGGGAAATCGCAAAACGGAGACTCGCACACTGCGACTTGAAGTTCATTTCTCTCATATCAGCCCTTATTGCTTAGCTAACTCTAACTAATATCCGCAACCTCTAAATACTGTGAGCCATATTCGCTAATGAAATCTTTCCGCCCTTTTAGATTATCTCCGAGCAGTAAATCAAACATTTCTTTAGTACGTTCAATATCAGTAGGGGTGACTTTGATTAGTCGTCGAGTTTCTGGGTTCATAGTAGTCAGTGCCATCATTTCTGATTCGTTTTCACCAAGCCCTTTGGAACGCTGAACAGTCACTTTTGCTTGCTTAGCTTCAAGTTCTTTAAGGATTCGATTTTTCTCTTTTTCGGTATAAGCAAAGAATGTTTCTTCACCGTCGGCTTTACTTTTACTATTGATTTCGTACAACGGCGATTCAGCAATATAAACATAACCTTCAGTAATCAACTGTGGGGTTAATCGATATAACATAGTTAAAATCAACGTGCGGATTTGAAAACCGTCAACATCAGCATCGGTGCAAATAATCACCTTGCTCCATCGTAGATTGTTTATATCAAAAGTCGATAACGCTTTATTAGTAGATTTCACTTGAACTCCACACCCTAAAACTTTTATAATGTCTGTGATGATTTCGTTCTTAAAAATCTTGTCGTATCCGCTTTTGAGGCAGTTTAAAATCTTTCCACGAACTGGAATAACCGCTTGATATTCCGCATCACGTGAGAGTTTTACCGAACCCAGTGCCGACACACCCTCAACGATATACAGTTCTCTCTTAGTCAGGTCTTTGCTACGACAATCAACGAATTTTTGCACTCGATTTGCAATATCAATATTCCCAGCCAGCTTTTTCTTCAAGCTAAGTCGAGTTTTTTCGGCGTTTTCACGACTTCTTTTGTTGACTAAGATTTGCCCTGCGATTTTTTCGGCCTCGTCTTTGTTTTCAAGAAAATAGACTTCTATATTAGTCTTTAGCCATTCAGTCATCGTTTCATATATAAACTTGTTTGAAATCGCTTTTTTTGTCTGATTCTCATAACTTGTTTGAGTAGAAAAGTTTGAGCTTATAAAAGCCAAACAGTCTTCAATATCGGCAAAACTGATTTTGCTTTCGCCTTTGTTATATTTGTTATTCTGCTTGAGATAAGCATCAATTTGTGATACAAATGCTTGCCGTAACGCTTTATCTGGGCTTCCGCCGTATTCTAACCATGATGAGTTGTGGTAATGCTCGATTATACGGACGCTGTTACTGAATGCAAAAGCTACTCTTAACCGAACCTTATACTCATCTTTGTCATCACGGTCACGCCCCTGACGTTCGGCTACTCCCCATGATTGTAGCGGAGTAAATTCTTCTAACCCGACAAGTTCTCGCAAATAATCGTCAATTCCATTTTTATAACAGTAGATGTTTTCATCAAAGCTGCCGTCTTCATTTTCTTTACGATACAAAAATTCTAACCCATCATTAACGATTGATTGTCGACGTAACACATCGCTAAAATATTCATCAGTGACATCTATATCTGTAAAAACCTCGGTATCTGGTCGCCATTTAATTCGAGTTCCGCGAATTTCGTCTTTACCAGTAGAACGTGACTTAATAAAACCACGTTCATCTTTTTGAACAGTTACATTAAACCCTTTTTCAAAGCGAAGAGTATAGTTCCACGTTCCGTTGTCTGACACAACTTCCATATACTCAGCGGCGTACTGCGTCGAACAAAGTCCCAGCCCATTCAACCCTAACGCAAACGAATAATCACCATCAGAATTGTTGTCATACTTTCCGCCAGCGTACAAAGTACAAAAAGCTAAGTGCCAGTTATACTTGTCTTCGTTTTTGTTAAAATCAATCGGTATTCCACGACCGTTATCGGCTATTTCGATTGATTTATCCAGATATTTGGTTATAATAATCCGCTTGCCATAACCTTCACGAGCTTCGTCAATGGAATTTGATAAAATTTCAAAGATTGAGTGTTTGCACCCATCAATTCCATCCGAGCCGAATATAACCGCAGGGCGTTTACGAACTCTATCAGGTCCTTTAAGCGATTTAAGGCTATTATCACCATAATTTGATTTTGCAGGCATATTAGACCTCCATAAAACATCTAATTTAATAGTTTTTTGATTTCCGAAAGTTCTGCCAAAGCATTCAGACCAGTCATGTTTTCTAAATCGAGTGCTTTGATTCGATTTAGTGCGTTTTCTCGATTTAGTAGTTTAAAATCGATTTGAGTTTCTTCTTCGGTTTCTTGATGTAACTGTTCTTCTAATTGCGTTTTTGAATGCGTCTCCATTTGCGTTAAAAATTTTTTGGAGTTTGCTATTACCGCATTCGGAACGCCCGCTAATTTTGCAACTTCGATGCCGTAACTCTGAACGCTCCCACCGCTTACAATTTTGTGTAAAAACGTAAGCTCATCACCTTTTTTGCTAACACTTACGCTGAAATTTACAATTCCAACGTTATGCTTTTCGAGTTGAATCAGCTCATGATAATGAGTAGCAAAAAGTGTTTTACAACCTACTTTGTTATTCAAGTATTCGCTAACCGCTTTGGCAATTGCCAAACCATCAAAAGTAGAAGTACCTCTCCCAATTTCGTCTAAAACCACAAAACTGCGTGAAGTCGCACGTTTTAAGAGTTCGGCGACTTCGAGCATTTCTACCATAAAAGTTGACTGCCCGGCACTAAGGTCATCACTTGCACCTACTCGTGTAAAAATCTGGTCACAGATGCCAAGCCGTGCCGACTTTGCTGGAACAAAGCTCCCAATCTGTGCCATAATCACCATCAAGGCTATTTGTCTCATATAGGTCGATTTACCTGCCATATTAGGACCTGTTATAATCGCAAATCGTGCCTGCGAATTTTTGTCACCATCTAAATAACAATCATTTGGGATAAATGCAGTGTCAACTGTTTCGGTGTTAGTAGAAAGAATTTTTTTCATTTTTTCAACGACTGGGTGGCGTGATTCTTTAATGTCGATTATGTTATCAAGTGTGATTTCAGGGCGACAATAGTTCTCACGCACCGCAACGTCCGCCAAAGAACACAGCACATCGATTTCCGCAATTCCACGTGCCGTACACTGAATTTTGTCAAGCTCACTTTCAATAAAAGCCCTAATATCTTTCAGAATCGCTTGTTCGATTTCAATCGCACGTTCTTTCGCTGACAGAATTTCATCTTCAATTTTTTTGAGCTCATCGGTTGTGAATCGCTCGGCGTTAGTAAGAGTCTGCGTTCTAAAATATCGTTCAGGCAAATTCGCTGGAACACTGGATTTTGGTATTTCAATATAATAACCGAACACCCGATTATAGCCGACTTTTAGCTTATGAACCCCAGTAGCCGTACGTTCTTGGTTTTCGATTTTTGCAATTAGTTCTTCACCGCCTTCTGAAAGCGAACGCAATCTGTCGAGCTCGGCATTGAACCCTTTTATAACGAACCCGCCTTCGCGTGCGTTTACTGGTGGTTCAGGCGTAATTGCATTTTCGATTAACGCAAAAACATCGCTAAGCTCATCTATACTATCGTTTATTTCGGCGAGTAAAGGCGAACTCATCTCAACCAATCCGCCTTTAAGGATGGGTACACTCTCACACGCCCGTCCGAGTGCGTAAATGTCACGTGGCGTGGATGTTCTGTAAACCACCCTTGATACCAACCGCTCAAGGTCATAAATACCAGTAAGGCAATCTCTAAGTGTGCCAAGTTTTGGAGTGTTTAGCGTAAATTCCTCGACAGCGCCAAGTCTTTTTACAATTGTCAAATGGTCAACGTATGGTTCTAAAATCAGCTGACGTAATCGTCGCTTGCCCATCGCAGTTTTCGCACGGTCGAGCACCCAAAGTAAAGTCCCTCTCTTCTCGCGTGTGCGAATAGTTTCAGTAAGCTCAAGATTATGATGAGCAGATGCTCCAATTTCAAGATTTGCACTCTTGTAATCAGAATGTGAAGAGTCACTCGTATTCTCTGATTCACCAAAAACGATGTTATTAAAATTCACACGCTCTGCTTTTTGAGTAAACAAAACATATCTAATCAAAGCAATGATTGCTGAATTTGTAAACGTATCATTTACGCTTCTAAGGCGATTTTGGTTTCTCAAAGAATTGAGAAGGGGAAGCTGTTTTTCAATGTATTCTAAATCGACTACAAACTGTTCGTCTGGGCTTAATTCTGCCAAAGCATTAGTACGAGTTTTGAGAAATTCGCCTGCCTTCTTAAAATTCATAAAAGCGGTGTTAAACAAAACTTCTGCTGGTGTAAAACGTGCAATTTGGTTTATAACGCCGTTCTCATCATTAGCCGTCCTGATATGCAAAACCCCTGTAGATAAATCACCACAGGCTATACCAGTAAATTCACTTTCGGGGTCAGTAAAAAACGCCATTATGTAGTTGTTTTTGCTTTCATCCAACATAGCGTCTTGCGTAAGTGTACCAGGGGTAATCAGGCGAGTGACTTCACGCTCAAACTTCCCGTCCGCCGTTGGGGTTTCGAGCTGGTCACAAGTTGCGACTTTGTAACCTGCTTTAATCAACCTTTGTATGTAAGTTTCAGCAGAACGAATAGGCACTCCACACATAGGAGTATCTCCCCTCGCCGTTAAGGTGAGGGAAAGTTCCTTTGAAATGTTTACAGCATCTTCAAAAAACAGCTCATAAAAATCCCCAAGCTGATAGAATAAAATATAGTTCGGGTGTTGCTCTTTGATTTCGAGATATTGCCGTAAAGTTGGGGTGAGGTTTTGTTTATCTTGATTCATATTTATACTCTTGTCTTGCCAAACGAGAGCGGAGGTGTCAGTGGCTCTGCCACTGAGCAGTCCGCTTGAAGTCTCGCAATTTTCGGCGAACTTCGGGGTCGGCAG
>WRGW01000078.1 GCA_009786985.1 Oscillospiraceae bacterium
CCAGGGAAAGTTGCACCTATAACCTCTGGAGAAATTATAGCTGATACTATTTGTAATATGATGGGTGAGCTGGAATGAAAAATTAAGAATACCTCTATGCCGCCTCCGCGTACAGGGTGATTTGTCATTGCAAAATCAAAATTTGTGAATTTTGAAAACATAGACGCTCTAACCTTAGAATCTAAAACTGCTCTCTCGATTCATCGGTGAGGGGTTCGTATTTGTTTTTCCACTCGCATGGAGTTTTATAATCAAACCACTTGCAAGTGGTTTGATTATAGTAGTAGGATTCTTTCAAATCCCCTTTACAGTATAACATATTACTATTGAAAATCGTTTTAGCGAACACAACGGTGCAAATGTGGCACGAATTCCAATAACAATGCGTAACCTACGTAATGAAACTCATGGTCTGAATATGTTTTCCTATACGTTTTACGGACCAAATGGCAATAGAGTAGATAGCGTATCGTCGTTTTTTATGGATTACGATGTAGATTGGGCAGGCGATATGCGCCGCGGAACTACACAAAGAAGCTATATCCACATTCTGTATGTTGGCAACGGGGATTATTACATTGAATTTGGATTTTTTCGCACAGACGTAGAAGTTAGAGTACCCATTAGACGTTAATGAAATCGGCGATACAAACGTAATGAAAATTCAATGTTTTGTAATAGTTGTGGACAAAAAGTATAACCGAAACACTCGAAATTAAAATTACCCCCTGCCCTTTTGAATTAATCAAGAGGCACAGGGGTAATTTTATTACAAAAATGCGGAGATATTAGTTTACGTTTCAAAAAACATTTAGGTTCTGTGATGATTTTTATATAATGGTTATTTTTCGATTTTGGCGAACATTTTTTTGAAGCCTTTGAATTTTGCAAATAATCCAGTTTAGCGAATATATCATGTTCGTTAATTATTGTGTGCAGGAGCATCTGGCTTCTCGCTTTCTTGTAACTTTTCTGAATCTGATTTTGATTCTTCTTGCTTTTTAGCACATCTGCGTTCTTCGCAAAGTTCGTATAGGCAAGAAATAGCATCTGAAAGGCTTCCAAGTTCATCGATTAATCCTTCGTCGACTGCGGTTGAACCATCTACAACCGAACCTACATCCATAACGAGTTCATCTTTTTCAAACATAAAATCTTTAAATCGCTCAGCTGAAATTTTGCTGTTCTTGATTACAAAATCGGTAATACGAGTCTGCATACGTTCAAAATAAGACATGGTTTGAGGAATTCCGAGCATCATTCCGTTCATACGAACGGGGTGAATAATCATTGTCGCACTCGGAACAATAAAGCTCTTCTTAGCGCTAACTGCGAGTGGAACGCCAATTGAATGCCCTCCTCCTACTACGATTGAAACGTTAGGCTTAGACATCCCCGCTAAAAGCTCAGCGATTGCGAGTCCTGCTTCTACATCACCGCCTACAGTATTTAGAATAATCAGCAAACCTTCGATTGTATCATCTTGTTCTATTGCTACAAGCGCTGGAATAATATGCTCATACTTAGTAGTTTTATTTTGTGGCGGTAAAATATAATGCCCTTCGATTTGCCCTATTACCGTAAGGCAGTGAATATTATAAGGTGCATTAGCGACTGCAGTAATTCCGATATCATCAGATTCTTGACCAGCATCAACATTTACATCGATTTCTTCATTACAAGCATCATCAAGTTCATGGTTTTGATTATTGCGATTGTATTTATTATCTACATTCATGGAATATGTCCTCCAAATTAAATTTCTTTATATTTAGAGTGTGTTTTTTTGCGTCAAATATTCCATTAAGAAGACATTTATAGTCGATTATATAATTGGCTCTAAAAATCCATCAAGTGCATATGACACTATATCCCCCGCTATTATAGTTTCATCAGACATTAAAATATTAGCAAACACATTCTTATGATTAGAGCTATGATTTGTAACTCTAAACGTGTACATAGTGGCGGTCTTACCACGTGCCGAATTCAAATCAAATCCTTGTGATTGTTGCAGTTTGTTATATTCTTCGTATAACTCATCAAATATTTTAGGGATTGTGACAAGCCTTACATCAGATGGCGTACTAACAATCTCCCACCCAGCGTTCTCCAAAAAGTTAATCACCTTAGAAACATCTGATACCTCAATTTGCAAATCAATGTTAGACTGGTGAGTATTTTCGCCAACATCAATAATCACACCAAACCTCGAGATTATAAACAAAACGATGAGTGCCACACAAATTCCCACGATTATAAATAACGGAGTGTTAGATTTAAGTTTGAATTTTTTCATAAACAAAATTTCCTTTACATTGCATTATAGTCGGTCAGTTTAATAATGCTCAAGTATTATTAAACTGATTGACTATAGAATCATTGCGATTCTTGTCCAATATATATTCATTGAAAATCTGTTTATGCTCTTGTTTACTTAAGAACCTGTCTTCACAAAAAATGTAAAGACAGGTTCTAAGATTCAATTTTACTAATAATCCATTCACATTCAGGAAAATCATGTCGGATTCGTTTGCGACACTTTGCTAAAAAACGTTCTAATTCTTTAGGATTATCGCGCATAACTTGTTTTGCCCCCCATATATGCGTATAATGCTCATTATTCTCGTTCAAATTCGGAAAATTTAAGAGAGTTTCTGTTTCCGCTCCCTTGAGTTTTGCCAACATAGGTAGTAAACGCTGTTCAGCGTAGACCATATAAGTCAAATAATCATCGCACGATTTAGAATTACGCATAAACTCAAGCGAATGTTCGATATAAAATTGCTTGAACTCCTCGCATGGTAAATACAAAAAAGCTGTGTTGAGTGGTTTTATCTCATAGTCTAATTCTTCAGCGAAAGTGTATTCTTCATTCATTTCAAAATGCGAAATCGGGGGGTATACATTCGGCGATAAATCCTCGTGGTGAGCGGCAATGATTTTATTCGATAACTTGGGCAACTTCCATGCAATAAAATCAGTATCAAGCATCAAAACTGGCGATTGGGTCGCTCGTAGTGCAAATAATTTCCCTGCCGCCCAAAACATCCTTGCATCGATTTTAGTTTGGCTTTTCTCATCATAAAAGTTGTCTGGTAAAGTGATTCTAACCTCACTCCACAAATTTAACAAGCCTTTTTGTTTTATATAGTCATAGGCGTGTTTATCACAATGCATAATCGTGATATTCCCCTCCTTTTGCCGTGTTAGAGAAGATAGTGCCGCTGTATACAATTCAAATTTATCTACCTCAAACTGAGTGTTCATTTTTTTTGCAAAAAAAGGTGCTGTAGATAACGAATAAATGACATTTAGATTATTACTACTATTCATATAAGGTCAATTCCATATCCAAAAAGATTAAGTGGTTCTCCTTTAATCGCCGCCCAAAATTTTGTAACTTTTACGAAATCAAAATCACAGTCATTACAAGAATCAATATTAAGCAAATCGGTAAAACTCAAGCTACTAAAGTCACCAAATTCAAAGCTGCTAAAATTAAATGAGCCAATCCAAAACATAAACGAACTAAAGCTATAAGAACCTGTCAGAAATGAGCCGAAATTATAAGACCCAAACGCAAACGAGCCACCCCAACTACAGATACTTCTAAAAGAAGAACAACAACACGATTTTAGTGAAGAGTTTATAGTTGGAATGAGCTGGTTATAGTTATTCAGAAAATCAATATAATCTAACCAGTTAAAGCTGTTCATTTAAATTTCCTTGCAAATTTTTTCGTGGTATGTCTATACAGGTTGAAATATTAAGATGTTGAGCGTAATTTTCGGAAATACTAAACGTCTCTTTAGAACACGTACCAATAGGCTGAACCAGTCAGTTTTCGTGCAAATTTTACGTCAGCCAAGGCGAATTTTCGCAGTAGACTTTGTGCCTTTCAAGAAAATTCAACACAGTATGGCGTGAAATTCGCCGAAAAGTGGCGGTGAACACCTATTGGTACGTGTTCTTACACCAATGAAATCAATTTTTTGTATTTGGTTATTTTCTTTTCGCTTTCGATTGAACCATCAGAATTAGCTCTAAAAACGGCAATATTAAAACGTAGATAGAGTTTCAAAGACCCAGTCGAAAACTCATCCTTTAAATCGAGTAAGTTCCCAGGTTCTGCTTCTATAGCATGATGGGCATTTTCGATTATGTCACAGGTTTCATCAATATCACTCGGATGACAACCTAAGCGTTCCATAACCCTCATAGCGTAAATGCGTGAACGCTCAATATGTCCATAGAACGTTGGTTCACCATTTGTTTTTGTTGGCGGTGCGTAACAATCTGGCTTGCCTAAATGGCGAAATAACAAAGCGTATCTAAGATTCAAAATAGGGGAAGATGCACCAACACATTTAAAAGTATGAGATAGCAAATCTAAATCAAAAATATGAGAGCTTTCTAACATCTTTAATTCTGGAATTAAAGAGACAAAAACTTCTCTATATTCGCTAAAGATATTTTTAGCATTCTTGCCGAGTAATACAGCTTCGATTTCTTCGCGAACAACAACTGTGCCAGAATAATGTGAAATAATCTGATTTTTTGCACTTTCGCTAATCGTGAATTCACCGTCCGCCGCTAAAATCAAAGCATGAACTATGTCGTGTGGGTTAAAATTTTCGTCATTTGCGATAAACGCAATTTCTTTCTTTTTAAGTGAATCAAAACCCGACCAAAAATCAAAAAGCCCATCTTTAGCACTATATGCGAGTGAGTTCAGCGTAAACGCCTGCCGCAACTGAATTTCAGATTGCAACTCAGAATCCCTGCTGCACGAGCAAAGACTAACTGATACACCAAGTACTGCTACAATCAATTCCTTACTATTTTGCAATTCGTTAGAAGATGGAAGGGGTTCAGCATTTTCGAGTACATCAGGTGTTGCGTGGGTAGATGGTCTTATATTATAATCTTCAAAAATCGCACATAATCGTGGCATTTCTGCATCAGTCAAAACGCTATACTCAAAAGGAGTCTGCCCAGTTATTAGATGTCTTACACATTCACCGTAAATATAAGCTGAATATCCATGTTGTGCCAGCTTCTCTAAGATTTTTGAAATTTGTTTTGGTAGCAGTAACTCAAATCCCACAAGATTTCCAGTCATTATATTATTCGTCACCTTTCACCATTAAATCGTATAAATTTACATAATTTATTAGTGTATTATAGCATAAATTAGCCTTTTTGTCAACCTTTTAAAACAAATCCATAGCCAATTGACAAAAAAATTGATTTATGCTATAATAATAACCATGAAAATAAAGAGATTAACAGCGATTTTGCTTATTGTTGCGATTTTTTTGCCAATTACCGATATTGTCACCTATAATCGAGTTGATTTTACTGATTACCTAAATTCTCAAAGCTCGGGCGATTATGGGCTTTTTGCAGATTTACCGCACGAACGCCCTCCAACGTTTACCACAAACGCTCCCGAACTTGACATTCATGATGAACACAACAGGTTTTCTGGAGTAGACCCCTCTGAATTAATTATACTCCCATTCCCTCATAATGCTGACGTTAATTCCGAACGACGAACGTTTCCCGAACCTGGTCCACCAACTCTACGAGTTCCTATGTACAGCGAACCTCCTGAAGTTTTAGAAAGACAAATTCCAGAGGGGGGAATAGATTTTGTTCGTATAGCACGGCGGTTAATCGACCATGACCGAATGAGTATTTATATAGGTGTCGTAGACTTGTTAGACCCAAACGGCTACCGATACATCGAAGATTCAGGAATAGTTCATCCCGCTAGCTTAATCAAATCCTGGATTATGGAATATGCTTACTTACAAGTCTATATGGGATACGCTACTCTTGACGACAATATCTTTGGTATGAGTTTAGAGCAACGTATCAATTTTATGATGAAAGATTCCTGTAACAACAGCACTGGGCTTATAATCAGGCATTTCGGGCGTGCAAATATAGACGCATGGCTCACTAAAGGGCATAGTTATACTCGCCTGAACTCTGACTTTAGGGGGTATAACGCTGGTGGACGAGTTAATTCTTCAACAGTAGCAGAAATAATCGATTTTCTTGAACGTTTGTTCTATAATCGTTATAATGAGCCTTATTCGAGTATGCTACAAATCATGCTAAACTCTCGAACACGCGACCGATTACCAGAATCTGTCGCTGGGTTTGAAAACGTAGCAGTGGCTACTAAAACTGGTGCGTTTATCCACGACAGGAGAGCCACCGACCACGATATGGGTATTATAATCAGCTATGACGAACACGGCGAAATCAAATTTGCTTACGCTATAGTAATGTTGACTTTTTCAAGACCTGGTATGGTGGTATCAGTAGCACGCCCAACATTGATTAAAGTGGCACGCGATATATTCGTGCAAAAGAATTTATTTTATGAGATGACTCAAACACTCCCAGGTTCATAAGTGAAGCCTTGTCCAAATACATCTGACACTGTATCGGTAATCATAAAAGCCTTTTTGTCATGCTTGTTGACTATTTCTACAAGCTGTCTATATTCTTTTGAGCCTAGTGCCACCATCAACATCTGCATTTGATTTTGTTTATATGCTCCGATAATCGGTACAATAGTAATTCCTTTACCAATTTTATGCAAAATATCTTCAGAAATCGGTTTAACGGTATCGCTGATGATATAGACAAGTTTCTTTTTAGAAAGCCCCGTTTCAAGATATTTCATAGTCGCCATAGTTATAGTAATCGAAAAAATCGCAAAAAAGAAAGCATCAATACTAAATACAAATAAAGATAAAATTACAACAATTCCATCAACCACAAAAAGCCCAACTGATGGATTTATTCCGAAATATTTTTGTAAAATCAAAGGTGGAACTGCTGTTCCCCCGCTCGAAGCGTTGTTAGCGTATAAAATCGAAACGGCTACTCCAAACAATACGCTCCCTATAACCATAGAAATCATGGTATCGTCTACTAATTCCATTCGTGGTATTACTCCGATTAAAACTGGTAACAAAACCGCCCCGATAATCGTGTTAAAAAATACCTCACGTCCGAGAAAAATAAAACAAAGTACAAGAACGATTAGATTCCCTATGATAATAATCATTGAACGGTCAATGCTAAACATCTCTTCAAATATAATAGCTAACCCTGTTAATCCGCCAGCTGCAATTTGATGGGGAGCTAAGAACATATTGATTCCAGCGGACATAAGCCCGATTGCAAAAGCAATAATGATAAGTTTTTTGAGCCATCTGAACCATTTACGTTCGTTCAGTTTCTCGATATTTTGATTTTTCTTTTTCATGACCACACCTTCTAAGAATTTATACAGTTAGCATGGTTATTTTTTTAGAATTTATCCGTCATATGTGAAAATTACTTGATATTAATTCGCACGATTAGTCGTGGCGAATTAGTCGGCTAACTGCGGCGGTTATTTTCGTAGAAAATGGCCGCAGAGCCATTTTGAGTGCGAAAAGTCCCGAGCGGCTTTGCCGTGAGGGCTAAGACTTTTCGTGCGGGTTAATAATATACCTATAATCCTTATGTGGTGCTTAAATCACTGTTCCCAATCACAACCTCATACTCTTCACCATTCACAACTACCGTCACTGTACGAGTTTCGAGCATCAAAAGTGAATTTTCGTAATGTAAATCTAAATTTTCGCCTACATCATCTATTTTTCTTTTCAAGACCTAATAACCTCAATTCTTGATTAGTCAAATCAGAATATTCGCCTTGAGCAAGCATTCCGAGCTTTACTCCACCAATCGAAATGCGTTTAAGCCGTGTAACACTAAGCCCTACCGCCGTACACATTCGACGAATCTGTCGGTTCTTGCCTTCAGAAATGCTCATAATCAAAACAGTCCGCTTGTCTTCAGAAGTCGCAACATCGACGATACACGGACGTGTCATCTCAACTGCTCCGTCTTCTCCTATGTCTACCCCTTCTGACAGGATTGCTAGCTGTTCTTCGGTAACTTTTTTTGCTACCGTCACTCGATATGTCTTCTTAAACTCATTCGAAGGATGAGCAACTTTGTTAGCGAATGAACCATCATTAGTCAACAAAATCAACCCTTCCGAATTAGCATCAAGCCGCCCGACAGGGTAGACACGTTCTTTAATGCCGAGATTTCGCAGTAGGTTAGTAATCAACTTTTTTTCATCGGCGTGAGGGTCGGACATTGAGCAGACATAACCTCTTGGTTTGTAAAGTTTGATATAACGCAGGTTAGTTCTACCTTTAATCGTTTTGCCCTCTACAGTAATTATGTCTTTTTTAGGATTGGCTTTATCACCAATTTTTGCGGTTCGCCCGTTGACTTTTACTAAACCCGCTTCAATGTACGCTTCCGCCTTTCGACGGGAGCAATAGCCAGAATCAGCTATAATTTTTTGCAATCTTATTCCGCTTACATTAGCCATAATTTTTATACAACACGTTCACTTTCTCGAAACTGTAATCTAGCATCTTAATATGGTCATTCCAGTCATCAGGAGCATTTAAGGTGACTGCTACAAGCGTTCTACCGTCACGTTGCGCGGCAGTAATCAAGCATCTACGTGCAGCGTCAGTAAACCCCGTCTTCACTCCGATACAATCGTCGTATTTGTGGAGTAGCTTGTTATTATTAGAAAGCCAGCGTTTATACGGCGGATTACCGAACTCAAGCTGAACCGACTGGCTCTTACAGATGTTACGAAATTCATCCCGAACACTTGAGTGATTTAACGCATACGCCGTCAAAATTGCCATATCACGTGCAGTAGAAAGATGCCCGTCCTGGTCAAGCCCATGAGGGTTTTTATAAACTGTGTCAGTCATCCCGATTTGCACAGCACGCTCGTTCATGAGTGTAGCAAATTCTTGAACGCTTCCACTAACACTCACTGCCGCTGCGTTAGATGCGTCGTTCCCAGACGGCAACATCATTCCATAACACAACGCACGGCGTGTTACAATGTCGTTTTCGCGCAACCCCATACTTGTACCTTCGACATAAATCGCCGTATTACATACTTTGAATTGTTTATCTAAATCTCCAGATTCTTCACTCGCTTCGAGGGTTAAAAGAGTAGTCATAACCTTAGTAAGGCTGGCAACCGCACGAATCTCATCGGCGTTTTTGCTATAAAAAATTTTGCCAGTATCGGCATCCATAACAATCGACGAAACGGCAGAAGTTTCAGGGGTGCTAAAGGTGTGTGATACTCTGACAGGCTCGGGCAATTCTTGTAAATTAAATCCAGTTACTCCGATTATACTCGTAAAAGTCGCAATTAATGCGACAAGTTTATTAATATTTTTCATACCAATATTCTATCACAAAAGTTTGCGATTATTACTATGATTTAATGAAAATAACAGGCAATTTCAAACTCCAAATTATCCCTTATCTGGTTTAGATTTAGAGAACGTATTCTTAACTTTTTCGATAAATTCAGGTGCGGACTCAAACACGCTTTCAACAATGTTGTTATCTTTTGGAGTAGCCTCAAGTAATTTCACATCACCATCAGCTTTAACTACAAGAAAAGTCATCGGTTTAATCGTAACCCCCGCACCAGAACCGCCCGCAAAAATCTGCTTCGGAGCGGTAGCTGGGAGGTCAGAGCCACCTGAAACGAACCCAAACGATACTTTTGAAATCGGGATAATTGTAGTTCCGCCTGGTACTGAAATCGCTTCTCCTACAATCGTATTTACATCTACAAGCTGGCGAATTTTCTCCATCGATGTAGACATTAACCCTTCTAAATGTTGTGCCATTTTCACTTCCTCCTATGATTTACTGTTTTTATAGCGGTGTTGACTATATATCTGATTAAACAAAACACCACTGTTTTCACTTTTAATTTAGCTATAAATTTCATATGAATTTCAGTTTCGGTTTTTTCAAAATTCGCAACGACATTCACACGCTTTACTTTTAGCTTTAGTATACTATCGAGCCACGCAAGCCCTCCAGAAATCGCCACTGATTGCGCTCCATACGATAGCGCGACTTTGAACGCATCATCACCAGCAACCATACAATCAAATTCCAGTCGGCTGATTTTCATTTTAGAAATCAATCGTTTAACTGGTTTTTTTGAACTATCATAAATCAACTTAAACATCTCAAAATCGAAACTGCGACTATTAGCTTTAGAAACATCATCAACGATTTTGCTAAACCCTGATTGTTTACTAACTTTTTGTGCAAACGTAGATGATTGCCTCTCCTTACTTCCCTTCTCTGCCCCCTGCCTTAATTGCTCAGGTTGGTTCGATTTGAGCTTAGCTAGTTTACGCTGTGCTTTACGAACCTTGCGACGTGCTTTTTTGACTTTTCGGCGTTCTCGTTTAGCGTCTCTTTTGGCTTTCTTCGCTGATTTTTTTTTAGATTTATTGCTATCATAAACGCAGATTCCAAGATACTTCACTCTCGCCGAAAAATCCCCATGATATTCGACTTGGGCTTTAATTGAGGCAAAAAGCAAGATTATAATCAACAAAGTAAATCCGCCCACTGTTGCGATTACAATCCATAACCATGTTGGCAAATCTGGCAAGTGTCCTGATAAAGTTACAAGTTCAATTCGCATACGTTCCAAAAAAATACGAATATTTCTACCGAGTTCATTCAAAATCGTTATGTCCATCAGTTTCTCCTGAATCGTTCTCGGTTTCAACATCACCTGTGTTTTCGTGCAGAGTGAGCTGTTCGTTTTCATCTGGTAATGGCGGGAGTTCACTTAGTTTCGTTAGACCAAAACATCTCAAAAAGTTTTCAGTCGTACGATACGCAATCGGCCGCCCCGGCAAATCCAAACGCCCCGCTTCTTCAACTAAACCACGCTCATTCAAAGTATTGACAACACTTGATGAATCTATTCCACGAACTTGTTCAACAAATGCCTTACTAACCGGCTGATTGTACGCAATAATCGCCAATACTTCCATCGCAGCCGCTGAAAGTGGAGTTTGTCGCTTGATTTCAATCGCCTCTTTAATATATGGTGCAAATTCTGGTTTTGTTGAAATCTGATACGATTTACCGAGTTGTAATAGCTTAAGCCCACTCTTATCAGAATCGTACTGTTTTTTTAACACTTCTAAAGCTGACAAGACTTCTTGTTTTTCCACCGCACAAACCTGCGTCAGTTTATCAAGTAGCATAGGCTCACCAGATGCAAATAATACAGCTTCGATTGTTGCGATTAACGAAAGCGAGAGCGTGTTCATACCATCACAACCTCTCTTTCTTGCAATTTTTCTGACGTTTTGTGTGTCTCTTCAAGCGGTCGCATTTCAATATACTGCGAATCTTCTGAAAAGACTATTCTTCCATGGCTTGATAGTTCTAAGAGTGCCATAAAAGTCGCCACTTTCGATGAGCGTTCGAGTCCTACAAATAGCGGTTTAATTTCCACACGTTCTTTTTTACGAACACGTTTTAGAACGTGAATTATTTTGCTAAAAATACTGACATAATCGACAACTAACGCAGGGTTTACATCTTCTTCTTCGGGTGGTTGTGCGAGTAACTTTCGTAACTGCCCTCTATCCGAAACGTTGCACAAAGCATCTACAAGTTCGGTGATTTCGTGGCTAATAGTATAAGTCAAGTCGATTTCTTGCTCAAGCGGTTTATGCGTGAACACAATATCACCGACATACTGTTCTCTCAAACGTTCAGCTGTGATTTTACAAAGTGCATATTCAATTAACGCCCCTTCAAGTTCAGCTTTTAGCTTTTCAGCCTCATGTTTAGGGAGCAAAGCAGAAGTTTTGATATAAATTAGTCGCGCCGCCGCCTCCAAAAACTCACCTGCTAACTCGATGTCATGTTCGCCCGCTTTTTCTATATAAGCCAAGAACTGTTCAAGCAAAATGCTGATTTCTATATCACGAATGTTCAGTTTGTGTTTAGAGATTAGTGATATCATAAGTTCCAAAGGACCTGAAAACACTTCTAACTTAAATTCGATTCCAGTCAACACTCCACCCTCCACATTTATAGTCGGTCACTTATCTTTGAAATAACCATTCGTACAACGTAATATGGTCAGTCAAGGCGTAATGTGCACGACTCATTCCATCAGTCAAAGTTCCTGCTCTCCACGGAGCTTCAAGTGTTGCGATTATGAACGCACGTTTATAACCATCATCACAATAGCTCTCGAATCGGGAAACTAAATTCGCAATTCCCGCTGTTTCATACCATTGACCCGTGTCATAATCCATATGCCAAACTTTATTCAATCCACCAGTTTTGACCCCTCTAGCTGACTCTCTAAAATAAATGCTATGAACCTCATTTTCAAGCGGTGTTTCGCCATAATACTCACCATCTCCATCACGATTTTCACCACGAATGCCTCGAATAAGTGAGTTAGAATTTCTAATTCGATAACCGTTTCTATACGCTTGATTGGCTGGCATAAAATACTCAAAAGTTCCGCTTATTTCACCGAAATGTGAAAATCGCTCATGTCCGTATCGTGCAATTTCGGCCAAATCATACACTGAAGCCCAGTTATTGTATTCGTGCAATCCGTGTGCGTTTGCGAATAGAGTGTTCTCCAACCCCAACTCATTGACTTTAGAATTCATCTTATCAACAAAATTAGAAATCCCATCCGTTCCACGCCCGCCGAGATTGTAAGCGATTACGTTAGACACTTCATTTCCCGAACTTAGCATGAGTGCGTGCAATGCGTGTCGATAAGTCAAGCTGTTTTGGAATGGAACAATCCCCGACATCGAGCCGCCTACCGTGTTAGGATTGTCAGTTTCAAATTCTCCCCAAATGAGTAACGGAACGCCAATCTGCTCTTCCATATCCAGTTTTTCGTCAAGAGTTTTGCCTAACTCCTCGCTTAAAGCCTCCAACTCTTCGAGTGCGACCAGCAAAGTCATCATCTTTAGAGTTGACGCTGGCATGAGTCGTTCGTGTTCGTTTAATGAAAAGACCACATCACCAGTATCAGCATTGATTACAATCGCCGCACGACTATAAATCTCACCCTCAAATGGTTTAGCAGGAAACGGTTCAGGCTCAGGTTCGGGTTCTACAAAATCCGAACTGCCATTGCTTCCATCAACCCCATTAGTGCCATTAGAACTCTGTGGCATTTCATTAACACGAACCTCCTCAGGAGTACACCCACTGAGGAGGTTTAGTGTAAGTGCAATCGCTAACACCACAACTAATAATTTTTGTCGTTTTGTTCTCATAAAACCTCATTCTTAACCGACTATATAATTCCAGCCCCTCGCATAATTCCTTCTACGATTTCAGGGAAGAACCATATATTATTAACACGGTCATAAAGCCCAAAAAACTCATTATCATCACCGTACACCTGCATATTATCCCACCAGAAAGTTCCCCAGCCACGGCGACGTGCTTCAGCTACATAAAACTCAGCGTGTAACGCACGTGCGTCAGTGTTATTCTTGTCTTGAGAACCCCATTCTGTTAGCAGAACTGGTAGTCCTAGTCTTTCAGAATGCTCTTGAATATAATCAAAGTAGTATAAAATTCTCTCTGGTGTATCGTGATGCCACCAGCCACCCGGTTCACCGTGCATTTCAGAATTGTCATGTGTCGCATCTGGTCTGAAATTAGTGACGTTCTGTCCACCTCGGAATGAAAATCCCCATGGTGAATAAGTGTGAGCTGCCAAAATCAACCTGTTAGGAGTAAGGTCATTAGGAAGCTGTAAACCCGCTAATGCACCACTTCGCGCACTCGCCGCATGAGGCATAATTATTAGCGAACGGTAGCTATTGTTTCCACCAGTAGCACGCACCGTATCAACAAAAAGCTGATGTTGTCTGTTAATCGCTTCATTTTGACCGTCACCACCATCGCTCGAAAAATCACTAAGGTCTGAACGTGGCTCGTTTGAACCAGCAAAAATCAGTCTTTCACCAAATTGGTTGTTAAAATGACCTGCAACCTGCTCCCAAATCCGTCTATGAATACGGTCAGAATCTTCAGGTTCAGAAACCATCGCAAGCTGAACAGCATCATCATGGTGTGAATTGATGATTACAGTCATACCAAGCTCATACGCCCAGCCAACAACCTCTTCCACACGTTGCAAAAATTGTATTGAAATAGTCCAATCATTTTCAGGATTAGCTTTGTTCATAAAAGGCGGTTCAGTCACAGTCCAAGTCACTGGAATACGAATCGCATCAAATCCAGCGTCGCTAATTGCCTGAATATTCGTTTGAGTAGTAGCGTGGTGAATCCACGAAAGCTCAGAATCGGCACGAGCGTCAAAAGTATTACCAAGGTTCCAGCCAGCACCCACTCCAGCGACCACGTCTTCAGCGGTTGCGTTTCTAATTGAATCAGAACTCGGTTCCCCTGCATGAGTAATTTCACCGTTTGGTTCATTCTGTGAAGTTCCACCGTTACCATCAATTTCGTTTTCAGAATCAGTGCCAGTATTTTCAGAACCTGTCGAATCATTGCCTTGATTGTCACCAGTAGGTGAATCACCGCAACCAGCAAACACAAGCGTAGTCGCAAGCATTGTGATTGTCGCAAATAAAGCTACTATTTTCTTGAGTTTCATGCTTGTCCCTCCTCAACCTTTGTTTTTCTCAATATCAGCAAGAGCATCTTTGCGCGAAAGCCCGATTTTGCCAGACATTTTATCTACTTTCACGATTTTTACGAGCATTTCATCGCCTACATTACAGACATCTTCAACTTTTTCGACACGTCTGTTTTCGAGTTCAGAAATATGAACCAATCCATCTTTACCAGGAGCAAATTCCACGAATGCCCCAAAGTCCGCTACTCGAACAACTTTTCCTTTGTAGATTTCGCCGACTTGAGGCTCTCTCACAATCGAATCAATCATTTCAACACAGGCTTTCGTTTTTGCCATATCCATTCCACAAACAAAAACTTTGCCGACATCATCAACATCGATTTTAACTTCAAAATCAGCAGCGAGCTTCTGGATTACTTTACCGCCAGTTCCAATAATATCACGAATTTTGTCTACTGGTACTTTAGTTCCGAGCATTTTAGGTGCATATTGTGCAACTTCAGTTCGTGGAGTAGCAATAGCTTTAAGCATAGAATCATCGAGAATTTTCACACGTGCAGCATGAGTAGTTTCAATCGCTTCTTTAATAATTTCTGGAGTAAGCCCGTCTATTTTTAAGTCCATCTGAATTGCTGTAATACCTTCACGTGTTCCACCGACCTTAAAATCCATATCGCCAAAGAAATCTTCCACGCCTTGAATGTCGATAAAAGTCATCCAGTCATCGCCTTCAGTGATTAGACCGCACGAAATCCCCGCAACTGGGCTTTTAATTGGAACACCAGCATCCATAAGTGCAAGGGTTGAGCCACAAATCGCCCCCTGCGAAGTCGAACCGTTTGAACTAAGAATTTCCGACACCAAACGAATAGCATAAGGGAATTCTTCCACACTTGGGATTACTGGTTCTAACGCACGTTCAGCTAACGCACCGTGACCTATTTCACGCCTACCTGGGCTTCTCGGGTTACGAGCCTCACCCACAGAATACGGTGGGAAATTGTAGTGGTGCATATAACGCTTACTATCTTCTTCATCGAGTCCGTCGATTCTTTGTGCATCGCTAACTGGTCCTAAAGTCGCAACAGTCAACACCTGCGTCTGCCCTCTTGAAAACAATCCAGTACCGTGAACTCTCGGAAGCACACCTACCTCTGATGTAAGTTGACGAATTTCATCTAATGCACGACCATCAACGCGTTTTTTGTCATCAAGCAACCAACGGCGTACTATGAACTTCTGTAACTTGTAAATACATTCATCGATTACAGCACCTTTTTCGCCTTCACTATCGAATTTAGCATGAATTTCATCAACCACCGGTGCAAGTCTGCTTTCGCGGACATTTTTGTCATCGGTATATAGTGCATGGCGAACTTTTTCAATCGCAAAGTCAGAAATATTTTGAAACAGTTCAGCATTAACACTCATTTGCTCATACTCAAACTTAGGTTTGCCGATTTCAGCCACAATCTTGTTAATAAAAGGAATAAGAACAGTCGTGATTTCTTCATGTGCTGCGTTAATAGCTTCAATCATAACATCGTCTGGAACTTGATTGGCTCCTGCTTCAATCATAACAACTTTCTTTTCGGAAGATGCAACGGTTAATTGTAAGTCTGATTTCATGCGGTCTTCCAATCCTGGCATGAGGACGATTTCACCGTCTACTAATCCCACAAAAATGCCACCAATCGGACCATTCCACGGAATATCAGAAATGCTAACTGCAATTGACGAACCAATCATCCCCATGATTTCTGGTGAGCAATCAGGTTCAACTGCTAAAACAGTCATAACAAGTGCGACATCATTACGCATATCAGATGGAAACAGAGGACGCATAGGACGGTCAACCACTCTCGAATTAAGAATAGCTTTTTCGCTCGGTCTACCCTCACGTTTAAGAAACCCACCTGGGATTTTTCCTACAGAATATAAACGCTCCTCATAATCTACCGACAGCGGAAAATAATCAATGCCGTCACGTGGTTTTACACTTGCAGTAACGTTTACCATCACCACAGTTTCGCCATATTTCACCCAACAAGAACCGTTTGAAAGTTCACACGTCTTGCCAGTTTCTACAATAAGTTCGCGTCCTGCGAACATAGTTTTGAACACTTTATGATTACTCATTTTAAATACCTTTTTACCTTTTCTACTACATTAGCTTTCATCAGACTAAACAGCCCTTGTTTTACTCTTGGCTTCGTCAAGCGGACTGCTCAGTGGCAGACCCACTGACACCTCCGCTCTTGTTTTGCTTTTGGCTTCGTCAAGCGGACTGCTCAGTGGCAGACCCACTGACACCTCCGCTCTTGTTTTGCTTACAAAAGGGCAAGGCGTGTTATAAAACCACCCTGCCCCTATCACTATTCTTATTTTCTTATGCCGAGTTTTGCGATTGTTGAACGATAGCGTTCGATATCTTTTTTCATAAGATAGTTCAACAAATTACGTCTATGCCCTACCATTTTGAAAAGTCCACGACGTGAGTGATGGTCTTTCTTATGGATTTTGAGATGTTCAGTTAAATCGTTAATTCTCTTAGTGAGAATAGCGATTTGAACTTCTGGTGAACCAGTATCCTTATCATGTTTACGATTTTCCGTGATAACCTTGGTTTTTTCATCTTTAAGCATCATTGTTAGATTACCTCTTTCTTTTTAAGAATTTATACCGCATAATCACAGAATAAGGCGATGAACCCCTAATCCGTGAATAAGCTACTAAAATAGTATATCACACTTTACCGAATTTGTAAAGTACTTAGCAAAAAAATTCTGCAATTTTTAACCCGCCGATTTAGGTTTACTCTTTTTCTTAGGGAGTGGCGGTGCAACTACTTTTTCTTTTAGAACTTTATCGCTCCTCGGTTCTTTACCTCTGACTAATTTTAGCTCGCCTTTACCTTCGACATAATCTGCGGTGATTACAACTTTATGAATGCTCATATCCCCTGGTGCGTCAAACATAATGTCACCGAGTAATTTCTCCATAATCGCACGTAATCCACGAGCACCAGTTTTCTTTGCAAGAGCTTGTTTTGAGATACTGTTCAAAGCAGCCTCTTCTACCTCTAATTCAATTCCATCAAGTTCAAACAAATATTTATATTGCTTAATTAAAGCATTTTTAGGTTCCTTCAGAATTTTTATTAACGCTTCTTCGTCAAGTTCATCAAGAACAGCGAGAACCGGCAAACGCCCCACAAGCTCAGGGATTAACCCATATTTCACCAAATCTTCAGGCGTGACCGTGTGTAGAATTTTATCTTCCGCTTTCTCCTTAGCGGTCTTCACATTCGCCGCAAAACCGAGTGCTGTGGAATTAACGCGAGTTTCGATTTTCTTTTCAATCCCCTCAAACGCACCACCACAAATAAACAAAATATTTTTTGTGTTGATTTGAATAAAATCTTGATGTGGATGTTTTCGTCCGCCCTGAGGTGGAACATTAGAAACAGTACCTTCAATGATTTTGAGGAGTGCTTGCTGAACCCCTTCGCCCGAAACGTCACGAGTAATCGAAGTATTTTCACCTAACCGCGAAACCTTGTCGATTTCATCAATATAGATTATACCACGTTCGGCATCATCTATATTATAATTCGCCGCTTGAATCAGTCGCAAAAGAACATTTTCGACATCTTCACCGACATACCCTGCTTGAGTAACAGTCGTAGCATCGGCAATTGCAAAAGGAACCTGTAGAATTCGTGCTAAGGTTTGCGCAAGCATAGTCTTACCAACCCCAGTAGGTCCCATTAAAATAACATTACTTTTTTGAAGTTCGACATCATCTTCAGATTTTTGAATATCCTCGTTCAAGAAAATTCGCTTATAGTGATTATAAACGGCGACACAAAGCGTTTTTTTAGCTACTTCTTGTCCAATAATATATTTGTCGAGGATTTTTTTAACCTCAACAGGTTTAAGAAAATCACCGCTTTTTACATCGGCAATATCGTATTCTATCTCTAAATCATTTCGAGATTGTGAATCGTCAAAAACACCTAATTCTCCATCCATCCCGAAGATTCCCGCAATATCCATTTCATCGATTTCGTTGGCATCATAAAGCATTCTGAATGATGCAAATACGCATTCGTTACAGATATAACCATCATTACCCTGCAACATACGCTCAACTTGATTTTCGGTTTTTCTGCAAAAGTTGCATCTAAGCATACCCTGTTTTATCCTCCCTGAATTATTGCCGACATCAGCGTGGCAAACGAACCTCAAGCTATCTGCCGCCCTAGCAGAGCCACTGACACCTCCGCTCTTGTTTTGCTTTTGACTTCGTCAAGCGGACTGCTCAGTGGCAGAGCCACTGACACCTCCGCTCTTGTTTTGCT
>WRGW01000079.1 GCA_009786985.1 Oscillospiraceae bacterium
ATTTTAAGATTCGTCAAGCAAAACAAAGCCGAAGCAAAGCTCCGTCTTTATTCTGCTCTTGTTTGGCTATTATATCATAGATTTTAAGATTCGTCAAACAAAAAAAGATGGAGCTTTGCTTCGTCGAGATACCCCCACTCCAGACGGGCAAAGCCCGCCTTGCGAGGGGATACTCTTGTTTTGCTTCCCGCACAGGGAGGGATTCGAACCCTCGGTAGGCTATTAACCTACACACGATTTCCAATCGTGCGCCTTAGACCAGCTCAGCCACCTGTGCATTTGGATTAAATTGATTGACTATATAGCTAGTTTAAAATAAAATGCTTTGCATTTTCAACTTAACTGATTATAACTATCCATATTGAAAATAATTATACATTAACTTAGAACATTTGTCAAGAGGAAAAGAAAAATATTTGCTTTAGATATACCCTTTTTTGAGCTTTTTTGAAAAAAATCTAACTCTTAGCCAAGGATGTGGACAAAACAAAAACTTTATGATATAATAGCAAAACAAGAGTATGCCCCGAAAGACGGGCTTTGCTCGTCTGGAGCGGGCTATCTCGACAACTGCACTCTTCAAGCGAACAGCTTGACGAATCTTAAAATTTATGATATAAAGTTATGAAAATAATAAAACTACCCCCTATTCCAGACATAAATCTGGAACGGGGGGATGTTTTGTGCAAAAGTTCGGGTAATACCCCGACGCTCTGCGTCGGTTCGCGCAAGTGAAGTGACGAAGGGGCAGGGCTTGTGCCCTGATTAAACCAGTGACCTTCTTCTATGAACATCAAAAATCGGTAAGGTCGGGAAGTTTGTGGTGTCGCACCAATCCCAGTCAAACGCACGTGATGCAAAATCAAACCCGAGTTCGGTTTCCCACCAAGTTCTATTGCGATATTGTGTACTCGTGAGAGCACGCCCATTAGTTCCGTTATATGTGCTTGGAGCGTCATTACCACCAGTAGCAAAATTGTTAATTAGCGTTCCGCTATTTCCAGCTGTAATCAAACCGACACTACCAGTACTGTTGATATTACCGATAAAGACACTGTGCTGAATAATTCCAGTGTTGTTTACAGCAATTCCCCCAGCAAGTGCTGCAGTTGTAATGATTGTTCCTACAGAAACGCTACTACAAATAACACCATGATTTTCGAGAGCGATTCCGCCGACATTTGTACCGAGAGATAACGCACTAAAATCAGAATAAGCATTTGATATTCTACCAGTTTCGGTATTAACCCCGACTATTCCGCCACGGTTTCCACGAGTACTAACATTTGTAATTAAACCATGATTTATTCCCGCAAATGCCCCGCCGCTACTAAAATTTGTGTTATTTAATCGAAGATTTGCGACTTGCCCACTCAGACCCACAACTCCGAACATTCCTTGAAGCAATTCGCCTTCTGAAACAGGGCTGATTCTCATATTGCTAATGCTATGACCACGCCCGTCAAAACTACCGCTGAATGGTTGCACTACACTTCCAATCGGTGTCCAGTTTTGGGTTGAGCTTAGTGTTATGCTTTCGCCGAGTGCATAATGTAATCCGTTACCAGCCAAGGTATTCGCAAAAGCGGTAAAACGCTCGACGTTTCGTTGTGTTACAATAATCGGATTGGCTCTACGTTCGCCAGTAGTTTGTGACAAACTAATCGCTGCATTAGCTTGAGTGTAGCCATCAACTAATCCAGTCAATGAGATTGTTGCATTATTAGAAAATTCATTATTAGAAGTAGCAGACATAACTACATCAAAAATCACACGGTTTCCAGACGGTGTTCTACGAGTAGCGTTCCAGCTTACGTTAGCTGGAAGACCGCGCATTTGTAATGTTAGCCTTGAAACATCAGAATCGTTACGTAATCCGCTCACCATTACACTGAACCGTTCTTCGCCTCTATCTAAAAGCGGGCTGAATATAATTTCGTTGATTTCAGGAGTGATTGAGAGCCGTGCTGGAACAGTCGGAGTCGGCGGTGGAGGTGTTCGCACAGTTGCTGGTGTAGTCACTGCTGGCGGAACAGTAATCGCTGGCGGTGCAAGAGTTGTAGAAGGTGGTGCAATCGGTGAAGTCACTGCTGGGGGAGGTACAGTCGCTACTGGAGCGTCGTCTAGTGTGGTCGTAACATTTGGAGTAGCTGGTGGAAACGCTGGAGTATTTGGATTCGTCACTGGAGCGGTCGTAGAAGGTCGGTTGATAGAACTATTGTCGTCATTATTGGTTGCATCGTCATCACCATCATTATTACGTGGCACAAACAGAACAGTCGGGGTTTGTGATGCCATTTCTAATTCTAAGAGTTCGCGACGTGCCGCCTCCTCACGCTTTTGCTCTAAAATTTCGTCAACGCCTTCAAAAAAATTAGGGTTAGCTTCAATAAGATGTGGTGAATTTTCAAGAATGTTTTCTAAAATTTTGAGGTCTATCCCTTGTAAAGTCATCTGAAAACGCTCAAATTCTGGAGCATCGGTAGTAGTCACTTCTGAAGTGGTGTTCGGCGAAAAATCTTCCATAATTCGCCCTACTCCTCTATCACTGACCGAGAACGCATAACCACTATCTACATCATCAAACCGAACTTCGCCTTCTAAGACTACGATTTTTGAGTCATACGACATAATAAATTCGGTGCCACGAACGCCCGCAATCGCATTAGAAGTGTGGATTGTATTACGACAATTGCTGTTCATCTCACGCTTAACACGGTTCAAAACACTTCCTTCCATAATATGAATTGAGCTTGTTTCGGTATCGTTTTGCAGGCGGAAGTCAGCGATAAACACACGCGAATTGCTTCCAACAACAAGTTCATTCTCGCCGTAAGTAATGGTGATTGATGAGTTCGTGCCAGTAATCACTGTATCACCTGCCCGAACTTCCATATTCCTAAACGTGGTGAACGCACGAAGACCGCCTCCACGTTTGAGCTGAGCAGTTCCGCTAAAATCACTCACCATAGGGGTGATTTCGTTCGCACAAAAACTATTCGCAGAAACGCTTGTGCTAATCGCACTAATTGGAGAGTTCGGCAAAGCAAGCAAAGATAAAACCAATGCCACCAATACCAACATAGCCACCAATTTTGCTCCATTTGAATGTAATGAATACTGTTTTTGTTCGTTAATCGTTTTATGATTTTTCATAACCGTACCCTCCTAATTTTATAGAGCTTGCAGTATCAAACAAGAACTCTAAATATTCAGCGATAATCCGTCATATGAACCTAAAGTGTTTGAAAAAACTTCTTTTGCTGATTCAACTAAAGTATCAATACCGTCGTCGGTTTCCATGTATCCATAATGGTATAAAGCAAGTTTTTTTGCATTTGCGTTTGATGCTAAATTTGCACATTCAAAAGGGGTCGAATGTCCGAAACCTTTTATGTTTTTTCCGTTAGCGTATGCCGCATCTATGATAAGTAAATCACTGTCTTTTGCGAACTCAACAAGTTCATTATATGCCTTCTCTTGATTTTCATAATTTGCGAGTTCTATATCAGTCAGATAACAGACTGAACGGTTTTTATAATCTATGCGGTAACCCAAACAATCGTTAGGATGATTTAACGCCAAAGTCTTGATTTTAACCTCACTCCCATTATCGGCTAACTTGATTTCGTCATAACTTTTGATATCGTGATAAGTCATCGTCGCACGAAAGTCATTCAACGAAACTGGCTGATATGGAGCGGTAAAGAAGTTCCCTACCACTTTACGAATATCGCCTTGACCATAAAGTTTGATTTCTTTTTGCGGGTTGAACAAAAAACTCCAGAACAAGAGACCATTCATGTGGTCTATATGATAATGAGAGAAAAATAGATTGATTTTGTCTGAGTCAAATTCAGACAATTGATTAAATCTACAAATACCCGAACCCGCATCAAAAATCAGGATTGTTTTTCCCGCTTTGATGACTGTACAAAGCGTATTAGTTCCATATCGAATGCGTTTGCCATTATTGTACGCACACGAACCGTTAGTTCCAAGAAAAGCCACCTTAAAATCTGCAAGAACTGCAATGTCTGAATTTGATTTACTTTCCATAGCTTTTTCTACTTTCATTCTTACTTTTGGATACCCTCGACCACATCAACAACTTCATAGACTTTAACTTCGTCTTTTTTATTCTTGAGCGAAAACGCCTCCAAATCATGAACTTTTACAAAATCTGAAACACGTTCATATACTGATTGGGATATGATGATTTGCCCTTTAGCTGCATTAGCTTCAAGCCGCGCAGCAGTGTTGACTGTGTCTCCGATTACGGTGTAGTCCATCCTAAAATCGCTACCCATGTTGCCAGCGATTACTGTTCCAGTGTTTATGCCTATGCCGAATTGTAAGTCAACCCCAAATTCGTGTAGAATCGATTCTCTCAAATCAAGCGAACCTTGTTTCATCGCCCATGCCGCTTGTACAGCACAGAGTGCATGGTCTTCTAAATCAGTAGGGGCGTTAAATACCGCCATCGTAGCGTCACCAATATATTTATCAATCGTTCCGCCGTTTTGCTGAATCGAGCGACTCGTTAAGTTTAAGAACCTGTTCACCATCTCGACTACTTGTTCAGGCGGATTAGCTTCCGAAAAAGCGGTGAACCCCCTGATGTCTACAAAAATTACGGTGACTTCTCGTAAAACGCCACCTAGCTGTACTTCAACATTACCTGATATGATTTCGTTTACAACTTCTTCGGCAACAAACCGCCCAAAGAATCCACGGATTAGTGCTTTTTCGTGTTGAACATTAAGTAGAGCCAATACTAAATTCGCCAAGCACGCAACGGCAATAAGCGCCAAAGTATATGTGCTTAAAATGATTATGTCAAAATATTCGTAAAGCACATTTGCGATAAACAAGTGTGCAATCACCATCATAATCGCCCCGATTGTTGCAAAAAGTGGTTTGGTCTTTGAAAAAAGAACAGTCATCACCGCCCCAAAAAAAGCCAATCCAATTAAGTTCCAGTACCACTGTGCATCAGTCTTAAAGTTCTGTTCAATCAAGTTCTGAAGTGCGTTTGCGTGGATTTCTACCCCAAAAGTCATGGTACTTTTGTCAATTGCAGTAAAGTAATTGTCACCTAGCCCTACAGCGAACGCCCCGATTAAAACGAGTGCATCATCAAAAAGTTCTGGCGGATATTCATCATTGATGACCCCCCAAAGCGAAAGTGCAGTGAATGAATTCGCTCTACCAACGTAATCTATGTTCCACCGTGAAAACTGATCAAGAGGGACACTTTCTATGATTTCAAGAGTTTCATCACGATTGTATCCCAACGCATCACGATATGTCCTAAATACCTCAAGCGGGAAAGATTGTCTTACCACACCAGCATAGATAAAGTTCGCAATCGCTTTCCTGATTACACCGTCAGAGTCTGGCATTACATTCAGAAATCCAGTTGTTGCAACTTCATAAAGTTCATCAAAAGGTGTCACGTATGAACGTGCATTCAATCGTCGCCCACGAATTTCCTGTAAACCTTCAGGGAAGACTCCCATTGTTCCGAACACCACACGTTCTGAACGAGCGGCTTCTATTAACATCAAGTCATATTCAGGATTGACTCCGTGTGAATCGTAAAGAACGTCAATCCCGACTGTTGCCACTC
Source organism: Oscillospiraceae bacterium (assembly GCA_009786985.1). Classification (GTDB taxonomy): domain Bacteria; phylum Bacillota; class Clostridia; order Oscillospirales; family Ruminococcaceae; genus Ruminiclostridium_E. The sequence continues at coordinate 5,633 of WRGW01000079.1, forward strand.
CGTTATCTAATAAAGCTGTCACGGCTTGTGCCATATAACGGCGTGGCCACGGAAACGTCCCGATTTGTTCGATACTGCGTTCGTCTATTCCTACTATGATAATATTTGAGAGCGGTTCACGTTCTCTTTGCAAAAAATTGTCATAAATCCAGTTCTCGAAACCCCTAAATACATTTCCCGCCATCAAAAGCCCAAAAACTATGAGTAAAAACAGTGGCATTAAAACGGTGAGTTTTTTATACATAGTAGACCTCCACGGAAACCCCGCATGAGTGGAGTTTTGAATCAAATTTTTCGTCAGACAAGGCGAATTTTTGCGGTAAGACTGCATGTTCTTTCAAAAAAAATCAACGCATTATGGCGAAAAATTTGCCATAAAATCCACCGTGCGTGGGTTTCTATGGAAGTCTAATAACCTCTTTAATCGAGCCTTCTTGTCACGACGATTGCATTAAATTCTGGAAACCATTCAAAACTGTGCGGAAAAAGGCGTTTAAGCTCATCGAGTGGCATAACAGCCTCGTCATTTTCAATGAAGTAGTCCTTGTTTTCGGTCAAGAGTGTCTGAATGGTCGAAAATTCCACCGAAAGTGTTCCATCGATTTGGTTTAGATGAACATTCCCATCATAATGCGAAAACAAATCTTTGATTGGAACCAAAACACGTTCTCCAAAAGTCCACGGTAAAACACCGTTTAGAGTGAGCGGTTTACCATCTGCAAATATACGGATTTTATCATTTTCGTTTTCACTTAAAGTCTGTGATAAAGCCAGTGATAAGATTTCGTTTTTAGAAAGCCTTCCAGCCATAACACTTTCGTTCAATGGAACTGATATGACGCTGTTATTCAGAGTGTCAGATATAAACAGAACATCAACCCCACCACGTACAACCGCAATTGCGGACGGTTTTGCTAAGCGAAGATTTTCGGCAGAAGCATAAAACTGTTCAGGGGTACCGTTGCCGAGTATAGTCCGTGTTTCGCCATTAGAAATCACACGGATTGCATGGTTCATGGTATCAGCTACGAATATATTATTGTCAACAACTTCAACCGCACGCGGAAAATTAAATCTCGTTTCGATGATTTCGCCGTCAACAAAATCGCCATCAGTGTATTCGGCATTTGTACCAGTGATGCTCGGCATTCCAGCAATCGTTGTCACCGCACCGCTTGAAATTGTCACACGGCGAATTGCGTGGTTCGCCGTATCAGCTACGTATAAAGAATTACCATCAGCGGACAAAAACAGCCCCTGCGGTTCAAAAAACATAGCTTCACCACTCGCACCGTCAGCGAACCCTGATTGCTCAGGGATTCCTGCAATTGTGGTGACATTTCCATCCGCATCAATTTTGCGGATTATATGATTCATGGTATCGGCTACATAAATCGTTCCAATTGTTCTTCTGCAAGCTACGAGTGCTTGTGGGTTATTGAACATAGCCTCACCCTCACGACCATCAGCAAACCCTGCCCCCATTCCACCTGCAACTGTTAGGACTGTTTCGTCCAAAATCGAAATCAAGCGTATTGCATTATTGCCAGCATCACTGACGTAAAGAACACCATTAGAAGCGAGTACAACATCAGAAGGTGCATTAAAGCGCGATTCCGCAAAAGCACCGTCTATGTGTTCGGCACTTTCACCACCTATGTTGGTTAAATTAGTGAGATTTTCGCCACTAACAATCTGGATTCGGTTGTTGAGCGTATCTGCAATATAAAGTTCACCAGTAATGCTATAGCTGTTCGTAGTGTTTTCAGCAGATTCTTCACTAACTTCCACACCAGAACCCCTGTTAATACTCTCACCAGTAACAGCAATCCCGAGCGGGAAGTAGAGTGTATCTGCGTATAAATTCGTGTTTGTAGTTAGATTAGCAATTGCCACACTGACAAGTTCAGGCGGCGGTTCTCTATTTTGATTGCGATTGTTTTGACTTTCTCCATCGACTGACCGTTGCGTAAACAACAGAAACATCGCAAATATAGCGATTGCAACTATAATCACCCCGCAAATAATTACCAGCAGGAGATTTTTCTTTATTAAACTTTTGATAACAACCTCCACACCTTTCATTTTAAATGGGGGGAACTCACCCAACTCACCCAACTCACCCATTTAAAGAAACTCATAATCCATCAATCACATCATGATTTTTTAGACAATTCGTCAATTACTTGTTTAAGCATTTCCAAATCAGCAGGAGCGAGCCGGTCTTTGTTTTGAACGTGATACGCAGTGTAATAAATTAACGCTTGTTTTGCGGCTTCGTTCGCAAGTTTAACCTCACCGAAATCACTATACAGCCAATATAGCCTGTGCCACGCTTTGGCTTGGCGAAACTCACTGTTTATGATTTGTTTTAGGCAGTATAAGTTCAGATAACAGCTAAGTTCGGTTTCGTCAAGCGTTCGTTTATAATCATCCGAGAAACCAGTAAATTTCTCGATGTTTTGGAAGTAAGTGATGTCTGGAGTGAACGTGTCTTCTTTGAGTTCTGGGAACGCCACTTCGGTAATGCTACCGATTTTGGTGGAATCCAAAACCTCACGTAAATTAACTTCATTTTGATTTTGTGGATTATACTGAAACTCTTGATAAGTATCACAATAGTTACAGTTCGGGCATATTACATTAGTGTAAAAAAGCATATTAAAGTTGTGATAAATCACACGACCGTCATTCATTTTCTCTTTTTCGCTAAGTTGCGTAAAGAGCGGGAGCTTACCCTTAAAATCTTCCTCACAGAACGGACAAGTATAGTTCTGGTCTATGAGAATACCCTTGTTGTTATTCTGGTCTACTTTTTCATCGTTTTGAGTGTTACAGTCACTACTAAGATTAGCCTTATTTTCGCGATATTTCTTGACCCATTCGGGTAAGATTGTAACTGGAGCATCTCCTCCGTTTGAAGTAGCGTTCAAAATTTGATTTTTGAACCGAACTTCTTCGTTTATACCGATGCTTTCATTGCACATACGGATTCGTTGTGCTAAATCTCGCATAATCACTAAATCAGTTTCAGGGTTTTCTGGAGAAAGTCCTATATATTCGTCTGGCAAAGTGAGGACTTTTTCGCCTCTCTGTCGAACCATCTCTATTGCTGATTTGGCACGCTGGACTAAAGTAGTCAAAAGTTGTGCTGATATATCGACAATGTTTTCAAGCAAAGCATGGAAATTGTCGTGATTAACAACAACCGCTGAGCCATTTTCTTCACAAATTACAGTTGCACTACGTGTCCAGCCATCAATCGCAGACATTTCGCCAAAAAAACCACCCTCAGTTATTTCCGCAATACGAATAGGGAAATCTGTAAACGAGTTTATGTATACACCAAACTTCCCGCTTACAACGAGATACATATCGTCCCCCATCTCTTTTTGCAAAAAGACTATATCGTTAGGTTCGTATTCCTTAAAATCACCAATATTGCGATATAAGCTTAAATCTGACACGTGTTCACCACCTCTCCGAATTTGGTTCTGATTAGGTCTGATAAATAGATTTAACTTACATTATAACACATAAATCCCATCTTGTCAAGCATTATATCGATTTATTTCAAATAAATTTTCAAAAATTACTTGATTTTTTATATAATGGGTCTGTTGTTATATGGAAAACAACAGAGCCGAGAAAATCAACAATCCATGTAAACTGGCGGATTTGCTAATTTTCTCGGCTATATCATTTTTCACTGAAAGTATCTTTTAAGTAACCCTTGGAATGCCATTCCGTGGCGTGCCTCATCTTTACACATTTCATGCACAGTGTCATGAATCGCATCAAGATTTAATTCCTTTGCCTTAACTGCAAGGTCTTTTTTACCCTGTGTCGCACCATGTTCGGCCATGACACGCATTTCAAGATTTTTCTTAGTTGAAACATCAACAACCTCACCAAGCAATTCTGCGAATTTTGCAGCGTGTTCAGCTTCCTCGAATGCAATTCTCTTGTATGCCTCGGCGACTTCTGGATAACCTTCTCTGTCCGCTTGACGGCTCATTGCGAGATACATTCCAACTTCGGTGCATTCACCCATAAAATTTTGGCGAAGCCCCTCGACAATTTCAGGCTCAACATCTTTTGCGACACCGATTCGATGTTCATCGGCAAACGCTAACCCTTCCCCTGATTGTTCATTGAACTTGACTGCGGGGGCTTTGCATTGTGGGCAATTAGCGGGGGCGTTTTCGCCTTCGTGTAAGTAACCGCAAATTGAGCAAATAAATTTTTTCATAATAATTTTAACACTCCTTTTTAATATTGATTGCTATATGATATTATAGTCGATTAACATAAAAACCTATAGATTTTCAAGTTAAACGACTATTACTCCACTAAAATGTCAAGACATTTTGCTCTTGTTTTACTATTATATCATGATTATTTATGTTTGTCAAGTCTATTAATAGTCGCTTAACTTAAAAATTTTATAACACAGCCACCTTATGTCGAGTAACATGACACCCGATATTCACCGCAACTGGAAGCCCAGCGATATGAGTCGGGTGTTCTAAAATATGTACCGCAAGTGCAGTCGTTTTGCCACCAGAACCCGCTACTCCGATTTTAAGTGCGTTTATGCGTTCTAATAATCGCGATTCAAGTTCGGTTAGTGGGCTACCAATTTCACGCAATAACGCTTGCTTAGAAAGCAGTGCGGCTTTATCCATAGTTCCGCCGATACCAACGCCAACGATAATAGGCGGACATGGATTTGAACCTGCTTTCCTTACCATATCGACAACAAAATTTTCCATACCTTCTACCCCGTCAGATGGTTTTAGCATTTCGACACCGCTCATATTTTCGCTCCCGAACCCTTTAGGTGCAACCGTGATTTTAATTTGTTCGCCTAACTCTGAGTTGAAATCATAATAAATCACAGCGGGAGTATTGTCGTGAGTATTGACACGTTCACCCAGTGGGTCAGATACTATGCTATTTCTAAAATATCCCTCGCGATAACCAAGGCGGACACCATCATTAATCGCACTCGAAATATCGCCTTTTACAAAAACATCACACCCGAGTTCCACGAATACAACAACCATTCCAGTATCCTGACAAATGGGGAGTTTGTGTTCTGTGGCGATTTCAGCGTTTTTAATCAGCGTTTCTAAAGCAGATTTAGGTAACTCCAGCTGTTCACAAGCATGAGCTTTTTTGAAAGCAGCTACGATTCCCTCATCGGCGTAACAGTTAGCTTCAATACATAATTTAGCGACTGTTTCAGTAATAAGTTTAATTTCGATTACTCGCATATTGAATTGCATCCTTCCTGGGGCTGTTGAGTAATCGAGTAGCAAGCAATTATTCAACGCTCCCTATGTGAAGATATTGTCATGTTGTAAGGAGACTAACCCCCATCTTACTCAAGATGGGGGTTAGTCTATTTAATAATTCGTAGGTTTAATCATAAAGAAACTTTGAGGATGAACGCATACTGGGCATCTTGCGAGTGCATCTTTACCTACATGAACGTGACCACAATTTCTACATTCCCAAGTAGTATTAGGGTCATCTTTTGAAAACACAGTATTGCCTTCATAATCAGCTAAGAGTTTTCTGTAACGCTCTTCGTGGTGTTTTTCGATTTCGCCCACCATTCTGAACAGTTGTGCAATATCAGCAAAACCCTCTTCATCAGCGATTTTAGCGAAATCAGCGTACATAACAGTCCATTCCTCATGTTCACCATTAGCCGCATCAAGAAGATTTACAGCAGTATCCGGAATATCATTGTCGTGCAATTTCTTGAACCAGATTTTAGCGTGTTCTTTTTCATTGTCAGCGGTTTCGGTAAAAAAACTTGCAATCTGTTCATACCCCTGTTTTTTCGCTTTTCCTGCATAATAGGTGTATTTGTTGCGCGCCATGCTTTCCCCAGCGAATGCCGCCATCAAGTTTGCTTCAGTTCTGCTCCCTTTTAAGTTTGCCATAATAATAGTAACCTCCATTTAATGAATTGTTATTTACGTTTTATATTTATACTGTTGTGTTTACGTCAATATTACTCTTTATAGTTTAACCCGAAAACGGTCTTACATCAATACCATTTTTAGTCAAGTATTCTTTTAGCTCACAAACGCTATAATTCCTCGCAACCCGTGGCGAATAAAGCATACTACTGATAATCGCAGCGTGAGTATCGGTTTCAGAAAAAACTTCTTTTAAATGTTCTGGCTTTCCAGCACCGCCAGACGCAATTAACGGAACAGTTACCACAGCCTCAGCAGCTTTCATAAGCTCCATATCGTAACCACCAAGAGTTCCGTCACAGTCGATACTATTCAAACAGATTTCGCCAGCACCAAGTTCTTGCCCTCGTTTGAGCCATTCAATTGCATCAAGCCCAGTAGCCGTTCTTGCACCATCGATATAAACTTCATAACCGCTCGGAAATTCAAGGCGGTCAGAGGTTCTTTTAACTTGAGTTGAAAGAACAATACACTGTGAACCAAACGCTTTTGCACCATCAGCGATAATTTGAGGATTACGAACCGCCATAGAGTCAATGCTGATTTTTTCTGCCCCTGCTTTGAGGGCTTCATACATATCGTCTAAATTCTTAATTCCGCCACCGACAGTAAACGGAATAAATACCCGTTTTGCAACTTTTTTGACTGTTTCAATATCAATACGGCGTTTCTCGCTACTCGCAGTGATATCATAAAAAATGAGTTCGTCAATACCAGTTTCGTACATTTTTGAGGCAAGCTCATCAGCGGGTGCAACATCGATATTATCTTGAAATTGGATTGCTTTAGTCACCCTACCAGCGACAATATCGAAACAAGCAATTAGTCTTTTAGTTAGCATAATGTGTCACCTTTTTCAAAATTCGCTTTCCAGTTCTCGAACTCTTTCATAACATCTTCGATATCCTCACGCTCCATAGAAGCACGCGTAAGTGCAATTTGTGAATCAATATCGCCAGTATGTTTTGCCGTAAGAAAAGCCATGAGTTTATTTTTTTCATTATACCTTGTGTCTATTTGAGCCACCTTTACACACCTCCCAAAAGAAAATCTTTCAGCAAAGAAAGCCCTGCTTCTCCACTTTTTTCAGCATGAAACTGTGTGCCATAAATGTTACCACGCTTAACCGCCGAACAAAACTCACCATCATAATCAGTAATCCCCCATATGTCTGACTTGTTGTTTGGCTTAGCGTAGTATGAGTTCACAAAATAGAAATAATCGCTTTCACGACAATCAGTAAACCGAACTTCATTCCACCCCATTTGCGGAACTCTAATTTTACTCGAATCAAACTTGACTACTCGACCTTTTAACCAGCCAAGACAGTCACAGTCATCTTCTTCGCTATGCTCAAACATGATTTGCATTCCAACACAAATGCCGAGAAACTTGACTTCACGTTCGATTACAGCGATTTTAAGAGCATCAAGAATCTCCAGTTCATTAAGCGAATCCATAGTCGCCTTAGCACTGCCCACTCCTGGGAGAATAATGTGTGTCGCATCCTGTAAATCTTCAGGAACACGAGCGAACTCAGCACTAATACCAAGCCGCTTTACTGCGTGCATAACACTTGGGGCGTTCCCCGCTTTATAGTCGATAATTTTAATCACTTTTTACCTCTTTGATTAAGCGTTAAGCGTGAAGCGTATTAATATCAATCAGTTCAGTGTTCTCTTCGGTGTAACCAGACAACAAGCTGTCCGCTAAAGCATTTGCAGTGTCAACAGAAGTTAGACACGGAATACTTAGAGTGCAGGCTTTCATACGGATTTTTACATCGTCAAAAGCAGGATCGCGTCCTCTTTCAGAAGTTGAAATAACATAACTGATTTTTCCGCTTTCAAGTAGCGTTTCAGTATTGTTACCAGGACATTCACGGATTTTTTCTACCACATTTACATTAAAGCCTTTTTCAGTCAGATACTTTGCGGTTCCTTTAGTAGAGTACAACGCAAATCCGTATTTCACCATTTTTTCAACCACTGGAACTACGTCTGCCTTGTCACCATTGCGAACTGTTACAAGAACGCCTTTTTGCTCCCCGTCAACCTTAGATGGGGTCATCTTATGACCAGCCGCAATTAATCCTTTATAAATCGCTTCCTCGAGCGTTTTTCCGATTCCAAGCACTTCACCGGTAGACTTCATTTCAGGTCCTAAATGAGTATCCAGACCCGCTAATTTCACAAACGAGAATACTGGAACTTTTACGGCATAGTATTCGGTAACTGGAGCGATTCCGCTTGAGTAGCCTAAGTTTTTTAATTTTTCGCCCATGCTCGTTTTAGTGGCGAGTTCACACATAGGGATTCCAGTAACTTTACTGATATAAGGAACTGTTCTTGATGCACGAGGGTTTACTTCTATTACAAATATTTCGCCGTTGTAAAGCACGTACTGGATATTAACAAGCCCTCTTACATTTAGTTTATCGCAAATTTTGCGTGTGATATCGTACAATTTAGCGGCAGTAGCTTCATCGACATTGACAGTAGGGTATACCGAAATACTGTCACCTGAGTGAACTCCAGTACGTTCAATGTGTTCCATAATCCCTGGAATTAGAACATCAGTTCCATCACAAATCGCATCGACTTCGATTTCAAGACCAGAGAGATATTTGTCAATCAAAATCGGGTTATCTTGCTTAGAACGCAGAATGATTTCCATATATTCACGAATATCTTCTTCAGAGAACGCAATAATCATATTCTGCCCACCAAGAACGTATGACGGACGCATAAGAACTGGGTAGCCGAGTTTTCCAGCAGCATCTAACGCTTCAGCTTCAGTCATAACAGTAGTGCCTTTAGGGCGTTTAACACCGAGTTCTTCGAGAAGTACATCAAAACGTTCTCTATCTTCGCAAGCGTCAATACTATCAGCAGAAGTTCCGATGATTTTTACGCCTCGTTCGTGTAACTGATTAGCGAGTTTAATCGCCGTTCCGCCACCGAACGCTGCGATTACACCAAATGGTTTTTCGATTTCGATTATGCTCATTACATCATCAATACAGAGGGGTTCAAAGTATAGTCTATCAGCTGTATCAAAATCAGTCGATACAGTTTCAGGATTGTTGTTGATTACGATTACTTCGTAACCCATTTTACGCAAAGTCCAAACACAGTGAACGCAAGCATAGTCAAACTCTACCCCTTGTCCGATTCTAATAGGTCCACTTCCGAGGACTATTACACGTTCTTTTTTACTTTTCTCGATAAATGGCAACGCTTCGTTTTCTTCGCCTCCACGAATTGAGTAGAAGTATGGTGTTTTCGCCTCGAACTCAGCAGCACAAGTATCAACCATTTTATAAACAAACGGTTTATTAGCGAGTTCGTTATTAAGAATGCGTACAAGTCCATTCAAGAACCATTCGTCAATCGCCGTTATTTCGTGGAGTTCTTTCACAGTCATTCCACGTTTGAGGGCTTCATATACCACAAACAATCTCGAGTCGGTGACGGTATCAAGCATTTCTTTGATTTCAGCATCAGTATTATTAGCGAATCGTGGGTGATTTAAGTCACTAAGACCAAGTTCGGCACCTCTGACTGCTTTTAGAATTGCTTCTTCAAAGCTATCTGCAATCGCCATAACTTCGCCAGTCGCTTTCATTTGTGTGCCGAGAATGTTCTTAGCATAAACAAACTTATCGAACGGCCATTTCGGGAGTTTTACCGCTACATAATCAAGAGCAGGTTCAAACGCTGCATAAGTGGTTTCAGTAACCGCGTTAATAATTTCGTCAAGAGTATAACCGATTGCGATTTTTGTTGAAACTTTTGCAATCGGATAACCAGTTGCTTTACTTGCGAGTGCCGATGAACGCGATACACGAGGATTTACTTCGATTACAGCATATTCAAAACTGTCTGGATTTAATGCGAGTTGGACATTACAACCACCTTCAACACCAAGCGCTCTTACTATATCAAGAGAGGCTGTTCTAAGCATTTGATATTCTTTATCAGCAAGAGTTACTGTAGGTGCGATTACGATACTATCTCCAGTATGAACACCCACAGGGTCAAAGTTTTCCATCGAGCAGACTATAATTGCATTGTCTGCTTTGTCGCGCATAACTTCAAACTCAACTTCTTTCCAACCGAGTATTGATTTTTCAATCATAACTTGCGTAATCGGAGACAAAGAAAGCCCAAGCGTTGCAACTTCACGCAATTGCTCTTCATCGTATCCGAATCCACCGCCAGTTCCACCGAGAGTAAATGCAGGGCGAACTACTACAGGATAACCAATTTTGTTAGCGGCCGCAATCGCATCTTCGATATTATCCACAACTTCTGATTCGATACAAGGTTGACCTATGCTTTCCATCGTGTCCTTAAAAACCTGTCTATCTTCAGCTTTGTCTATTGTGTCTGGCAGTGAACCCAGTAGCTGTACGTTCATCTTTTTTAAGAACCCAGATTTCGCTAGCTTCATGCTAAGTGTAAGCCCAGTTTGTCCACCTAAACCAGACAGAATACCATCAGGGCGTTCTTTTTCGATAATTCTTTGAATAGTCGTAAGTGTTAGTGGTTCAATGTAGATTTTGTCGGCGATATTAGAGTCGGTCATAATAGTAGCAGGGTTAGAGTTGGCTAAAACGATTTCGATGCCTTCATCTCTTAAAATGCGACACGCTTGAGTTCCTGCATAGTCAAATTCCGCAGCTTGTCCGATTACAATCGGACCTGAGCCGATTACGAGAACCTTTTTTATATCTTTATTTCTTGGCATAGTTTCATATTTCCTTTCTGCCGTCAGTTAGCGGCATGAACATAAGGCAACCTCCGAAAACCCCATGCACATTTTCACTGCACGGGCTTTGTCCGTCATTTCGCCCAAAAAGCCTCGCCCAAACACAAAGTTTGCCTGCGTTTTTTGTGCAAAAGCACAAAAAAATCCGTACGTCAAAAATGCACACGAGGTTTTCGGAGGTTGCCATAAACTCTTTTCAAAACTGTTTGGTGAATAAATAGGATTATTTGCTCATATTTTCGATGAACTTATCGAACAAGAAATTCGTGTCAAGCGGTCCACCACGTGATTCCGGATGGAACTGTACAGAGAAAGACTTGCCGTAATCCATGCCTTCACAGCTACGGTCATTTACATTCACAAAAGAAAGGTTTTTATCACTTTCGTCAACGATTACAGTGTATCCATGGTTTTGAGATGTGATATAAGCACGCCCACTCTTCAAATCTTTAGCAGGCTGATTGGAACCTCTGTGTCCGAATTTTAGCTTTTTAGTCTTGTAATCGTTCGCCCTTGCTAACAGTAAATGCCCTAAACAAATTCCAAAAATCGCTTTATTAGACGCTACAATCTTCTTGAGTTCTTCTACAATCGGAGTATTAGCAGGGTCACTAGGGTCACCAGGTCCGTTTGAGAGCATGATACCATCTGGATTTATTGCCAAAACATCTTCCGCCTTGAAGTTATGTGGGAAAGCTATGATTTCGCAATCACGCTCGATTAGTTCGGTCGCAATTCCACGTTTAGAACCAAAGTCAATTAGTGCGACTTTGTACTTAGCATTACCTTTTTGCGATTTGATAAGCGGATGCTCATCTTTTAATGACACATTAGCAATAGCGTCAACTACTTTGTATTTTTTGGCTTCGTCGCTGTCAGCGTCAGTCGGAGGAGATGTACAAATTTTCCCGTTCATGACACCATGTTCACGAATTAGTTTTGTGAGTGCACGTGTATCGATTCCGCTTAGCCCAACAATTCCCCGTTCTTTCAAAAAAATGTCAAGACTTCCCTCGCATCTAAAGTTAGAGGGTTCTTGACACAGATGTTTTACGATATAGGCTTTTGCAAAAACTTCTTTGTTCTCGAAATCTTCAGGGATTATGCCATAATTTCCGATTAGCGGGAATGTTTGCATGATAATTTGTCCATAGTAACCAGGGTCTGTGAGAGTTTCCAAATAACCAGTCATTCCAGTAGTGAAAACAATTTCACCTGTCACTTCCCCTACTTTTCCGAATGCCTCACCAGTGAAAACAGTACCGTTTTCTAAGACCAAGTATGCTGTTTTAGTTGCCATACTTTCTACATCTCCTTTCAATTTACAACCTTTATTCTTTTATATCCCTATAATTATACAACAGAATTTTTGCTTTGTCAATACCTAAAATCAAATTTCTTTGTTTTTTTGTTTCTTAGACTGTAATATAGCACCCCCACCTTTGAATTTCAACAAAGGTGGGGGAGTTTTATGAAAAATCAATTCTAATCCAAAGCACTTGGTAAATCTACGAGGTATCGCAAAATTTGCAGTGCATCTCCGATATCAAGCACGCCATTTTGATTAAAATCATGAGTAGGGATTGTCGCCTCACTCGGAAGGTCTACAAGGTAGCGGAGGATGTTGAGAGCGGTTTGAATTGATGGGGTTGAGATGAGAGTTGGGTCAGGGTCTTCCGATGGAATGCAATCCTCACAGTCGTTACAAACACATGGCAATGAGTTATCGTTATTGTGACAATCACAAATCATGTTGCCACAATCTACACACGGCACAGGTTCGCCAACAGAAATTTCGGTACTTATAATGCCGAAAAAATTCGTGTTTTCTCTTAGAATAAATACTGCATTCCCTCTGCGAAGCACCGTGATACCATCAGCGTTTTCTCCTGCCTGAAAACTACGCCACACAGGGCGTTCTCCGCCATCAGGTCGCACTTCAAAATCACGATACCAAATTTGAACAGGATTTGAATCTCCGTCAAGAACCTCTTGCCAAATCTTATCACCTTCGCTCCAAGAACGCAGCGAAACACCAGCGTTATTTCTCAACATCTCAACAATAAAATCAAGATGAGTCATGTCAAGTTCGTGTGAATCAGATACTGACGCATTTACCGCACTGGTACGCAATTCAGCAGACCTTTCGACAACCCAAAATTGTAGATGGTTTTGCAAAATAGGTGGTGATGTTGCTGAAACTGGAATCACCAAACTCGCTAAAAATGCTGCCAATATAACAGCGATAAGTTTTCCTACGGCAATGTCCTTCAGGGTCAGCAGAGCCGCCCTTGCGGACATCTTGTTTGGCTTTCTGGTTTTTGACATGGTTTGCCTCCTTTCATATTAGGGGTTTAGTTAATATATTATTCATTATAGCACGCTCCCCAAATTTTGTCAAGCGGTTTCTGTCAAAAATTTAGCAAATTTGTAAACTTCGGCATATTGTATAAAAAATCGAGGCTTTTTTTTGTGCAATATACACAAAAATCCCCCATTCCAGATTTTGCTCTGGAATGGGGGGGTTAGTTGTGTCAACATCGAGCTATCTTCC
>WRGW01000080.1 GCA_009786985.1 Oscillospiraceae bacterium
AAAATGAAGGAATTAGCGAAACGAGAGTCGCAGTGCGACTGGCTTTGCCAGTCGGCAGGTGGCTTGAAGCTCATTTCTTTCATTTTAGCCTGACGAATCAGTGGATTTAGAGCAAAACTACCTGTCAAACAAATTAGGCGTAGTAGAGGAGTAGCTTAACGATATGAAAAATACAATTTTCTACGGTGCTGGTGCTAACATGAAAAATATAATCGAATTTTTTGAGCGTGTTGGCATACCATTCGACAGCCCGATTTGGGACATTAACGCTGCTGAAATCAAAGAGATAAAAGGTCATCCGGTTAGTTTGCCAGATTTTGAGTCAAAAACTGAAAATCAAAAGGTGGTAATAACTATTTTAGATGAAAAACTTAGCGATGATATTTCCAACAAACTGAAATCGCTTGGATTTGAAACTTCTAAATCTGGAACAGTGTATAACACTCCACCAATACAATTGAATCTCAGTGATGGTCTAAACGACGAGGAAAGAAAATTTATTAACACTATAATGAATGAAAAATTATCCATGACCTCTTTTGAGCAGTTATGTGCTACGATGAAGGCTTGTAAATACGTATGTCAAAACAATATACCAGGGGATTTTGTAGAGTGTGGTGTATGGCGTGGCGGGAATGCAATGATTGCGGCTTGGGTTTTTGAAAAGTTTCGTGCTATTACTCGAAATGTATGGCTTTTTGATACGTTTGAAGGTTTTGAAAATGCAGGAATCGAAGCAGGAGAATTTGATTTAATTGAAGAAAATGATAATTCTGATGAATTTTTATATAATCCAGAATATTGTAAAAATTCATTAGAAGATGTTAGGTCGAATTTTAAAAAAATGGGTTTACGATTTAATAACGTATGTTTTATAAAAGGTGATGTTTTAGAAACATTATCGCAAGAATCAGAACTTTCATTCATAATGATACCTAGAAAAATTGCGGTATTGCGTATGGATACGGATTATTATGAATCAACGTTAAGGCAAATGCAAGTTCTTTATCCTTTAATTTCTAAACACGGTGTGTTAATAGAAGATGATTATTATTTGTATGAAGGAGTTAGAAAGGCGATTGCTGATTATTTTAATGCCTCTAATCATGCAACCAGACCTTTGTTTCAAAGCATTGGAGGCATAGGAATAATGGGAATTAAAATTGAGGAATCAAAAGTTGAACGTTTACGTTCGGTAACATCGCAGGGTAAAGCTCACGAAGAGCCGACAGAACCCCCTCTCGATTCTCACGAGAGTGCCTCAAAGAACGTGGTGTTATCCCCGAATTTTCAATAAAAGTTATAGGTCGGGCTTTGCCAGTTTGTAAGCTCTCCAAGAGCAAGAGTTTCTCTACTTGACTGGGCTTAAGGCTTTTTGTGCCATATTTGAAGCAGAAAGGAATGTTCATAACCATGAAACGAGTAATCACATATGGCACATTTGACTTGTTGCATTATGGGCATATAAATTTACTCAAACGTGCGAAAGAGTTAGGTGATTATCTAATTGTATGTTTGTCGGATGACGAGTTCAATCGTACAAAAAAGAAAGCCCAGTGTTATTTCGGTTACGAAGAACGTAAATCGCACCTTGAGGCTATTCGTTATGTAGACTTAGTGATTCCTGAAAAATCGTGGAACCAAAAAATCCATGATATACACCTTTATCATGTCGATGTTTTTGTTATGGGTGACGATTGGGAGGGTAAGTTCGATTTTTTGAAACAATACTGCGAGGTTGTGTATTTACCACGAACGGTTGAAATTTCTACAACTCAAATCAAAAGTGATTTAGGAGGGGGATACGGACGTGTTCTAAACCCGTCCGATACGGAAGATGAGGTCTGATGAGTAAAAAGATTTCTGTAATAGTTCCAGTATATAATTCAGGACCATATTTGAAAAAGTGCCTCGATAGCATTGTGAACCAAACTTATTCTAACCTTGAAATTATCTTAGTTGATGACGGTTCAAACGACGATAGTGCAAAAATCTGCCTTTCTTATGCAGAGAACGATAAGCTCAAACGAGTTAAAGTAATTCTCAAAGATACGGTTGGTGGTTCGGGTACGCCTGTTCGTTCGTTGAATTTAGCTTTAGAAAAATTTACAGGTGAATATGTCGGTTTTGTTGACCCTGATGATTGGCTCGAACTTAATATGTTTGATGTTTTGTATAATTCACTCAAAAACAATTACGAAGCGGATATAAGCGTTGTCAGTTTTTTTTGGTTAGATGAAAGCACTGGTGAATCGTCTCCAGTGGAAACACGTAAACCGCTTTTTGGAACGCTTTCAACCCGCGATATGGTGTTAGCCCCTCTTAAAAGGGATTATTACCCTGGTTTTTGTGGGTATATGTGGAATAAACTCTTTAAAGCAAGTTTGTTTGATAATCCGAATCTCCGTTTCCGTAAAGATTTACGGTATGGTAGCGATGTTTTTCTTTATACTGATATTGTGTTATCGAAACAATGCAAGGGCATCTATACAGATAAACCGCTGTATCATTATTTGCAAAGGAAAACTGCGATTTCAAAATCAAAAATCTTTGATGTAAAACGAGATATTTTGGATACATATAAAGGCGTCGAAAAATTATTAAACGATTATAGTTATCAAGACGATACTTATTGGGCACGAGGATTTTATTGCCATCATGCAAGCGTTTTCGCTGAAGATGCGATTGCAAACGGAGATTTCGATACGCTTAAAACGATGCAAACTGAAATTAAAACACATTATGATGATTATGTGAAAACTAACTTAGATTTTCCGCAAAAATTTGAAAGGATGAAAAAAATTGCACAGTATAAAAAATGATAAAATCAAACAAGCATACGTCATACCTTTTACGGCTACTTCTATGATAACCTATCGTTTATTAGAAATGTCAGGGGTTGAAATGTTAGGCTTTTGCGATAACGACCCGAATCTAAGTGGATGCAGTTTGGATGATAAAAAGATTTCGCTTCCGTTAGAAGCTTTTGAAAACAATCCAGAAGCCACAGTAATAATAGGTGAGCATAGGTATTATAATTGTATCAAAAAACAATTATCCGAAATGGGATTTGTTAATGTTTATTCTGTGTATGAATTGTCTTTTGATGATTGTATTATTAAACAAGATGAGGCTCTTAATAACAGATTAAATGTGATGTCAACAACGGGACGAATGAAACTATTTTCCGATGTTTATGAACAAATCGCCAATTTAAATTTTGTTGATTTGTTGTATGAACTTCAAGATAGATATCAAGAGTTTTATAAATTTTCTGAAGAAGTATTACCACTAACAAACAGTTCAGTACGATTTTTGGTTTGTGTTAATGCGACGTGCGGAATCGAACATTTGTCGGAGTGTTTTTCGAGCATTGAGCAACAAACGTATACCAATTATTCGGCATTAATTCTTCATAGCGATTCTGAAGTGTTTGATTTTCAATCTAATTTGAACGATGCTAAAATCATCGCACTAAAGCAAGCCAAACAAGATGTCCGTGAGGGCGGCTTTGCCGACCCTTTAGGACATTGCCGTAGGCAAGCCAAACAAGATGTCCGTGAGGGCGGCTTTGCCGACCCTTTAGGACATTGCCGAGAGCAAGCCAATGTAAGCAATCAAACGGCGTTTGAATTTGTGCGACAACATTTTGCTGACTATAATAGATATGATTTTGTGGTTATGTTAAATGCAAATGATACACTATCCATAAACGCATTGAATATTTTCGCAAAAAACATTGGTCAAAATATTGATTGTGAGTTTTTTACTGCGAATGAAGATAGGCTTTACAAAGGAGAACATATTGCACCATATTATAAAAGCAATTATCAGGAGCATAAGATAATTAGCACAACCACTTTAATTAGAAATAGTTTGTGTGTTAGCACAAAATTCAGCAGAGAACACAATAAATTGAATTTAGATGAAGTTTGTGTTATAGACGAGATACTATATCATTATCGAGTGATTGAGAAGACAAACAATGATATAAACAAGGAAAATTTACCCTCACATTTTAATAACAATATTAGGCCTATTGCTTTTTATCTACCGCAATTTCATGCTATTCCTGAAAACGACGAATGGTGGGGAAAAGGTTTTACCGAGTGGACAAACACGAAAAGGGCAGTTCCGATGTTTGAAGGTCATAACCAACCTAGAGTACCCTCTGAAGAGTTCGGGTATTATGACTTGTTGTTTACTCCTGATATACAAAAACGCCAAATGGAATTAGCGCAGAAGTATGGTGTTCACGGATTTTGTTATTATTATTATTGGTTTAACGGTAGAAAACTACTCGAAAAACCATTAGAAAATGTTTTAAAAAATCCTGATTTAGATATGCCTTTTTGTATATGTTGGGCTAATCATAATTGGACGCGACGTTGGGATGGGCGTGAGCATGAGGTTTTGATGCCACAAATTCATGATGAGGTTTCTGATGAGCAATTTTTGATACACATACTCCCGATATTAAAAGACCCGCGATATATTCGGATAAACGATGCCCCGTATTTGCAGATTTATTGCTTTGGTTTATTTTCCAATTTCGCAAAAACCGTTAAGCGTTGGCGCGAAATTGCTAAAGAAAACGGTATTGACAATCTTCATGTTTCAATTACACCTTATGGTGGATATACGTACACAACTTTTAAGGATTTAGGGTGCGATTCGATGACTGAATTTCCGCCACATAAAGTTTCTACCGTCAGTATAAACCATAATATTGATGGGCTTAACCCAAATTTCACTGGCATGATACATGATTACGAAGATTATGTCTATCGTGCGATGAACAAAACAAAGGAAGAGCATTTAGTTTTTAAAGGGGCGATGCTTGGTTTTGACAATACTGCACGTCTTATGGAAAAAGCGACGATTTTTCACGGTTCAACACCTGAAAAATTTAAGAAATTAATGTTATCTCTTATAGACGCAACTTCAAGAAACAATGAAAGTGAACGCTTGATTTTTATTAACGCTTGGAATGAATGGGCTGAAGGGAATTATCTTGAGCCTGATAAAAAGCATGATAAGAGTTATCTTGAAGCGTTATGCGAAGCACTGAATGCTAATTATTAAGGCAACACCGCACAATTCCAGCGTAGCAAGGCACGCAGTCAGATTTATAGTCAGATGCGGCAATTTTCGTGCGAATATCCGTTGATATTTAATTGAAAATTAACGAAGTATGCCTTTAATTCATGTTTTGGTTGGTGAAAGGAGTTTATAGTTATTATGAAAGCAATAATTCTCGCTGGAGGTAGCGGCACACGCCTCTATCCGATTACAAAAGTAATATCTAAACAACTTCTTCCTATTTATGACAAGCCTATGGTATACTATCCTTTATCAATTCCTATGCTTGCAGGGGTACGGGATATACTTATCATCTCTACACCGCATGATTTGCCAATGTATCGTGAGCTTTTGGGTGATGGTAATAAAATGGGGATAAATCTTCGCTATGCTGAGCAAGCTGAACCTAAAGGGCTTGCTCAAGCGTTTTTAATCGGGGAAGAATTCATTGGTGATGATAGAGTATGCCTCGTATTAGGGGATAATGTTTTTTACGGTCAATCTTTTTCAAAAGCACTTGTTCAGGCACTTGAAAACAAAGATGGTGCTACGATTTTTGGGTATCCAGTGAAAAACCCTAGAGATTTTGGAGTTATGGAGTTTGATGAAAACGGTAAGGTTTTATCGCTTGAGGAAAAGCCCACAAAACCTAAATCGAATTATGCGATTCCTGGGCTTTATTTTTATGATAATCAAGTTATAGATATTGCAAAAAATATTAAACCTTCCACACGTGGTGAACTTGAAATTACAGCAGTCAATAACGAATACTTAAAAAAAGGGCAGTTAAATTCCGTGCTTATGGGGCGAGGGATGGCGTGGCTTGATACTGGAAACCCTCGTGGTTTGTTAAAAGCATCAGAATTTGTTGAGACGGTACAATCACGCCAGGGATTTTACATCTCTTGTATTGAAGAAATCGCATGGCGTAGAGGGTTTATTGATACTAACCAGTTACGTGTTTTAGGTGAAGAACTCCAGATGACT
Source organism: Oscillospiraceae bacterium (assembly GCA_009786985.1). Classification (GTDB taxonomy): domain Bacteria; phylum Bacillota; class Clostridia; order Oscillospirales; family Ruminococcaceae; genus Ruminiclostridium_E. The sequence goes on from WRGW01000080.1 coordinate 6,070, forward strand.
GAATATGGTCAATATATTTTATCGCTATGCGAAGAAGAGGAAAGGCGTTTTACATGAAAATAATTGTGACTGGTGGGGCAGGGTTTATCGGAGGAAACTTTGTACATTATATGCTGAAAAATCACCCAAATTATGAAATCACCTGTGTTGATTGTTTGACGTATGCAGGTAATCTCGAAACTCTAAAAAACGTTATGGATTTTCCTAACTTTTCTTTTTGGCAGATTGACATTATCGACCGTGTGAAAGTAAATGAACTTTTTGCAAAAGTGCAACCAGACATAGTTATAAATTTTGCAGCAGAAAGCCATGTTGACCGTAGTATTGAAAGCCCTGAAGTTTTTTTGAATACTAATATAATCGGGACAAGCGTTCTTATGGATGCTTGCTTAAAACACGCCAAAGTTGGTAAAAATAAAGAAAACGGTATTCGTTTTCATCAGGTTTCTACTGATGAGGTTTATGGTGATTTGCCTCTCGACCGGCCCGACTTGATGTTCACCGAAAAAACACCTATTCATACTTCTAGCCCATATTCGGCAAGCAAAGCAAGTGCGGATTTATTGGTACAAGCGTATTATAGAACGTTTAAATTACCAATCACAATTTCGCGCTGTTCTAATAATTATGGAGCGTATCATTTTCCAGAAAAACTTATTCCTTTAATGATTGTGAAAGCTCTGAATGATGAGCCACTCCCAGTCTATGGTACGGGCGAAAATGTGCGTGATTGGCTTTATGTTGAAGACCATTGCTCGGCAATTGATGCGATTATTCATAACGGAAAAATCGGCGAAGTTTATAATGTCGGCGGTCATAATGAGATGACTAATATCGATATTGTAAAAGTGATTCTAAAAGAACTCAACAAAGGTGAAGAGTTAATCACTTTTGTTGAAGACCGCAAAGGGCATGATTTACGTTATGCGATTGACCCTACTAAAATCAGTAACGAACTCGGATGGTTGCCACAAACAAAGTTTGATGATGGTATTAAAATGACAATTAAATGGTATCTTGAAAATCGCTGGTGGTGGGAGCCTTTGAGGAAAGTTTAGTATTGGCTTCACTAAGAGTCTGTTCAGTATCGCTCATGGCGATTTTATGACTAATTTTCCGCAAATACTCGAGTAATTATTAAACTAATTGACTATAAATAAAACTTCATAGCACATTGGTGCAGAAAGGCATAGTCGTATGAAAATCGAAAAAACGTTTATTGGTGACTTAAAAATTATTCACCCCACTGTTTTTGAAGATGAACGCGGTTGGTTTTATGAAGCTTTTTCGGCGAAACACTTACCAAATCTTACTTTCGTGCAAGACAATCATTCAAAATCTCTCAAAGCTGGGACTTTAAGGGGATTGCATTTTCAAACTGAACCGTTTGCACAAACAAAATTAGTGCGTTGTACCAAAGGTTCGCTTTTGGATGTTGCAGTAGATTTGCGACAAGATTCACCGACATATAAAAAATGGTTTTCGCTCGAATTATCGGCCGAAAATAAAAAACAACTTTTAATTCCAAAAGGATTTGCTCATGGATTTGTGACACTTGAAAGCAACACTGAAATTCAGTATAAAACGGATAATTTTTATTCAAGAGAGCATGACCGTTCAATTCGATATGATGACCCTGAAATAGGAATTGAATGGGGCCTGACTGAAGAGCCAGTGCTTTCCGATAAAGATTCAAACGCACCATTTTTGAAAGAAGATTGTGCCGAAAAATGATTTGTCGCACGGTGTCAAGGCTTTGTTGGTGGGGCAATAATCGACTATACAAAAGGCATGGTGATTAGTTTATGAAAATTTTGCTCACTGGAGCTAACGGACTGCTTGCAACTGATGTTGCAAACCGTTTGTCAAAATTAAAACTCGAATTTAGGGCTGTCGACAAGGAAGATTTCGATATTACTGATGAACGTGCAGTCTTTGAATATATTGAACTCTTCAAGCCGAACATCGTGATTCATTGTGCAGCATATACCGCAGTTGATAAAGCGGAAGACGAGGCGGATTTATGTATGTGCGTTAATTTCAGCGGTAGCGAAAATATAGCGAAAGTTTGTCACAAAATTGGGTCGGAGATGCTGTATATTAGCACTGATTATGTATTTCATGGTGACGATTGTGATACTCTCCTTGAAGTAGATTCTCCTAAATCACCGCGTTCGATATACGGAAAAAGCAAACTCTTTGGAGAAGAAGCTGTTTTACGTCACGTAGGTGACAAGTGTTATATTGTCAGAATTTCGTGGGTTTTTGGCAAGCATGGTAATAATTTTGTGAAGACTATGCTAAAACTTGCTGAACTCAAAAATGAATTAAATGTCGTGGATGACCAAATCGGTAGCCCTACTTTTACTGAAGATTTAGCGGTATTTTTGTGTGATTTAATTGTGAGCCAAAAATACGGTATCTATCACGCAACGAATGAGGGATATTGTTCCTGGGCTGAATTTGCGAGCGATATTATGAAACTTAGCGGAAGTTCTTGTAAAATAAACCCCGTTGATTCAAGCGAATATCCCACTAAGGCGAAGCGTCCAAAAAATTCTCGCTTGTCTAAAATAACCCTCGACCAAAATGGTTTTTCGCGCTTACCCCATTGGAAAGACGCACTAAAGCGTTATTTGACATGAACTCACATAAATGCCAAATATTGTGGAATTTTAACAAAATAGCAAGGAAATATATAATAAATATGTCATTAGAATTTAAGCTGATTGAAATTTCAGACAAACAGTGGGTGCAAGAATTAGTAGGGAAATCAAACTTTCGTGGGTGTGAATATTCGTTCGGAACATCGTATATGTGGAGTTCGATTTTTGATATACAAATCGCTAAGTATAAAAATTTTTATCTCTCAAAAACCAAAGATGGTTTCTGGTTTCCGGCTGGAGATGGCAATCTAAGAGAAGTGATTTCTGTTTTAAAAGATTATGCTACAGAAATAAAACGCCCTTTGATTTTCACTAATGCTGACAAAGCCTCGACTGAAATTTTACAAGAATTGTATGGTGAACAACTCGAAATCACGACTAATCGTGATTATTATGATTATGTTTATGATTACGAAAGTTTGTCAACTTTAAAAGGGCGTAAACTCCATGGTAAGCGAAATCATCTCAATCGATTTTATGAAAATCGCTGGAGTTTTGAGCCGATTACACCCGAAAATATCGAAGAAGTCGCTGCGATGCACAATAAATGGTGTGATGAAAAAAGTGTGTACGATGACCCTGAAAAGCTAAGAGAAGCTGGAGCAGTAATACGTGGACTTGATGCTTTTTTTGAATTAGGATTTGTCGGTGGAATAATCAGAGTAGAAAACGCTGAGGGCGAGATGGAAATTCAAGCGTATAGTTTTGGTTCAGAAATCAATAATCGTGATAAAGATACTTTTATAGTACACGTTGAAAAAGCGTTTGCCACTACTCAAGGTGTTTATGCGGCAATTAATAAAGAATTTATAAATTACGCTGGGGCAGGGAAGGGTTACTCCTACGTTAATCGCGAAGAAGATATGGGTGCGGAAAATCTTCGCAAAGCCAAGATGTCATATCGCCCTGCTTTTCTGCTCGAAAAATATCGAGTGTTGTTCAAATAAATAGCCCCCCAGGTTTTGACGTGGGGCAAAAAATAAAGCAATCATAAACGATTGCTTTATTTTTTGTTTTTATAATTAGTCAGTTTCTCTTTTTGTCATTCTAACAATTTCAGGAATGGTCTCTTTTACCCATTCTTTTTTTCCGAATCCAAAAGGTGTATTCGAATAGAGTCCATTGATTAAATGTCGGTTATTTGCATCACGATAAAGCATAAAATACCCATTTCTTAAATCATCGCTGACGGCAAAAGTTTTAATATGCTTAAAATCTGGCATAAAACGCTCGACTTTTTTCTTCTCCACAGAAGTTATGATTAAATTTGGTTTTAACAGGTCAATTAGTTTTTGTGATAATTCAATGTTCACAAACGTTTTTAATTCTTCTTTCGACAAGGTTTTGACTAGCCCATTCCAAAACGGGTCAGTGGCGATGGCTGATTGCGTGCTAATGTGTATGGCGACATTGTCCAAACCTTCAAAGTATGAAGAACCAAATTCTCGCAGAATGTTATCGAAAGGTTTAAAATAATGGTTATTAGGGTAGCGTTCTTGGCACTCATTGAAATAATCATTCAAATTGGATTTCAAGAGTTCTATTCCTTTTTCGTCCAAATCCTTTGTTTGATAATTTTCGTAAATTTCATTGTAATCCAAAGAATGAAAGCAAGACCCCTCCTGAAACTCCTTGCCCGGATTTAAGCCTGCTGTAACAATCTTGATGGATGAAGAAAAATATTTTTCAATGTTGCCAAACCAAACTATCGGAAACGCTGGTTTTATGACGTAATCAGCTTTTTCTTTGCCAACAAAGTCTTTCCAGTATTCCTGTATTAAATTATCAAGAGATTCTTTCATATCTACCCCCAAAACATTTATGGGTCTTGACTGAGTTGAGCATACAGCTCTGACCCCTATTATCTTACTTATTATATCATAAAATTTCATAGATGTCAAGAGGAAATGCACACTGGGTGTGGACAAACACTTAAAGAAAATCCAATACAGAAAAAAGGAGTGTCCTAAAATGAGTAAACCCTATCCAAAATACGATGAGGAATTCAAGAAAAACCTCGTAGAACTGCACAAAAACGGCATAAGCGATAAGGACTTCATCTACTACTTAGCAATGAGCCCGATTTTGCGTGACAAAGCGATAAAATCGATGGTCGGAAGTTCGGGGCGTCAGCGTGTACAACAAGGCGTTCTAAACGATACGGAGTTTCTTGCTCCGCCTTTGGAAGAGCAAATCGAAATCGGGCGCACTCTGCGAGCGTTGGACGATAAAATCGCCAACAACGCAAAGATAAATCATCATTTAGCGGTGACTTCGGCAACCGACAGTTCGCCGGACATTAGGCGGGGTAAAAGGGTGTCGCGAGTTTCTGCAAGGCGAGCATTTTCGGCATAGTGGTTTCTACGTCTTTGAAATATTCAACGATTTTTATATTCTTTTCCATGATTATCATTATATCATGGATTTAGATTTTTTGAAAATTGATTTCCGTGACGAAAAATTTTGATTTTTGGAGGGTTATGTATTTTTTTACACTTTACTGCATATAAATCATGTACAATGATTTTTCATGGAGGGTAAATAATGTGATACATACTCAAAAGAACTCTGCGGAGTTTACTAATAGGAAACCAAACAAATCTAATGGTAAATTTACTTTACCAGACTCACGCCAAGAACGTTGTGTAAGTTTAGGGCAGTACATAATCGCTAATAAAACAACTGTAAGAGATGCCGCAAACGCATTCGGGATTAGTAAAAGCACCGTCCATCAGGATGTAACAACAAGGCTTGAAAAAATCAATCCCGCACTTCATAAAAAAGTAAAATTAGTTCTCGAAACAAACAAACAAGAACGTCATATTCGCGGAGGAATGGCTACAAAGCTCAAATACGCTGAAAGATAAAAATTAGAAATGCTAAACAAGGGGTAAAATGATTCAATAGCAAGACGCAAAAATTCATCATCACTTAAATTTCTTCGACTGATGCGTAAATGAAAATGAGAAATTCCATCATAGGTGGTGAGCGAATGTCTTAAAGCATTATTATGCTCGCCATTTGTTGCATTAAAAGCATCTCTAATAAATCGAAAATTCTCATTCGCCGTATTACACGCCGACAAAAGCAAAATAATTACAGCAACCAAAAGGCTCAAAATTCCTTTTTTTGTCATATCGCGCCTCTCTATAAAAACTATGCAAAGGCGAGTTTCAAACAACCTCCTGTCAAACCACACCCACATTAACCATACAAAACAGTAGCATAATACCAATTTCCGGTTATTCGTCTGACAGAAATGCGTTCATAAGTTTCACCGACCGGTGAATTGACAAACATTGGACGACATCCCTCTACAGAATAAATGAGCGATTCTCTTCCATTTTCCGTGCCAAACACCACAAATTTTTCAAATACGCGAATAGCGTTTAACACGTATCTTTCCCTCTGCATACGAAATGTATCGTGAATCACCCAATAAGCAAAATTCTCTTTATACTCAAGAGCCCTACTAATTTCCCTACCGGGTTCTAAAAAAAAATTTTCATTGGTATGATTACCAATCAAATTGCTGTCCTGAGAAGGGCTTGCTGCATAGACGTGAAATAGGCAACTACCGCATTCCAAGAAATTGCCATGCAGCAGATGCGAGATAATTTCATACGCTTCACGATTTTCATGCAGTATCGCGTGAATTGGCTTGTTTCGGAAATTTCTTTCCGAAACAAGCACCAAACCGAGAGAAATGACCATTAGTGATAGTGTGACGCCAATGGCTATCTTAAATGACTTCTTCATTACAGGAATCAACGGTTCAAGCTTTGAAGCTCGTTTCTTACGGGGTGTGTAACCCACGTTCCAGTCCTCCTTGTCTACGTATTTTTTCACTGTTTGGTAATGATGACCCGTCTTCTTCATTATCGCACGAAGGCTCATGCCATCGTATTCGCTGAGGTTTGATAAACGAAATTGTTCTTTCAATTCCAACACCTTTTTGTGACCTCCTGTATGATTTTTCGGATAACATACATTCTATCACTTTTTTTCAGTTTTGATTTGAAAGTGTTACACTTTTTCGTTTATATTTGGTACATTTCTATTTTATCAAAAACATTCCAAGTGTTTTAGGGCATTTTCAAAGATTGCCAATCTGCCAATCAAGGGGCTGTTGAATTATCCAACAGCCCCTTGATTATACGGGTTTAGCTTCGCCGCATTCAGCGCAAAATTTGCCAGTATTTGTTGCACCACAAGAACAGTTCCAATCATTTGAAATCGATTCAGGTTTTTGAGTTCCGCAATCATGACAGAATTTGCCTGCATTTTCTTCACCACATGAGCATACCCAGTTTTCGCTAATAGCCTGTACTGGTCGTGGAGAACCGCACCCTTGACAGAATTTACTGGAATTTTCAGAACCACAAGTGCAAGCCCACAATTCGCCCACAATTCCACCAGCCCCTATATTGGAATTGACTGGAGGTGGTGCGTGCATTCCGTGTTGAGGAGGTTGTGGCATTCCATGTTGAGGAGGCATAGCATTCGGCATTCCTGCTTGTTGCATTTGTTGAGCTTGCATGGTATCAGGGGCTTGACCGAATCCACCTAAGACATTTCCGCCCATCTGATTTGCCATACCCATACCCATAAATCCCATCATAGCACCGCCCTGATTACCTGCTGCCGCTTCAATTCCACGTGCGACGCTTCCAGCCATCATTGCACGCTGAACATCACCACCGAGCATGGTATCAGCTTTTAGACGGTCACCGAGGAGAGCTTTACTTTCATCAGTAAGAGTAACCGCCCCCATAGCGACATTTACAATTTTGAAACCACGCTCAAACCAGTTATTTTTAGTCGCCTCTTGAGCTTCATGAGTCAAATCGTCGAGATACGCTGAAATCTGACTATATCGTACACCTTTGTTAGAAAGCATATTCAACGATTTCATTAACGCTTGTTTGAATTCTTTCTTGTATTGTTCGCTCTTGAATATATCTTTTACTGGCATATCACCCGCTGAATTACCTTTACTGGCGACTTGGTTGTAGAATTTCACCGCCATCTCAGCATCATCAACTTGGATTTCAAATGTACCAAAAAATCGCAGGTCGATTGATGTATTGTATGCAGGGTCAAAATAAGGCATTGGTGTAGAAGTCCCGAAAGGGATTCCGGGTAGTGGCATTAGGTTGATATACACCACTCTCTGTTGTGTGGAGGCTACCCCTCCAAACATAAAACGCTGCAATGTATCTTTAAGGGCTTCAGAAATCTGACCCGCAAAGATTGATGGTGCAGAAGAATTTGTGAACTCATACGCACCCGCTTCTGTGACAATGTTGGTGATTTTTCCACCATCAACGGTTAGCATACAAGTGTTTTCTTCGACTAAAATCACCGAACCATTGGTGATTACATCTGGATTGCCTTTTGTATTTGAACCTTTACCAGGGTTCATGCGTATACCGCGACGTAAAATAATGTCATTGCTCATAGTCGGGCAATGAACCGCTTCTTTCCATTGGTCAGCTAACGCTCCTTTAACTGAACCTACTGCTGCTCTAATAAGACCCATAGATGTTCGTTTCCTTTCAATCGTGTTTATTAAAAGTTCGGGGGTAATACCCCGACGCTCTGCGTCGGTTCACGCGTGCGAAGCGAAGAGGGGGCAGGGCTTGCCCTGCGGTGTTACCGAACATTTTCGATAGAATGATAGGGATTCCCCCACCAAAAAGATTGCTACCTTTAATTATACCGCACCAAAAGTCAAATGTCAAGCATTTTTTTGCTTTATTTTGCTTGACAAATATCTCAAGATATGGTATAATGCATAAATTCAGGTATAATGAAACCTGAAAAGAAGTTAAAAATAAAAGGAGATTTGTTATGAAGAAAATTGGTAAAAAACACCTTCGGGGGGTAAATACCTAACTATTGCCAGCAAGCGAGTTTTATCGTTGTTTTTGGCAGTAATTATGATATTTACAACACTACCGCCTACTGTGGAAAACACAGCGGTGGCGAGTTCGCCGAATGACCCAGGGGCTAGTGCCACACTTCAAGTGTACAACTTTTTAGGAGAACGCACATTCGAACGTGGACATTTGCTTGACCCTTTCACCACTGCTGGACGGCAGGCTTTTGAGGAACTCGACATCAGACAGCACTCACCGGGGTTTTCTGCGACTTCATCGCATTCTACCCATCAATCCTTTGAATCACTTTACAGCAACGTAACTCAAAGCAGCACTCGCAGACGTGGCGTAAATGTCGGAATTGGTAGTATTTTTAGAATCAACAGCGTTCGCCAACTCACGTTGAGCAACAATGCTACTTTTGCCAGTTCGTATGAAACGTTATTCCACAGAACGGAAATAACTCGTCCGCTCGGATTTAACACAGTCATGCCTGAAGCTCTAAGACGAAACAGAACCGAAATTTGGGAGGGCGGAATGCTACGCTCCGATTTCATGGAACTGTTGGCTAACGGCGACCCTGCCGTTCTTTTTGAAAGGTACGGAACTCACCTACTTAGTAGATTTGGTAGCGGCGTTTTTGCGGAATACATGCAAGCGATTGCGAAAACAAGCTCAAGCACTTCCGAGAGCATTACACGCTATTTCAATATTGGTGGTGGAGCGAATGTCACCGCCCCAGTAAAAGGTGCTACTGTTGCAGTTGGCGTAAATGCCTCAAGAGCATTTCAGTACGCACGTACCGCCGCCGCCTTGCACTCCGATTTCGAGGCTACAAGCCATATGGCGATTCACGGTGGCGAAACCGCTGTTGGTGCAATGGCTATGGGTGACTGGAGCCCAGACACTGTCAGTGCGTGGGTAGAATCAGTCACACCAACTAATGCCGCAATTCTCCTTGATGATTCCCTGCGATTTATCGGCGTGTGGGAACTACTCCCACCTGGCTATGAACTGCGTCGTTATGAATTAGCAAGAGCTTTTGTTGAAGCATCATACGGCATTGATAATGAATTCTTTAACCGTTTCTTTACGCACAATCAACGCCCAGTCACCGAGGGATATGTTCGCCTTACAATCGAAGAGCGTATTGCTAACGGTGATTTGCCCGCTGATGTAATACGCATTAGCACCCCAACGGAATTGAGCAGATTGTCTGGACGTAGAGAAAACTTCGTATTAACAAACGACATCGTGCTGACGGGAACGTGGACACCAATTAACAATTTCAATGGCTTGCTTGATGGAAATGGATTCACTATTAGCGGACTAAACGTTGGTGAAACAAATGCTAATAACCGTGTTGCTGTTGCTGGTTTGTTTGGAACGATTCAAAACAATATGACTATACGGAATCTTCATGTTGAAATTAGACCCTACACCACCTTCAATGATTCCAACGGACTTCATAGTGGCACTCCTGCTCCTAACAATGGAGTGAGAGCTCTAAGCGATGGTAGCACTCGAACAAGAGCAGGTGGGTTAATAGGAGAAGTAACTGGAGGTGCCGTGCGAATCGAAAATTCTTCTGTATCTGGTGGAATGGTATTTTCAAAACATCATCATGGTGAGAGAGGTGGTATTTCATCTAGGGCGTATGCAGGTGGATTTATTGGTACTGGAGTACAGTATACGTATTCATAACTATTTGCTACCCATACCGCTTTTATGAAATCCCGCAGATAAATTTTTCTGCTCATAAGGTCTTGTATCGTCTGCGTTGTAAGAAGCAAGTCCAGTGTCGGCGTTCTGCGATGAGATGTTGGCTTTAGTTTTTGTTGCATTATTCAATTCAACAGTGTCATGTGCCACAGCTGGCAGAGAATTTGGCAAGCCTAGTAATTCTTCAGGCGAGAGAGATTTTTGGGTTTGTTTCTTTGACATATTATAGCTCCTGTAAAATCAGTTTTCCTTGAGAGTTTTACTTAGTATGTGATTTATTCAAGGAATTATTCTGATTAATTATGTCTGTCGTTTAAGTGTAAAAAGTATAATTCTGCGTTTTATATAGATAATATATAGAATCGATTTAATTTGCCAGCTGTGGCGATTGCCCGAAAGGGCGAGCCACAGGGCATTTTAAGCAATATATTTGAAAGGCAGATAAACACAAAATGTGGAATCTTAACAGCAGTTATACAGAGCTACCGAGCTTATTTTTTACAAAGCAAAATCCCGTCCCGGTGCGAGAGCCTAAACAAATCATTTTCAACAATTCGTTGGCTGATTGTTTGGGCATACCATTAGACACGGAAGTTTTTGCAGGAAACGCAATACCCGAAACCTCAAAATCGTTTTCTCAAGCCTATGCAGGGCATCAATTCGGGCATTTTACTATGCTTGGTGACGGGCGTGCTGTTATTCTCGGTGAACAGCTCACAAAATCGGGAGAGCGTTTTGATATTCAACTAAAAGGTGCGGGGAGAACACCGTATTCCAGAAAAGGCGACGGACGTGCCGCACTTGCGCCTATGTTACGTGAATATATTATCAGTGAGGCTATGCACGCATTAGGTATTCCGACAACAAGGAGTTTATCAGTCGTAACAACAGGCGAAGTTGTAGCGCGTGAGGAAGTTCTCTCGGGAGCAATCTTAACTCGTATTGCGTCAAGCCATATTCGAGTGGGGACGTTTGAATATGCCAAGCATTTTGGCTCACAAGACGATGTTCAAAAATTAGCGGATTACACAATCGAACGCCATTTCCCTGAAATTGTCGAGTCCGAAAATAAATATATGAGCTTCTTAGAAGCAGTAGCAAAACGTCAAGCGAAATTAATTGCAAAATGGCAATTGGTCGGATTTATTCATGGAGTGATGAACACCGATAACATGGCTATTAGCGGTGAAACGATTGATTACGGACCGTGTGCTTTTATGGACAGGTATAACCCTGCTACTGTGTTTAGTTCCATTGATACACACGGGCGTTATTCTTACGAAAACCAACCCATAATCGCTGCTTGGAATTTATCGCGATTCGCAGAAACCTTGTTGCGGTTTCTACACAGCGATTCAGACGAAGCTGTTAAATTGGGTAATAGAGCGATTATGAGCTTTCAAGATTTGTATAATGATTATTGGCTTTCAGGAATGAGAGCGAAATTGGGGTTGTGTAGCAATGGCAACGTAGAAGATGATGAATTACTAATCAACGATTTGTTGCAAATCATGCAAAAAGAAGAATTAGATTACACAAACACATTCCGTAGTTTGAGCTTGGGTGAAACTTTGCCGAGCAACGATTTCCATTACTGGAATAAGCGTTGGCAGGCTCGGCTTGAACAGAAAAATCAATCCAAAGACGAAATCAGCAAAATCATGAGAGCCAATAATCCTGCTGTTATTCCAAGAAATCATCGGGTTGAAGAAGCTCTGACTGCTGCCGAAAATGGCGATTTAAGCGTTATGAACAGGCTTCTTGATGTTTTGAAAAATCCATATGGATATACAGCTGAACAAAAAGAGTATTCAAAGCCCCCAGAGTGTATGTCATGTGATTATCAAACATTCTGTGGAACTTGATTGCAAAAATAATACAAAAAATGTTCGGTAACACCACTAGGCAAAACCTGCCCCCTCTCGCTTCGCACGTGAGAACCGATACAAAGCGTCGGGTTATTACACCCGAACTTTCAATAAAATATTTAAAATCTATTGCATTATTAAAAAAAGTGTAGTATAATGTAATGTGGGCGTTTAATGCCTAAGGAGAGTAGGTTTGATTAACTTCTTATATGAAACATACGAAATGTTTTGACGGTGGAATAATTAACCGCAGAGCAAGTTCTTGAAGAGCAGGCTTTGCCTGCTTGACAGAGTCGCTCAAAGGGCGGGGTATTCCCCCAAAAATTTTAATAGACCTCCTCGGAAACTAACTGCGAGTGGACTTGAAAGCTAATTTTGCCCTATTAAGCAGGCAAAGCCTGCTCTCATGGGCTTTTGACATACAAGGCAATTTTGAGGCGAATATCTGAGGATATTTAACGAAAAATTAACGCAGTAAGGCGGAAAATTAGCCGAAAAAGTCGCCGTGCGTTAATTTCCGATGAGGTCTAATAAACAGTGTTTCTTGCTAACCACTGCAAAAAAACAAGGAGATTCATTTTATTATGAACGATTCAAATTCAATTTCCTCCCCAAAAAACAGGAACATAGCTAAAGATTTAGCAATCGGTGGGGTGGTCGCTGCAGTATACGTTGTTTTGACTATACTAAATCCATTCGCATATGGAACAGTACAATTTCGAGTGTCGGAAATTTTAGTTCTGTTATGCTTCTACAGCCCGAAATTTATAATGCCGCTCATTGTCGGAACGTTGGTGGCTAACCTGCTCGGAAGCCCTTTTGGTGCGTTCGATGTCGTTTTAGGCACAGCGGGAACTGCTTTTGCGGTAATCCCTATGGCGAAAGTTAAGAATATATGGATTGCAGGAATGTTCCCAGTAATCACTAATGCGATTTTAGTTGGTGCGATGATTACGATTTTTAGCATTACCGAACTCACTACTCTTGAAGAGGCTAATCGCCAATTCTTGATTTACGCTGGATATGTCGGATTAGGTCAGTTTGTGGTGATTATATGCGTTGGTGTTCCACTGTTTAGATTTGGGCTTTCTAAAAACAGGCGATTCGCTGAATTGTTGAAATAGTATTATAAAGAGGTCTATAATGGATTATACTAAACTTGAACCTTGCTTGCAAAAATATGGCACTGAAAAAGGTTCGCTTATTGCAATTTTACAGGGAGCACAGGAGATTTATGGCTGGCTTCCGAATGAAATTTTGGCTCATATCGCCGAAAAAACTGGCATTCCTGAAGCAAAAATTATGGGAGTGGTGAGTTTTTATGCCCAGTTTAGGGACAAACCAGTCGGCAAGCATTTGATTTTGTTGTGCCAGGGGACTGCTTGCCACGTCAATGGTTCTGGTGAAATTGAACGTGCTATTTCAGAATACTTAGCAGTTGGCGAAGGCGAAATCACCCCAGACGGGCTGTTCACTTACAACAATGTTGCTTGTATCGGTTGTTGTAGCCTTTCGCCTGTAATGATGGTCGATGGCAAGGCTTATGGAAAACTGACTGGTAAATCAGCAGTAGAAATATTGCAAAAAATCAGGGAGGGGGCAGAGCCATGAAAATTACAATAGGTATGGGTTCGTGTGGAAAGCTAAAACAAGAGCCACTAAAAGTATGGGCTTTGCCCATACTTTGGTTGCTTGACGATGATGTGTTGTTGGGGGTGACATTTTGAAAAT
>WRGW01000081.1 GCA_009786985.1 Oscillospiraceae bacterium
GATAGGGTTTACTCATTTTAGGACACTCCTTTTTTCTGTATACTTTTTAGTATACCATATTTTATTTGAAATGTCTACTTTTTTAAGCACTATTCAAAACAGCCGCGTAATCCGAGGGGTGAGCGTGTTCAAAAAGAGGTGCTTTCGATTCGGCTCACTCCCGATGTTTTGGGAAAAGTCGAGGAGTTGGCAAGTCAAAGCGGAATGACTCGCAACGCCTTCATCGAGAGCATTGTCGGCGAATATGCGGAGCGGGAAACCGCTCCCGCCGCTGACGAAAACGAGGTGGTCGGCGATGAATGATGTTGTAAAAGATATGACGATGGACGAGATTTTGAGTACGATTTCAGAGCAGATTCCCGACGGGAAATTCGTCAAGTGTTATAATGCGGCAGAAGTACCCGGCGAATTGCGGATTATAGTCAGACGGCAGGGACAGCAATTTGACGACAGATATGTTGCTCGGATGCGTGAAAATGGGTACATTGAACTCGTGCATAAGCCGTGAAAATAACGGATTATATTAGAATCTCGCAGAGCCAATAACGGCGATGCGGGGTTCTTTTTCAATTATTTTTCGGCAAACGGTAAATTTTGCCGAAAAAACTGTTGATTTTTACGGGAGATTATGTTATAATAACTAAATATGCTCATCTAAGGGGGTTAGCTTTGCTTATGACACCATTTCACGCACTGTACACCGCTCGTGAATTATCAGCTTATTCCCCACTTACAGCGGCATATGCGTCATCCGACATCGAAATATACCCGTACCAAGTCGCGGCGGCTATGTTCGCTCTGCGTTCGCCGTATCAAAAGGGGATAATCCTCGCCGATGAAGGTTCGCTCGGTAAAACCTACGAGGCACTTCTTGTCATTTCGCAGATGTGGTTTGAGGGGAAAGAGCGGATTCTGATTGTCGTTCCCACGCCGCTGTTGGGACAGTGGGTTGAAATAATGGAGGATTGCTTCGCTATTCCGTTTCAAAGAGAAATCGGCGATGATTCCGTGGTTTTGCTTACCTATGAAGAGGCTGTCGAGAAAAGCGAGGCAATAAGCGAAATCATGTGGAACATGGTCGTGTTTGAAGAGGCACATCGTCTAAGCAATCACGAGAGTAAAACTGCAGTCACTCTCAAAGAGGCGGTCGGTGATGCGTTCAAACTTCTGTTGACTGCCACACCAATGCAAAATTCAATCATGGATTTGTATGGTCTAATTCATTTTATTGATGATTCTGTTTTCGGCAATGCCGATGAATTCTATAAACGATATTTCCGCAAGCTGAACAATTACCACGAGTTGACTTCGCGAATATCTCGTTATTGTTTTAGAACGCTCCGTTCGCAAGCCGAAAACTATGTGAAAATTCCGCGCCGAATTCCTGTAACAGCCGATTATTCGTTATCTGCCAAAGAAGTCAAATTGACGGAAATGGTGGATACATATTTGAAAAAGTCGGACAAGCAAGCCTTCCCGAAGATGGACGGCTACGATTTGTCGCTGATGTTCTACCGAGCGTTGTCCTCATCGCCGTGGGCGTTGTGCGGACTCGCCGATAAAGCATACGGGCGTGTGCAGGAGCCGGAACTTTCAAAAATGGCGACTTTCGCCGCAGAGATTCAACCAAATGAAACCGACAAGGGACAGGAACTTCTCAAAGCCCTTAAACTCGCATTTGCAGAATTGAAAAAACGTGGTGCTAATCGCAAGGCGATTATTTTTACAGAGTCGCTTCCGACAATAGGTTTCTTGCATTTATTGCTGTGCGATACTTACAAATGTCTTGCGTTTGACGGCAGTAAAAGCAATGATTATTCGGTTATAAAGCGGTTTGAAAGTGAGGCAGAAATCCTCATCACCACCGATGTTGCCGCAGAGGGATTCAATCTTGCATTTTGCTCGTTTGTTGTGAATTACGATTTGCCGTACAACGTACTCACGCTTGAACAGCGGATTATGCGTTGTCACAGGCAGGGTCAGCAAAATGACGTGATTGTGCTGAATTTTTTAGGCAAACAAAATCTCGCCGACACTCGAATGTTGGAGTTGATTAATAAACGTATTTCGCAGTTTGACGGTATTATCGGCATGAGTGATGATGTTGTCGGGAATTTCTGCGACAATACCGTGAATGGGCTGACCGCCGCTTTCGAGAAATCACGGCATAAAAAAGAAATTGAATCGCAATTTCAATCGACACTGACAAAACATGAAGAGCAGAATTTATTGCAAGTGCAGACTGCCGAAAACGCATTATTCACGACTTTTACTCGTGATATTGCCGCTCAAGTGATGATTACTCCGCAATATATCAAAGACAGGACTGTTGAAATAAATGCAAAGCTGTGGGCTTTGACAAAGTGGTTCTTCACAGGAAAGTCGGGGTATGATTGCATTGACGAGACTCGAACCGTAAAAGTCGGAATTCAACCGCAAAAGGTGTTCACAGGGGCGAGATTGGGGCGGCGGGAGTATTCGATTGACGATACAAGTCTGCCGAAGTCGGGGCGGCATACGCTTTGCGGCACACTTGCGAAAAATATCGTAAATGAGGTTTACTGGAAAGGAATTCCCGACAGCGGAACGGTCACGGTTGGAGGATTGACAGAGCCGTGCAAAATCGGGTATTATCGCATAAAAGTCAAGCCGAATGGGGCTTATTGGGGCGGTGTTTGCTACAATGTGTTTGTTGGCGAGACTGCAAGCGGAGAGTTGCTCTCGGATTCCGAATGCCGCCGAATTATGGACTTGCCTGTGATTGATTTCACCGCTAACGGCGAAATCTACGGCGGCAAGGACGGAATCAAGCCGAAACAGCCTAATCCGCTTGATGAGCGGGTAGAGGTCGATGAGTTTCTGCAACGTGCCGTTTCGGACACGAACGATTCACGGCGAGAGGAAATACAGCACATTCAAGATAGTGCGGAGGCACAGAAACGCTCGTTGAATCGGGAAATTTCCGTGCTGAAAAATTCGCTGTTGCAGATTGAAAACGCTTTGTCGCGGTCGAGTAATATCGCCGACAAGATTGCCGCCGAGAAAAAGAAAGCCTCGGCAAGCGGCGATTTGAAACGGCGGGAACAGTCGCTTTTCTTGGACGGAATGAGGATTGATGTGGCTCTTGAAGAGAAGATTAAGGCGATTACGGAACAGGCGAATTTGACTGCTGTTGTTGAAAGGCAGTTTGTGATAAAGGTAGAGGGGGATTGATTTATGAACAAAAGTTTAGAAAATAAAGAAGCACAAAAAGTCTTACAATGCCTATATTGCGGAAATAAAACAAAAATGGATATGGTCGGTCAGCACATTTATCGTTGGGAAGATGATGAAGGATGTTATTGCGGAGTCGATATATATAAAATGTTCTCATGCCCTATTTGTGAAAAAGTCACATTTCATTATGCTTATTGGGAAAATGGAATGTATGGTAGAAACGGTGAAATGATTGAGGAAGAAGAAATATTATACCCTGTTAACAGCATTGATAGTAAAGCCATGCCTCAAAAAATAAAAGATTCTTTTGAGGCGGCGATAAAAATTAGAAATATCGACAATGCTGTATGTCTTATGGCTTTGCGGCGAACCCTTGAACTGGTGTGTGTTGATAAAGGAGCGACGGAATGGGGATTGAAAGACAAAATTAAGGAGCTTGTTCAAAATGGAATTCTACCTGATTTTTTGAGAGAAGCATCTTCATTTACAAAAATACTTGGTGATTCGGCGGCACACGACAAAGGGTTTGATTTGAACAATCACGATATAAATATTATAATTGATTTCGTGGAGTATATTATCGAGTATCTTTATGTTTTGCCATATAAGTTAGAGAAATATAAACGGCGGTTAAAGTCATTGGAGGAGGAGTTAAACGATGAATAACGATAAAATCCCACCACTATCCCTCGATATAGAAGCAACCGAGCGTGAGAAACTTCGCTCACTCTTCCCGCAGTGCTTCACCGAAAACAGCCTTAACATAGACAAGTTGCTCGCATTATGCGGCGAATTCATCGACCCCGATGAGAATGACCGCGAAAAATACGAGTTCCGTTGGCAAGGAAAGCAAGACTGCCTCAAACTCGCCGGAAAGCGTTCTGCCGGAACGCTCCGTCCGTGCATGGAGGATTCCGTGGATTTCGACACCACGCAGAATATCTACATAGAGGGCGATAACCTCGAAGTGTTGAAAATTCTGCAAACGGCGTATTACCGCAAAGTCAAGATGATTTACATTGACCCGCCGTACAACACGGGGAATGATTTTGTGTATACCGACGACTTCGCCGACCCGTTGGCTCGGTATCGGGAAATCACACAACAGACCACAAAATCCAACCCCGAAAGCATGGGACGGTTTCACACGAATTGGCTTAACATGATGTACCCACGCCTGCGCCTTGCGGCGAATTTGCTGCGGGATGATGGGGTTATATTTATCAGCATTGATGATAATGAAATCGACAACCTCAAAAAGCTGTGCAATGAAGTGTTTGGCGAAGAGAATTTTATTTGTCAGTTTATTTGGCAACGGGCGTTCTCTCCAAAAAATGATGCGCGATTTGTATCCAACAGCCATGACTATGTTTTGATGTATGCAAAACGAGCAGAAGAATTTCGAATCGGCAGACTTCCGCGAACTGAGGAAGCAAATGCCCGCTACCAAAATCCCGACAATGACCCACGCGGGGAATGGTCATCAAGTGATATTTCAGTGAAAACCTATAACGCCGAGTGCGATTATCCAATCACCGCCCCTTCGGGGCGAGTGATTGAGCCTCCAACAGGTCGCTGTTGGAGTCTCTCGAAAAATGCATTTTTCGAGAGACTCAATGACAATCGAATTTGGTTCGGTGATGATGGAAACAATACTCCAAGAATCAAACGGTTTTTGTCAGAACTGAAACATGACGGCATGGTTCCGACTTCGATTTTAATGCACAAAGATGTAGGACACAGCCAAGAAGGAGCGCAAGAGGTTAGTAAGTTATTGGGTGGCGGATATTTCAACGGTCCCAAGCCTGTTCGCTTGTTGCGCCACTTGCTCACGCTTGCAAATACAGACAAAGATTCTATCATTCTCGACTTCTTTTCCGGCTCCGCCACAACAGCCCACGCAGTCATGCAACTCAACGCCGAAGACGGCGGCAACCGCCGCTTTATCTGCGTTCAACTCCCCGAAGTCACAGACGAAAAGTCGGAGGCGTTTAAGGCGGGGTATACGAATATCTGCAAAATTGGCAAGGAGCGGATTCGCCGTGCGGGTGTGAAAATCCGTGACGAGGCAGGGCTTACGGCACAAAATCTCGACACGGGCTTCAAGGTCTACAAACTCGACAGCAGCAACCTCAAACTATGGGATGACACGCCAATCACAGGCGAGAACGCTCTTGAAATTCTCGAAGAGCGGATTTACGCAACGCTTGACATAATCAAGGGAGACCGTTCCAACGAAGATGTGGTTTATGAAGTCATGCTCAAGTTGGGGCAGGAGTTGACCGAGCCGATTGTTCCGATTGATTTGGGTGATGGTAAAGTTGTGTACGGAGTCGGTGAGGACGTGAAGTTTATCGTCTGCTTGGCTAAGGGGATTACGGTCGAAGATTCTAAGGCTATGGCGGAGTACGAACCGGGGCGGATTGTGTTCGCCGATGCTTGCTTCCAGAATAGCGAAGAGAAGAGTAATGTTAAGCTGACGTTAACGGATAGGGGAATCGCCATAAAGGCGTTATAAGGAGCGAACGATATGAAACTTAAATTCAAACACCAACAATTCCAAACCGACGCTGTCCACGCCGTGGTTGACTTGTTCAAAGGGCAACCTCGGCGGCAGGATACGTTTACCATAACAAACTCTCAAGACCAACTTCAATTAGAAGAGGGGCTTGGTTTCCGCAACGCTCTCACAATCACCGAGAGCCAACTCGTCACGAATATGCAGGAAGTCCAACGGCGGCATTCCCTACCCATTACGGAAGATACCACGCATCAGTACAATGTAGAAATGGAAACAGGAACAGGCAAAACCTACGTCTACCTCAAAACGATATTTGAACTCAACAAGCAATACGGATTCACGAAATTCATCATCGTAGTGCCGTCCGTGGCGATTCGTGAGGGTGCGTACAAGTCGTTCCAAATCACCGCCGACCACTTTGGGAGGGATTACGAAAACGTCCCTGTGCGTTGCTTTATTTACAACTCGAAAGACCTCTCGAATGTGCGGACGTTCGCCACGTCAAGCCAAATCGAGATTATGATTATCAACATCGATGCATTCAATAAAGATAAGAATATTTTCAATCAAGAACATGAAAAATTGTCGGGAGCGGCTGCAATCGGGCTGATTCAAGACACCAACCCCATTGTAATTATTGACGAGCCGCAGTCGGTTGACAATACCGCCACTGCCAAAGATGCAATCGCAAGTCTGAAACCGCTGTGCGTTCTGCGTTATTCGGCAACCCATCGTGAGAAGGTCAACACGCTGTACCGCCTAACGCCCGTGGATGCGTACCAATTGGGATTGGTTAAACAAATCTGCGTATCGAGCAACGAAATTGACAGCGATTTCAACCGTCCGTATATTAGGCTTGTTTCGGTATCGCACGAGAACGGCTTCACGGCAAAAATCGAAATTGACAAGGCGAATAAAGCCGGAAAAGTTGAACGCAAAACCATCACAATCAAGCCGGGGGCTGACTTACACGCTCTTTCCGGCGACAGGGATTTATACAAGGGATATCAAGTCATCGGAATCGACTGCGCGCCCGGCACGGAAAGCATCGAATTTTCTGACGGCTCTGCATTAGCACTCGGAAAAGCAATCGGAAGTGTTGACGAAAACTTAATCAAACGCGCACAAATTCGCAGAACGATTGAGACTCATTTTGAAAAGGAACTTCGCTACACCAAGCGTGGAATAAAAGTGCTGTCGCTATTCTTCATAGATGAAGTTGCGAAATATCGGACTGCGGAGGGTGAACAAGGAATCTACTCAAAAATGTTCGAGGAGTGTTATGCGGAGCTTCTCGCTTTGCCGAAGTTTACGGAGTTGCGGAAGCGTTTCGCGTTGCCCGCCGCCGATGTTCATGACGGCTATTTTTCACAAGACGCGAAAGGCAGACTGAAAAACACAAAAGGCGATTCTGCCGCCGATTACGACACTTACAATGCGATTATGCGTGATAAAGAACGGCTCTTGTCGTTCGATTTCCCGTTGCGGTTTATATGGTCGCACTCGGCACTAAAAGAGGGGTGGGACAACCCGAATGTCTTTCAAGTTTGCACTTTGATTGAGCAGAAATCGACATTCACCGCACGGCAAAAAGTCGGGCGGGGATTGCGGCTCTGCGTGAATCAAGACGGCGAGCGTGTCGAGGATAGGGACACCAATATTCTGCACGTCATGGCGAATGAGAGTTTCGCTGAATTTGCCGATAAACTTCAACACGAAATCGAACAGGAAACAGGCACAAAATTCGGTATTTTACAACTCGGATTGTTCAGCGGATTGACATATAAAGAAACAGTTACAGAGGAAAAATCGGTTAGTCAAGAAGAAGCAAAATCAATCGCCGATTACGTTCAACAACTCATCGCCGCTCCCGAAAAAGAAACGTCGAAAACAACACCGCCAGTCGCTCCGGCACTTGCAGAAGTCATAGAAAAAGCGGTCGCTGCCGCTAAAATGGGTGCGGAAGTCACCGCCGAAAAAGTCGCTGAAATAACTTACACCGAAACAAAGCAAGTGGAAAAAGCCCTGTCACACGATGATGCACAGGAACTTATCACCCACTTTGAAAAGAAAGGCTACATCTCCAAGTCCGGCGTGATTAAGGACACCATGAAAAAAGAACTTGCCGCCGGAACGCTTGACATTCCCGCACGATTCGAGGCGGCGCGTGAGAAGTTCGAGACTGTCATCAGCAAGGCGAACAGCAAAGTTCCCGTGCTTAACAAAGGCAAGGAAGTCACGGTCAAGCTGAAAAAGCAAGTCATGGTTTCGCCGGAGTTTTTGGCTTTGTGGGATAAAATCAAGGGGCGGACTGTGTATCGCGTCAAAGTTGATGAAAGTATGCTGAAAACTCGCTGTATCGCAGAACTTGCCAAAACCGAACGCATCACTAAAGCAAAAGTTGTCACTCGCACGGCGCGAATGAACGTCGAGCATTCCGGCGTGACACATACCGAAACCGCTGTGCAAGCCGCCGATACCAACGAAGAGGCACACCGCCTGCCCGACTTCTTGCGAGCGGTTGATAACGAGTGTTTCCTCTGTCAAAAGACTGTGGCTGATGTCCTCGTGGAAAGCGGTCGGTTGCAGGACTTTCTCAACAATCCGCAGCGGTTCACCGAGTTGTTTATCGAGACCGTTAAAGGCGTTCACAACAGCATGGAAATAGAAGGCATCCGATATATGCGGCTTGAGGGTGAGGAGTATTATTTGCAAGAGGTTTTCGACAGCGAAGAGTTGATTGCCTACATCGGCAAAAATGCCTACGAGATACAGCACACCGAAACCATATACGACCATGTCATTTACGATAGCGACACGGTGGAACTGCCGTTTGCCAAAGCACTCGATGAAGATGACGATGTAAAGATGTTTTTCAAGATACCCTCAAAGTTCAAAATCGAAACGCCGATTGGCACATACAACCCCGATTGGGCGGTTTATATGGATAAGGACGGTATTGAAAAATTGTACTTTGTTATTGAGACCAAAGGCACGACTCGGCTCGGCGGTTTGCGTGATGATGAGCGTAGTAAATTCAAATGCGGGCAGGTGCATTTTGCGGCACTTGATAATGGCGTTGTGTTCCCCGACAAGCCAGTGCGGGATTGGCGGGAGTTTAAGGTGAGGGTGTAAGGTATGGAAAAGAATATTGAACTTGAAAATGCAGTAGTTGACACGCTGAAACAAGCGGGGATTCCTGAAGATATGGCGGGGTATGATTATTTGAAAACGGCGGTTTTGTTGTCGTTGGAGGACGAGGAAACAAATGTGCAAATTGACGAATCATAGTTAATTTACAGTGTGCAATTCGTCATATTAAACGAAGTTTTTGCAATATTGCATATGCAACGAAAGTTGGCACTGTGCGGCGAACTCATGTGTTATGATATATTTATAAAATATATTATTGCACAGGAGGAGCGATGAAACCACAAACATTTCTAAGCGAAAACTGGACGGAGTGGGTATCAATGCTGAGCATTATGACCTGTCCGTTCTGCCGTCAACAGCACGGCAAAATAAAATCAGTACACCAACGGTGGCTGGTTTACCCACCTGCACATCCTAATTGCCATTGCATAATAGAGAAACTGCAAGCGATTGAAGCGGGAAATGCTACCAATCGCGGCAACGATGGTGCGGACTGGCACTTGGCGCATACGGGTGAATTGCCGGATTATTACATTGACAAGCACCAAGCGCAGGACGAGGGTTGGCGGAGGCGAGAGGGCAATTTATCAACGGTGTTACCCGGAATGATGATAGGGGGCGATATTTTCCACAACAGCGAAGGAAAATTGCCGGAAGCACCAAATCGGATATGGCGAGAAGCGGATATAAACTACACAGGCGGAGCAAGGAATTCTGAACGGATTCTTTATTCCAACGATGGGTTGATATTCGTAACATACGACCATTATCAAACCTTTTTTGAGATTGTGTAGGAGGATAAAATGAGAAAGTATTATATTGATTTTTCAAAGGCAAAAACTATCGGAGAAATTCACCTCGCTCTTAAAGAGCAACTTAAACTCCCCGACTGGTACGGCGAAAATCTCGATGCATTGTGGGATATGCTGACAGGGCATATCGAACCGGGGGAAATGAATCTGTTGGGCTTGCACAAACTCCCTAACAGTTTGTACGACTATAGTAAAAAGCTGTTGGAAACATTCAAAAGAGCAGAGGAATTAGACGATTATTCTATAATCGTTGACGATGATTGATTTTGAAAATATGGAGGGCGAAATATGAAAAAAGCAACAATATTACTTGTATTGATTTTTACTTTAACAATCGTAGCTTGTGAAGAAGATATTTCGCCCTCCGTAATTTTGGACGAAAATGAAACATTGGAAATTACAACTTCACAAAACGAAAAAGAAGCTCTGACAAATCAATTACAAAGATATTATGTGGATTTTGCAGAAGCGGAGTACATAGGCGAATTGCATCTGATTATAAAAGAGAGTCTTGAACTTCCCGATTGGTACGGCGAAACACTCGATGCCTTGTGGGATATGTTAATCGGTTATCTCGAACCCGGCGAGGTGTATATAAGCGGTTTGGAAAGCCTCCCTGATGATATATACGAATATGGGCAGAAAGTATTAGATGT
The DNA here is from genome assembly GCA_009786985.1 of Oscillospiraceae bacterium. GTDB lineage: Bacteria > Bacillota > Clostridia > Oscillospirales > Ruminococcaceae > Ruminiclostridium_E. The sequence goes on from WRGW01000081.1 coordinate 10,359, forward strand.
ATTTAAACAAGCAGAGGAACAGGATGGATATTCTGTGATTATAGTAGGAGAAAGTTAGGAGAGTAGAAAATGAACAATATAATCCCCAAAGATTTGATGCCGTTCTTTGAGATTCACACCGTTAAAACAAAACCCGTGTACACGCTTATTGAGTGCATTACCGTGCCGGAAAACAAGCGAATCAGCAATTTAGGAATCAACGATGATGAATTCGATGGTTTTGCGGGAGGAATCAAAGAGCGTTTCCGTGCCGCCGTTTACCTAATAAACCAAGAAGAACGTGACTTTTTGGACTTTGCTGTTGGCGTGACCGAGAAGAGAGCAAAATTAGAAGAAAGCATTGAGTTCCGCAATTTTAATGTGTTCTCTTTTAATGAATATGTGTTTCTCTTTCTGCACGGTGAAGAGTATCATCTTGTTATGCCTGTCGAGTTGATTGAAATTTATCGTGAAGTTGTTTCAGAAGCTGATTATGCGGAGAAAAACGCACTGAATCTCGACCTTTACAGATATTCCGTGCGCTGCTCAACCTTTACGGAGTGTATGAAATAGAGCATTTTATGGCGGTTTGGAATCAGCACAACAAGGTGAAAATCGACTATAAACAGGCTGAAACTTTTCTGTCCGACAGGGCGTATTTCCGCTCTGACTTTTACTTTATTGACAATTACGTTGTGCATGATTGTTTGGACGATGAGGAGTTTGAACATTTGTTGTACGAATGTGAGGAATTCGATTATTATATGCCTACAAAAAGCGTAATACGCGAATTCGAGAATCGCGGGTACTGGAACGATGAATCGGTGATTGAAGGTCAAAAGGAAATGGATAATTTCTTGGCGGAGTATATCAAGGACAAACGCAAATTAGAAGATTTACAAGATGAGGTTGTGTTTTCAAGTCATCGTATAACAAGTAACGCCGAAATTAAATATATGTTGGAGACAAATAAAGCACCGTTGGACGATACGGAATTCTGCGAGAGGTTTGAACGGCTTTATAACAAACTCCGCGACAACAATCGAATTTGGGAGTTGCGCGGGTTTACTCCGCCGACATTTAAGGAAAAGACGGGCAAGGCGGTGCGTCCTTTCAAAATGCCTTCGGTAAAGAAAAACGTGGCGAAAAAGCGTAAAAAGTAGAATATGTATAAAAAATCGGCTCGTAACAATCGAGTCGATTGGCTTTTTATGCGGGTTTGTGGGTTTGTAAATTACGTTCCTTAATTATAGCCGTACCAAATCGGCTCATATTGAGTGTGATAGTCTTTGCGGGACATCACGAGCGAATCTTTCGCCCAGATTATGGTCGATGACCAGTGGTAATTGCAATCACGCATGGCGAGCATTACATTGCCCCATTCAAGTGAGGGGTTATAAGGAGACCCGAAAATATACGATTATTCGGCAATAAACGATTTTTGATATATAAAAAAGCAACCACTGAAAAGTGGTTGCTTTTAGCTATCAGCAACAGAGGAATTGTTACTTGGACACTCAGAATATCATCAACAAGCGATTTTAATATGCTAAACTAAATTTACTTGATTTGCATCATGCCGCAATTTTTCTCGTTCTTTAGATATTACTATTTTAGTAATAATATCTTTAAATTTCGAGCTTTTGGAATGAATATTGATTTCTTTAAGTAGAAAAATTTGATTATCCAAGTTGTGAGAATCTAAACATTTTATTACATAACGAATCAAGAGTTTAGTCGATATACTACTCCTCTCATAGTTGCTTTTATCAATAACAAACTTTAAGATTTCAATCGTATCATTAATACCAATAGTATCTTCGGGTATTTTTTGTTGTTTGAAAAACTTTATTGCAAGAGCAGTTTTAAATAAATAAGAAAAAAACCAAATCAAATTTGGTACTATAAAAAAAAGGAAAAAGTTCCAAAGATTAGTTGTCCACAAATCTATAATGAAATTGTCAATTTTTTTAACATCAAATACAGCATTAACTAAAAATATAGTAGAACTTGTTAATATCGTTGCACACACGCAATAATATAAACTCTTTAAATATATTTTTAGCATTAAACTGAATTTAATTATTAGTTTAAATATTAACAAAAAAAGATATATAAACAAAATCGACATGATAATTGGTACTTCAATAAACAACTCCAAAAATGAGCATCCTAAAAGTATTGTAGCCACAAAATTAATGCGATACAAAGTATTATTAAGGTTAGCGTAGATGAGTATAGTTAAAAAAATGAAGATGGAGTAACCCAGTGCTGCTATAGGTAAAAATTCTACAAAAAACAAAAATATTTGAATAAAACCAATCGCATAAAGAGCATATAGTATAATAATGCCCTGCAACCCGAGAAGAAATACAAACCATATACTAATTACTATTGCCCGCAAATAACTCTTTGACCTCAAGACTTTTATTGATTTATACATTCGTTTTAATTTCGAGAAAATTTCGCATTCAACAAAAAAATTCCAAAACAAGCTTATTCTTTCGCGTAACCCTTGGCTGACATTCTCACTTAAGGCTGAGAACGCTTCAGAAGACAGAAATCCCTCGTTTTCGTGTATTATTGACAAAACATATTGTTTTGCAGTTTCGTTATACAATTCTTTTTTAGAAATGCTTATTATAACGGCAATTTCGTAGTCGTTTGTATAGTATTCAAATAGAGTGTTCCTCACAAAGCCAAGTGATTTATCATCACATCTGTTAATTATTAAACATTCATATGCTAATACAAGTTGGTAAAATTGTTTCTCTTCATATACAATGTTGTAATTTTCATCAGTATTTTCGTCTAATAATCGATTATATTCTTCTAATATGATTTCAATGAATTCGTTTTTATCGTCAATATTTTCATTTTTTTGACTGACCATAATTGCGATTTCACGCCACCATATATTTGTTGTTAGTTCAGCAGGATATTTATCTTTATTTTTTGATAAATAACACGCACAGAAATATTCTTGGTATCTATGATGTGAAAAAACCAACATATTATCTACAATTTGTAATATACCGACACTAATACATATGTCAAATATATACTTGTATTCGTATAATTGAAAATCTTTTAACTCATCGAAAGAAATGGAATTTTGTCTAAGAACAGCGGTCATATAATAAGAAAGTTTTTCTAAAGAGTTCAGAGTTTTTGGCAACGTTTTTGAAATGTTTTCATCTTTATTTAAAATTGCCTCAACAACAACTTCAAACATACTCATCAGATTTTTAGGTAAAAAAACGAGGGAATTGTCTTGATGTTTTTTAGACATACTGGCTTGATATTGGCAAACAAGAGATAGAATAAAAGGATTTTTGCACAAATCATACATTTGCCTATTTCGCATTAGTTCAAGTTCGAATTTTTTATGTAATCCGTACATTCTTTTTTTTATAATCTTTGATATCAAAATCTCGTTAAAAGGTTTAACAAATACTTTGTTTACCCCTAAATCATCATTGTAATCATTGATTCTGCACGTTAAAATATATCGAACATTGTTATCTCCTAACCACGTCTTAAGCTCATTTAAGTAAAATGAATTTTCATCGTTTTCGCGTGGCAATTCATCAACACCGTCTAATATAAAAATAATGTGTTTTTTATATTTGCTCCATTTACCGTCAGCAAAAAACATATATTTTTTTATCAAGTTTTCTTCGATAAAAACATCAAACATCTTTTGCTTTTTATCATTTCCTTTAATCCAACTTGAAAGTGGAATATATATTGGGATATCCTTGCTATAGCCCTTCAATGTCTTGGTAGCGATTTTTATTGCATGATTTCTTACGGTGACACTCTTTCCACTACCTGGCTCTCCCAAAAGAACAACTCGTTGTTTACTTTTCAAAAAAGCTTTTGAAAATCCTTTGCAATTATAACTTTCGTTTTTATCAAAAAGCAAAGAGAAAAGTTTTTTTCTGTCATTCAAATTTTCAACAATTTGTTCATTGGATTTAAACCCACCTATAGAATCCATAGGCGATATTGTTGTCATGAATTCTGGCGAGTCATAAAAATCAATATTTACACTTGGGTCTTCGAACCACTTGTCTTCAAAAAATGTCGAACGATTAAGTTTGTTTAAGTAATCTACTGTATCATCTAACATAATTCTTAAAGGTTCTTCTAATTTTTTCTTATTGTCTATTGCTTTTATATTTTTATAGAGATAACGAAAAATCCCGCCTATTACAGGAAATACGGTACAGGCGGCTAAAATAAAAAAACCAATTGGATTTTCCTGAAAAAAATTAACGACAGTGTTAATCCAATATGACATTAGTGGAATTCCTCCTTCTGCTCTAAAAACTATGCTTCTATCTCTATTATACCACACTTCGACTGATTTCGCAACCCCTTGTCCCAGAATTTATCAAAAAAATTTCAAGTTCATGGAATACGGACAAACCACGACAGAATAGCCTGTACTATGCCATTTTTGGCTAATTTCAGTACAGGAGGTTCACCCAATGAACAACAACGAATTCAACCACAACTACCCGCAAGAACTCGCCGAACAGAACAACTTCGTGGTTTTTCGGCTTGAGAAAGGCAAGGATAATAAAGTCAAAAAAGTGCCGTATTCGCCGCACACCACCAAGAAATGCTCAGTCACTGACCCGACAGCGTGGAGCGACTTGCAGACAGCAATTGCGACTTCTGTCATGTACGGATTTAACGGCATCGACTATGTGTTCACAGGCGGCATCATCGGAATTGACCTCGACAAGTGCCTTGACGAAAATGGCAATCCAAATGAAATCGCCGCCGATATTCGCCAACTTTCCGAATAAATGAATGGTAGAAAATCGGTCATCCAACTTCTGCAACGGCACGTTGGAGACGTTGTCCTCACCGAGTAAAACGTCCTCGAAAACAAACAATATTGTGCTTTTACCAGTGTCTTTTTCACCAGAAAAAATGATTGCTTTTTTCGCTTTGTTAATCGGCACAAGAACATACCCCAACATTTCTTGAATTAGGCAATGCTCCGACTCGGGTAAAACGTCAGCGAGATACTTCAAAAAAGCGTGACATTTCGCCTCGGGGTCGTAGTTTGCGTTGATTCGTATGGTTGACAAAATATCGGGATTATGGGGCGAAAGTTGACGTGTGTGAATGTTGTAAATTCCATTCTTGAGGTTGATTAAATAGGCATTGGCATTGACGTTGCTTGAGTTTGTGTAAATCTGCATTTTCCATTGTTTTGTGGTGTCGGAAATCTGCGAATAGGTCTTGTCGTTGTCGGCAGACATAAAAGTACGCACGAAATTCTCTGCCTCCAAATCCTCTTTGGGAGCGTAAACACCGTCCTCATAAAAGTGAAATCTATCGCCGCAGAAAATCACTTTTTCTTCGGTGACAAGAACGTCGGCAAGCACCGCACCCATGAATTTCAAAGTACCGTTTTTCTTGTATTCATACCACGGCGGCAGTTCATTTCCGTGACTATCACGCTTTTTGTTGGCAGTCGCAGAAAAGGATTTGTAAAGGTCATTATGATAACTAACAAGCTGTTTAATTTCAGTCGCTTTGAACGCAAATTTCGCCTTAATTTCGGAATTAATAAAGGATTCGGCAAGTTCATTGTTGTACAAATAATCGTTGATAAATTTGCGGGCGATTTCGATATTATCGTAGGCGGTAGTCGCATTTTTGCAGTCGGTTAACAGCTTACGCACGACTTTCATGTCCATCGGAATAAACGCCAAACCCGCAGGTGATTTGACTTTGCATTTTCCTAAATTCAGACACTCAAATCCAAGGGATGCAATTTTCGCACAAGTCATCGGCTTAGTTCCCGATTTGCGGAAACGGTTAATCTTATTTTGAGTCTGCTCGAAGGAATAATTGGGATGCGGTTTTGAGAATAAATGAATCGCATCATCGCCGCCCTCGAAAACGGCTAAGTTCGTGATTTTAGCGTACCAAAGCGGTTCGGGGAGTGTCTTTGCGTTCCACTTGCAATGTTGCAGAAAACAACAATCACACCGCACTCGAATCATGCCTTTTTGCGTTCCCGCAGACGGTGAAATCGGCGTGTCATTGGCAGAATCTGCCTCACGTGGCACATCGGGGAGATGCTCTGACAACTGTTCCTGTGTATATCGAATCTCGGGATTATACTTGATACACTCGACTAAAATCGGTTCTTCTTTGCAATGGTAAAATGAGGGGATTCGCATAACTCTGGACTCGTTCACGCAAGCGGAATCGCCGTCAAAATGTTTTACTAACTGTTTTTGAATATGCCGAAATTCCCCGACTGCGGCTTTTTTCATTAACCAGTAACAGTGGAGAGATTTTCGGGTTTTTACAATCAATGACGGCTCTAAGGGAAACGCTTTTATTTTCGCAAGTTGCTCTTCTAATGAAACATTATCCATCTCCACGAATTGAGCGTTAATGCGGATAATTTCCCTGTCGGTGTGACCTCCCGCATTTATGACGAGAAATATTCCCCGATTGTCAGAATTGTGCTGTTCTAGGAGTTCTTTCAGCGTGGTGTTGATGTTAGTCCCACTGAATGCAGAGCCTTTTTTATCGGCGAGAACACGCAGATAAATCTTCGTGTCATCAGGGGAATAAAACACATTGATGAATTCACTCGCCGATATTCCGAGACCTTGAAGGTGAAAAAGCCACGATATATTGATTTTTTTAATCATTTTGCTAAAGTTTTCGAGTTTCTTGCCGATATGATTTATGTAAGAGGAGAATGGGTGTGTTAATGGCTCGATTTCACGGATGAAGTAGTCAAAATCGTTATTTTTCATCATCGCTGAATGTGCATAAGCAGTGGTGTTGAATATAATACTGAAATTCAAAGGAGGGTTTTCTAATGAGAAAATCAAAAACAAAGAAGCTGGTTTCGCTTCTGTTGGCGGCAGTTATGTTGCTGACAATGGCAACTTTCACGGCTGTTGCGGAGGATAGTAAACCACTTCTGGATTCTGTTAATCTTCACGAGGTAACGGAAGTTGATGTCGCCGACATCACGGTCATTGATGTCATCTACGAAACAGGTGGTGTTCTGCCTCGCAATACTAATGCGAGCATTGTCGCTACTAATAGCGATGTGAGTGCACAATCGGCACAGGACGAATTCCCTGTTGCACTCGGTCATTTCAACAGACAGGCTACTCTAACGAATGCCTTGCCGCACCACATTCTCACCTTTACTGCTCCGACTGCAAGGGAGTACGTTATTCAGTTTGCGAGCGATAACTCGTTTATGAGGATTACTCTCGGCATTCTTCATGCCGATGGAAGTATCGGACTTACGAATGTGGAGTTGGCTAATGGTGGGGCGATTTGGTTCGGATTGCCCGCAGGCGAATGGGTCTGGGTTGTTTGGAATCCATACAACTTTACGCTTGGCAATTACCACGTAATGGCAAACGGTTTTAATCCCGCAGGAGCGATTTCGATGAGAAGTATGACTCCTACTCTAAACGTGGTTTACTTTAATTACCCTGGTGGCATCATTGGAAGAAACGGTGTTATTTGGGTGGACCCAGTTGAGACCGCACTTTCTCTTATCCAAGACTTTGCTCTGTCCTTACCACCTACGATGAGCATCACACCAACGTGGGAGTTGCGAGTTAATAGCGGCGGTGGCAGTGGAGATACGTTCGTTCTTGATACTGCACTTTGGTTGACCAACCAAAGTTTCACCGGACTTGGTGGGTTTGGCACATTCCGCTTTGACCATGTACCAGGGTACAATCAGCCACAAGAAATCATCTGGCTTCAATTACGTGATGTGCCTGCACGTTCTCCGATTAGTGGGCATTACAGCTGGTTCTCACAACGCAGAAGCGGAAGTCTTATCCACAGTATAAGACTTACAAGTCAAACAGACCCAACGGACGGAATCGTTGTACTCTGTAGACAAACTGGAGAAATGATTTACTGGCGTGGTAACGGCAACGTTTTTTGTCGTACTACTTGGGGAACGCCTGTTTTGAATTTAGTTACACAGTTCCCTTTCCCAGTAATTTAATGCAAGCATAAACTCAACCATATGATTAGGCGAACTCTTTGTTTGTCTAATCGTATGTGGGTTTTATTGCTAACTTCGGTATAGTAAAATGGAGGTATTGTCATGTACATCGGAACAAATACACAGGCGGGTAACGCATACTGGACGAACTTGTCGCAGAGGATTGTTGGGGGTTCTCGCATAAATGCCGCTGATATTGGAATTATGAGGCGTTCCTGCGAACGCTTCGACAGGTTTATAAGTGGCGACACATCCGCTTTTATCAACTTTGAGGCGGTTGAGGGTTCGCTCCTCATGAATATTCATGCAGAGAGTTCAAATTGGGACTCGCGGAGCGAATTACGGAGCTCGTATTTCCGCTCATTGTTCGAGATTAGTGATATTAGCATCGCTAACGAGCGACTTGGGGCGATTTGGGACAATCATTGTGTCAACCGGAGTTGGCTTGTATTAGCACCGCTCGCAAATAACAGAAACGACGGGTTCTTCACCATCGAGAGTGCAATGGAGCGGTATGCGTTTCTGCACGCAGAAGTTCATCGGGCTTTCGAGCATGATAGCGAGCTGTTACGCCAGAATCTTGAAGCTCTAAACGGTGGCTTTTTGAATCATATGCACGGAATGCTCGGTGTGTTTGGCGTTGAGGTAATGTCAAGCGGGTGGAGTTCGGCTTTTGAAATGTCGAACGCTCTTGCGTTTGGCTTTATTCAAGGGATTGATACAGGAATGGGGTTCGAGGAAGCAAAACAATTCGCTTTTGAGCGTGTCACCGAAGAATTCGGAGAATATTCGCCGATTGCGATTGATAACTTAGCACGGCATTTTATGGCGAATAGCCGCTTTTCGCTCGCCGAAATTCACAGCCTTTTCACGAATGTAGGTTTAGTTTCGGTTTTGCTGACGAACATGATTCAGCAGGAGCAGTCGTGACGCATTAGGCGTGTAACCGTCTCGAAAAATCGAGGCGGTTTTCCTTTACCCTGCTTGCAAATCGGGTGTATTTCTACGTGAGATTGCAAAGCGGCTGATAGTCGGGCTTGAATGTGAAATCCCCGACTTGGACAAGCGTATTCAGCATATCTTCCGTAATCAATTATTCGGAATTGCAATCACCGAATTGACTTCTATGCTGTCACGGCGGAGCGTGTACTGCTCTAAGTACCCTAATGGAAAATACTCCATTGTTAGGTTTGATAACGCAGAGGGAAATATCCGTTTCAAAAAAATCAAGCACGTTTGGAAAGGTGAAAAGTGTGCATTTTGCGGTGCAAGTAAAGCAGAATATGAGCGTGATGATACGTTAGAGGCTCATGCGTATGAATTTATTCATACTAATAAACCAAAGGAAATGTTTAATATGAAATTTGATGTGATTATAAGTAATCCGCCTTATCAGTTAAGCGATGGCGGTGGCATGGGAACAAGTGCCATGCCCTTATACCATAAATTTGTAGAACAAGCAAAAAAACTAAAACCACGTTATTTATCAATGATTATTCCTGCACGTTGGTATGCGGGTGGAAAGGGGCTTGATGAATTTCGTTCAACTATGCTTTCAGATAATCACATTCGAGTTTTAGCCGACTTTTTCAATGCAACAGACTGTTTCCCAGGTGTGGATATTTCTGGAGGGGTATGCTATTTCTTGTGGGAAAGAGATGATGGTGGTAAGTGTGATGTTATTTCTATTCGTGGTGACAACCAAAGCAATATGAAACGACATTTATTAGAGCAATCAAGTAATACATTTATAAGGTTTAACGAGGCAATAGGGATTTATAGGAAAATACGCCACGAAAACGAAACATCATTCTCAGATGGCGTTAGTCCAAGAAGACCCTTCGGTATTTCGGCGACTGTAGAAATGTCAGAAAACGAGAAAAGCGGAACAATAAAAATGTTTGCATATCCAAAAAGTGGTTTTATATCAACAAACAGCATTGAAAGAAATCGTGATTGGGTCGATAAGTATAAAGTTTTTCTTGCGAAAGCCTATGGAGAGCGTGGTGATTTTCCTTACCTTGTGACTGGTAAACCATTTATCGGCGAACCCAAAACTTGTAGTTCCGAAACATATCTCGTTGCACGAGTGTGTGAGAATCGTCAGGAAGCGGAAAATATTATATCCTATATGACAACAAAGCTATTTCGTTTTTTAGTTTTATTAAAAAAGAACACACAGAATACTTCAAAAGATGTGTACTCATTCGTGCCTGTCCAAGACTTCTCCCAATCATGGACAGACGAAAAACTCTACAAAAAGTACAATCTTACCGAAGAAGAAATCGCTTTCATTGAAAGCATGATTCGCCCTATGGAATTAAACGACTAATCGGAGAACAAGCAGATGGAGTTTTTCCCGCCACGCCCCGAAATAAACCCTATGATATACGCTTATTGTCGAAAGTACCGCCCCTGCTATAACCGTGGATTTATCCGATGTTAAAGTTGGAGTTGCCGTCACACATAAGGTGTTTGGCGAGGGGATAATCGCAGAGATTAATGAAAACCGCATCTATGTTTCCTTTGGTAAAGCAAAGAAGATGTTTTTGCTCCCCGATGCATTTGAAGGCGGTTTCTTGAAATTATAAAAAACTGTGAAACTCTGCGAAACCGCTTGACGGTTGGCGAAAAATGTGGTATTATATATAAATGATAGTTTTTTATTATGACAAAAAGAACCACTTCCGTGATTCTCTCGAAAAAAGTGTCCAAAATTGCACGACTCTCAGACCCAACTTTGGAACTTTCCCACATTAAGCCAGTCCGAGACCTGTCCGAAATTGCACACCTCTTTTTACAGAAGTGCGACTTTTTAACTTCTGCTCCTCG
>WRGW01000082.1 GCA_009786985.1 Oscillospiraceae bacterium
ATTAAACCGCAAAAAGTCAAGACTTTTCTTGCGATTTAATATTATTCCACCGACAAAGTTGTGATACCTCACGGCAGAACCGCACGGCGACTTTGTCAGTTTAATATTCTATGATTTCTGTAAGCTGTTTTTCGGTTTGGCAAGTTTCGTGTAAAGTAATCAGCTTCTCGCGTGTAGGGTCAATAATTGTGACTTTTATAGATTTGTTTTTTGCATAATTAATCGTCTGCATCGTGCCGCCACGTTGCCCGTCATAAATCGCTAGCAGTTCGTCACAAGCGTTCACTAAATAGCGATTGCGTTTTGCCATGCACCCATCATAATAAGGCGAGTTGCTTACTAGTACGCAATTGTCTGCTTTTGTGATTAGTTCTTGGCATTGTAAGCGTTCGGTTTCGCCCCAGTTTTTATCATGCTCTAAGCAAGGGATTACGGCGATTAGCTTTACAATTCCGGGATAGTCTTTCCTAAGTTCTAATGCGGCTTGTGCAAACATCAGGTCTGCACCGATTGCCATTCCAGACATAAAGGTTGTGAACCCCCTGTCAAGCATAATCTGCATTTGCGATTTTAGTATGCTTTTTAGAATCTGGAGTGTGAGAGTTTTGCCATCTCCAGATTTTAGACAAATGTTCAGCTTTTGAGTTCTGTACCCGGTGAACGAACATACTCTACTGTCATAATTTAAGTTCATTTGATTGTAATATACCTCCATCAAACCTCGGCGGAAACTAATACATGGCGGTTCTTTGACAAAATTTGTGCCTGCTCGACTGGGCGATTTTGTCTTGTCTGACAAAAAAATCGCTCAAAATCTGAATATTTCAACTCGTGTAGACAGCCTTTAGTCTAATTTTAAGCTCATTTATAAATTTTATCATAAAAATGAAAATATGTCAACAATAATACTTGATTTTTGACAAAGTTTATTGTATACTTATTATTTAGAGGACGTGTAAAGATGAAAAATACAAAAAAATCAAGTAAAAACCCCCAAAATAATCATGAACTTAAAAAATATTACATCTGGTTGCTATCGGTGATGGGGGTTGCTAATCCACGGAGTATGAGACTTATTTCGCATTTCGGGGGAGTAAAAGAAGCCTATAACGCTCTCACTTCTGGAGATGTGCCGACCGATTTTCTCAAACCGTCAGAGCAAAAGTCATTAAAAAGCCCAAACTCTACTCTGGATAAAGCGGTGGAGCTAATCGGCTGGTGTGAAAAACGTGGATACGGGATTGTGACTTTTGAGGATGATGATTACCCAGAGCCACTAAAGCATATATTTAATCCGCCAATTTTGCTGTTCACTGATGGTGAAATTGCTGGAATAGCAGATGAAATTCGCATAAACGTAATAGGCACACGAACGCCGAGCGAATATAGTTACAAAGTCGCTTCAGTTATTTGTGGTGAACTCGCTAAAATCGGATTTACGATTGTTAGCGGAATGGCGGTAGGGCTTGATAAATGTTCGATGACAGCGGCACTCGAAAACAGTGGTAGGGTTGTAGGTGTTCTTGCTTGCGGGATAGATGTTGATTATCCACGCAACTCAAAAGGATTCAGGAAAGTTATTGTTGACTCGGGTGGGGTGAACGTATCAGAACTTATGCCACGTGATTCGACGAGACCAGCGTATTTTCAATACCGCAATCGAATAATGTCGGGGCTATCATCTGGAACACTGATTGTTGAAGCTGGTGAGCGGAGCGGTTGTCATATAACAGCACTTCACGCAATTAGTCAAAATCGTGATTTATTCTGTGTCCCGCCGACCGATATTCTAAACCCACGTTATACTGGAGTGGCACGATATTTGCGTGATGGTGCGATTCCAGTATTCAGCCATATTGATATAGTTAATGAGTATTTGAGCGATGTCTGCGAGAGGCTGTCCGATTATAGTGGTTCTGCTACTCCACGCGTCTTTGAAAAACTCGAGCCTAAAGCGGCAATCGCCGAAGCGGAAGCTGTCAAAAAAGCTGTGCGAGCTGAAAAAGCTGAATCCAAAAAATCTAAACTGGCCGAAAAGTCCGTCAAATCTGAAAAAGCCGAAAAGCCTGTTAAGTCTAAAGTCGTTAAAACCAGTGTGAATCCAGAAAAGCCAGTTTTAGAATTTAAGAACAAACCTCCGTTACCGCAAATGCCGCCTATAAATGATTACAGCGAATTGCCTGAAAAACAAGCGAAAATTGTAGAAGCTTTGCAAGATTCACCGCTCACTTTTGATGAAATTGTGTCGCCTAAGCCTCCGCAAAAGCCTTTGTGTGAGCCAGATGAAGCTCACGAGATTTTACTTGATATGGAACTTGATGGGCTGATTTCTAAGATTGCTGGAGGGCGATATGTGTTGGCAGTGAGGTGAAGGAAGGGATATATGAATTTTCTAAAAACGCATAAACCGACAATCAAAATTGAAAAATAACACTTTCTTGAAATTAAACGCTCTCTCATTGCAGAAGCAATTGCGAATATCAGACGATTTCTTTGTTTGATATAGTATAAATGTAAAATAAAAAGGAGAAAAATCATGCAAAATTTTAGTTTTTGTTCACCAACTTTTTTCGAATTCGGGAAAGGGGCAGAAGGCAGAACGGCAGAACTGATTAAAAAATATGGAGGGAGCAAAGTCCTCTTACATTACGGTGGAGGTTCGATTAAAAAATCAGGACTGTATGACCGTGTTGTCGCTAATCTAAAAGAAAATGGGTTGCCTTTTGTAGAACTTGGAGGGGTTCAGCCTAATCCAATCGATACCCTTGTATATGAGGGGATTGAACTCTGTCGCAAAGAAAAGGTAGACTTTGTGCTAGCGGTTGGTGGCGGTTCCGCAATCGATTCTGCTAAAGCGATTGCGGCTGGCACGATTTATGATGGGGATTTCTGGGATTACTACTCTGGTAAATATATCGAAGAAGCTTTACCAGTCGGAACTATTCTTACAATCGCAGCAGCTGGTAGTGAAGGCAGCAGTAACTCGGTAATTACGCAGGTTGAAACCAAGCTCAAACGTGGAGCGTCTGGTGAAGTTATTCGTCCGGTGTTTTCGATTCTAAACCCAGAACTTACTCAAACTCTACCTCCGTATCATACAGCGGCTGGAAGTGTTGACATCATGGTGCATATTATGGAACGGTATTTTTCTAATACCGAAAACGTTGAAGTCACCGACCGTCTCTGTGAGGGTTTGCTATTGACACTTATTCACCAGACACCTAAGGTGATCGAAAACCCTAATGATTATGACGCTCGTGCTAACATCATGTGGGCTGGTATGCTTGCACACAACAACGTTTGTGGAGTAGGGCGCGACCAGGATTGGGCAAGCCATGGTATAGAGCACGAGTTGTCTGCTTTTTATGGTGCGATTCATGGGGCGGGTCTTGCGGTAATCAGCCCTGCATGGATGAAGTTTGTTTCGGCGAAAAACCCGAACAAGTTCAAACAATTCGCTGAACGTGTATGGGGAGTAGATAGCATTAACACTGCCATTACTCGTTACGAAGTCTTTCTAAAAAGCATCGGAATGCCGTCTTCAATCACCGAGTTTGGCGCTAAGGAAGAAGACATACCAATGCTTGCGAAGCATACTGGAATTGGCGACGGAACTATGGGTGGATACGTTCCATTAACAGTCTCTGATATTGAAGAGATTTATCGCTTGGCATTATGAGTGGGGGTGCGTGATTATGCCATCTGTAATTGAGCTTTTTGCAGGAGCCCTCGCTTGCCGTGCTTACCTCGCTTTCCCAAAAACAAACTGAACGTTGCCATCCAAAAGAAACACAAACGAATACGACGTGTTAGCATGGATAGGTTCTACTCACTCGTAACAGGTCAAGATGATGCTTTTTATCAAATGTGTATAAAACCACCAAATGTAATTGAACAAGTAGTTTCTGAAATGCAGACAAATACAATTCCGCATGACAGTGTTTATGCTGAGTTGAGCGATTCAGAAAAATCTTCTTTTGTTTTGGCTTTGTATATGCTAAGTTTCAAAGATTATATGGGATTTTCTGCAGAAGTCTAATTTTGAAAGGGACACATCATTATGACGGTTAATTTCAAAAAAACACGCACAGACGCAAAGCCGCCTTTTCGTGCAACTAACGAGAGTGCGGGGGCGGATTTGTGTGCTTGTGTTTCTGAAGACATCAACCTTTTGAGTGGCGAACGCTTGTTAGTTCCTACTGGAATTGCTGTCGAAATTCCAAGGGGGTACAGTGGTTTTTTGTTCGGGAGGAGTTCGCTGGGTAAGCATGGGATTTCTTTAGCAAACTCTGTAGGCGTAATAGACAGTGATTATCGTGGAGAGTTACAAATGCTCCTCGTAAATCATAGCGAAGAGACGTTTGTAATCAAAAATGGCGACAGATTGGCACAACTTGTTATTATGCCAATCGCACTCGCCGAATTTGTAGAAATAGCCGATAAAACAGAGCTGTCTGACACCAAAAGAGGGGCGGGTGGCTTTGGTTCTACTGGAAATTAGAACCTATCTTCAATAACGCAAAACACTTGTATTTCGGCTAATTTTACGCCATTTTTCGTTAAATTTTTCTTAAATATACACGGATATCTGCAAAAAATTGCCTCAACTGGCATAAAATTCGCTCAAAATCCAACTATTTCGTTTATTAAAGATAGGTTCTTATCGATTTTGTCAATATTTTTTCAAAAAAGATTGTAATAGTAACACTTTTGTGGTATAATAGCAAAACAAGAGCAAAATAAAAACGGAGCTGTGCTTCGGCTTTATTTTGCTTGACGTATTCAGGTTTTTATGGTATAATAGTAAGGATAGCAATTAAAATTTAGAATTATCAAAAACGATTGGAATAGAGAGGAAATTAACTTAATGTTTTCAAAAGACATAGGAATCGATTTGGGGACGGCTAACACGCTTGTCTATATGAGAGGAAAAGGTATCATCATTCGTGAACCAAGTGTTGTTGCGGTGGATGTAAAGCATGACCGCGTGAGATATGTAGGGCAGGAAGCTAAAGATGTAATCGGGCGTACACCTGGGTCGATTGTTGCGGTTCGACCGCTTAAAGATGGGGTAATCGCTGATTTTGATATGACAACTAGTATGCTTGATGCGTTTATCAAAAAAGCGATTAAAAATCGTGCTTTTGCTAAACCACGTGTAATCATCTGTATACCATCTGGAATTACTGCGGTTGAACGCCGTGCTGTTAAGGAATCGGCGCAACGTGCAGGGGCAAAAAAAGTATTCATTATAGAAGAACCTATGGCAGCGGCAATCGGAGCAGGGCTACCTGTAGAAGACCCTGCGGGTTCTATGATAGTAGACATCGGTGGAGGTACGACTGAAGTTGCGGTTATTTCTCTTGGTGGAATAGTTACGGCAAAATCGGTCCGTGTTGGTGGTGATGAGTTTGATTCTTCGATTTCGACTTATATAAAGAAAAAATATAATCTTTTGATTGGTGAACGTACTGCTGAAAACATTAAAATCAACGTTGGTTCAGCATACCCTTTTGATGAAGAAGAATTGCAAATGGATATCAAAGGGCGTAATCTTTTGAATGGTCTCCCTGAAAATATTTTGATTACGAGTGTGGAAATCAGAGAGGCGTTGTCTGACCCGCTTAGCCATGTGATTGAAGCTATTAAAGTCACCCTCGAGAAAACGCCTCCTGAATTGGCGGCGGATATTATCGACCAAGGGATTATGCTTGCTGGTGGGGGTGCTATGCTAAAAGGTCTTGATAAGCTCATTCACTCTGAAACTGGGATGCCGGTCAAAACAGCAGAACGCCCTATTGACTGTGTTGCTGACGGAACTGGTAAAGTTCTCGAAAACATCGACAAACTTGGCGAAGTTTTGAATGACGACGATTCAAGGTACTATGCTAATTGAAAGTCGGTTCTAAGAGCCTGTTCAATATCTCCAAACGAGCGGAGGATTCAATTAAATGCGTGAATTTGTTCAAAGTATACGGTTCAAAATCATACTCGGGATTTTATCACTTCTTGTTGGGTTTATGGTATGGGCGGCTCTTGATGCTGGGGCGGCTTCTGCACCTGAGATGCTTCTTAACGGCATAACTGCACCTTTTGCGAGAGCCGCTACTATTATTTCATCGTTTGTCGAAACTAATATCAATACTCTCGCCAATGCCAATAGATACAAAAGAGAAAATGAGGAGTTACGTCGGGCTGTCGCCGAACTTCACCGACAGTTAGTTGAAATTGACGAACTGATTATTGACAACGAACTGCTTAGAGAAATGCTACAAATTTCGGAAGAAAATCCTGATTTTGAATGGGCTACGAATACAGCGTCGGTACGCTCATGGAATACCAACGATATTTTTGGCGGGTTCACGATTAACAGGGGTTCACAAGATGGAATTGGGTTACATGATTTAGTCTTAACCGCAGCGGGAGTGGTTGGTGTAATTCGAGAAGTCGCTCCACATTATGCACGTGTATCTACTGTGCTTTCAACCGAAACGACGATTGGAGTTGTTGCAGTTCGTGGAAATGTAGATGGTGTTTTACAAAATGACATAGCTTACGCACGTGATGGGCTTTTACGAGTTGGTTATATCGCAAGAGATGCCGATATTCGCGAAGGCGATATAATTCTTACACGTGGAAGCACAATGTATCCGCCGAATCAGTTTATAGGAGAAGTGGTAAGTGTTCATGATGACCCTAACGGTATGTCAAAATACGCTCTGATTCAACCAGGTGAAGATGTGTTCGGGTTAACTCATGTATTGGTCATAACTGGATTTAACGGCAGGCTTGAACTCGATGATTTGAATTTGTCGCTCATGGAAGCGGAAGCAGAAGAAGAGTTGCAATAAAGAGGGAATACCATATTTAGGAGTAAAAAAATGAGGAATAGCTTTGGTTACGGTTCGGGCTTTACTAAGAGTGACCGTTTTCGCAATTTTATGCGTTGGTTTTGCTATTCGTTAGTTTTACTCTTGCTTTATATGATTATGGTGAGTGGGCTTTTTAGAGGGTGGCAACCACTTTTAATAATCCCATTAGCGATTGCCGTTGCGATGCGTGAAAAGGAAATCAGTTCTTCTGTTTTTGGGGCTATGTGCGGACTTATAATCGACATTGCGGCTAATCGACTGTTCGGGTTTACCGGAATTTGGTTGTTACCCAGTTGCCTTTTGGCTACTTTGCTTGTATCGCATTTGATTAAGAATAATCTATTAAACTTTGTATGGCTTACTACTGCGACTTGTGTTGTTGTGGCTACTATGGATTATTTTTTTAATTTTGTGGTTTGGGGTGTGCCTAACTCACACTTTATTCTTACTGATTTTATAATCCCGTCACATTTATCGGCGATTGTTTTGTCGCCTTTGATGTACTTTGCGGTTAAGAAGATTTCAAACAAATTTTCTTTGCATGAAAAAATCCGACTATCATCTATGCACGACACAGATGATTCTGATGATTACAAAATTTCTCCTAAAACAGAGAAATAAAACTTCTATATTAAATCTCAAGAAAAGTCTTGACTTTTTGCGGTTTAATACCGCCCAACTGTTTCGGTTGTCTGCCACAGGCAGACGAAAAACAGGGGTATCTTGAGCAACTAAAGCCCTAATCGGTTAGATAAGACTTACGTTGCGGAGTAATATAGAGCTGTCGACAGCTTTTAGGGAAAGGGGACGTTATACAGTGGACAATCAAGAATTTTTCGGAAAAATCTCACGAACGGTGAGAACAGTTCTTTTAGCGATTTTGATGGCTAGCCTTACGTTTGCTTCCGTGGTCAGGCTTCTGCAAATTCAAATCGCTGATACTTATGGTTTTTTTGCTGAAAGAGAACAATTCACTCGTACTATTTCACAACCTATACAAGCTGTTCGTGGGCAAATCGCTGACCGTACAGGGCTACTTTTGAATTCTAATGAAATTGTATACAAAGTGATTTTGCAGAGGGCTTTTTTGCCTCTCAAAAATGAAAATGAAATCATAGCAGGTGTACTTGAAGTGCTTATGCGTCATGAGCATGAATGGCTGGATAGTATGCCGATTACGTTTGAGCAACCTTTCCAATTCAAAAACGTACCACATGAAGAGTTGGATGGTTTTAAGCATGATTTAGGTTTAAATTATGATGCAACAGTCGAAAACGCAATCTCAGCACTTGCCGATAATTTTAATATAGATGTTAGCCGATTTTCTGAAGACCAGCAACAGCAAATGCTTCGTTATATCGGAGGGGTTCGGTACGAAATGTACAAGAGAGATTTTTCGTTCCAGAACCGTTATGTCTTGGCTGAAGATATTTCGATGGAAGTGATTATCGAGCTTCGTGAAATGCAGGTGGTTTTACCAGGTGTTGATATAATTCAAGAACCGATTAGGGTGTATCATCATGGCGAAATTTTGCCACATATCAGAGGGCAAATCGGTGCGATTAGTGCGGAACAGTATGCTGTTTTGCATGATTCGGGCTATAGCCTTAATGACACAATCGGGCTTTTTGGAATTGAAGAATCAATGGAGAGCATTCTGCGTGGTGAAAACGGAATTTTTGAAATCACTCGTAATAATCTGTGGGAGGTGGTTTCGGCGACAACTACCAGAGAAGCTCATGCGGGAAATTCGGTCAAGCTAACAATTGACGGTGATTTTCAGCGTATGGCAGTCGAAATCCTAAAAAATCATCTTGACCATAATAATCGTAATAGTGGTAACAGAGCAATCCAGCGTTACTCTACTCCAGATGGTGCTTCTGGCGGTTCAATGGCTGTCATGTGTGTTCCGACTGGTGCAATTTTAGCATTAGCGACTTATCCTTCTTTTGATTTGAACGATTATGTAGACTTGTTGCTCGCCGAAAATTCAGGTGAGACGCCTATACCACATCATCCGTTGCGCAACCGTGCTCTGGAGGGTACTCGCCCAGGTTCGACGTATAAAACGCTCACTGCGGCAATCGCACTTATGGAAGGTGTAATTACTGGAAGCACCCGTGTCTTTTGTGGTGGGCGATGGCACTTATTCAACAATCCACATTGTTGGAATAGGCGTGGTTGCGGTGCACGCTCTACTGCTAATGCACTTTCGCATTCTTGCAACATCTTCTTTTATGAAACCTCTCGACTTTTGGGGCAGGAAACTTTTGCACAACAGTCGATTGACATATTCGGGGTGGGGACTGATTTACAAATCGGTGTGGCGATGGATGCAGGGCGGATGACTACTCCAGAAATGTATCAAGCGTTACACGGAATGCCACTTCACGGTGCGGCATTGGCACAGGCAGCAATCGGACAATCCGAAACGCTTATGACACCTCTGCATTTAGCGTCGGCCGCTGCGATGGTGGCGAATGGTGGTGTTAGGCTACGCCCTCATCTAGTACACTCAGTTTGGAATTATGATTTCACCAAACTCATTTACGAGACTGAACCAGTGGTTGAACTTGATGTTCGCCGTGGGAATGAATATGCGTTTAGAGTGACTCAAGACGGGCTACGCGACCAAGGATGGCGGACTCATCGAGACTTCGGGGTGTTCGCTCATTTAACTGATGGGAATTTGGCGGCGTATAAGACTGGTACTCCCGAAATTGCTGGAAACCGTCATAACTCGTCAGTGATGGGGTACTATCCAGCTGATAATCCGCAAATTGCATTTGCAATCATCGCAGAAGGCGGTGACAGGGTGAACCGCTCAATTAGAAATATTATAAACGCATATTTTTACGGCGAGTTTGAGCCTTTACCAGACGATGCAAGAAGCACAATATTCCATGTTCCATGGACTGAACCGCGCACACCATTGCCGAATAGATATAACGGCGTATTTAATCCTTGGATTGACTGGACACCAGATGATGAAAATTCCAATGAAATCGTCGAAACCGATGAAAATATTATCGCCTGAAATTGTTTGACTGTTGACCGTGGGATAAATCGAAAAAACGCAAGAAAACGAGGGAAACTAACAATGTCTAAAATTATTATGGTAACTTCGGGGAAAAGCGGAACGGGAAAATCTACCGTTTGTGCTAATGTAGCGAGTGGGCTGGCGGCTCTCGGCAATAAAACTGTGGTAGTTGAACTTAGCTCAAGTTTGAGAAGCCTTGATATAATGCTCGGCGTTCGTAAAGCTGAATTAAAGCACGACATTATGGAATATCTAAACGCAGATGGTGCGATTGATTTATTTTCGGCGACCGCAAAAGTTGGTCAAGCGTGGAGAGTTTGTCAACCTGATGATGAGAATTTGTATCTCATTTGTGCTAGTTTGAATCCTTACGCAAAGCTCGATTCAACCAAAATCCTCGGTGTTTTAGAAGAGCTTAAACAGCACTTTGATTATGTAGTAATTGACACTGTGGGCAGTGATGCTCCGTGTGCGTCAAGCTCGGTAAATTCATTAGGATTTGCGTTGTCGCTCGCTAAGATGTCAGAGATGATTTTAGTCGTCACCACTCCTGATGAGGTTTCGGTGAGAGATTGTGCTGCTTTGTCTGATTTGCTTTATGTCAAAGGTTGTGAGAATCAGAAGTTATTAATCAATAAAGTCGAAAAACCATCTGATGAGTCTGGTGCGGTGAACTTAGATACGGTTATGAATGAAATCGGCATACCTTTAGCTGGCGTTCTCTGTAAAGATGCCGATATCCAAATCTGTAGTTCTAAAGGGATTTCACTACCACCGGGTTCACTCGGAATGAAAGAGTTTCACGCAATCGCAAACCGTATACTTGGCAATCATGTTCCGCTGACTGAATTTTAATAACCTATATTAGACCTCTTGCAAAATTAACACACGGCGGAATTTTCGGCGAATTTATACTCCATTACTTCGTTGAAATTTCTTGAAAGGCACAAGCCTACTGCAAAATTTCGCCTTGTATGGCGAAAAATTCGCTTGAAAATCCGTTCGCAGTTAATTTTGCAAGAGGGTCTATTGCCTAAAGAACTCCAAAACAACAAAAATGAGGTGTGAATTTTATGAACATAGCCCTAATTGCCCACGATTCAAAAAAAGAATTGTTGGTGAGCTTTTGTACAGCTTATCAAAAAACACTTTCTTATAACAAACTTTGGGCGACCGATACGACCGGTAAATTGATTGCGACATCAGCCAAGTTGTCAGTTGCACGCTGTTTGAGCGGTCCTCAAGGTGGAATTCAGTATATAAGCTCAAAAATTGCTTGTAACGAAATTGATGTGCTTTTCTTTTTTCGTGACCCGCTTAACCAAGACGAAAATTCACGCCATGATGATGTAGAAATTCTTCGTGTTTGTGATATGCACAATATCCCGATGGCTACTAATATAGCGACGGGTGAAGCATTAATCCACGCTTTAGAACGTGGTGATTTAGATTGGCGTAAAAATTATAGCGACGAATTGGGGAGATTGTTGAATTGACGAAACTGGCAATCAATTATTCAACAGTTCTCTAATATCAGGAGGAAATTTAATGGCAGCAGTTACAAAAGCACCAAGAGGCACGCTTGATAAATTGCCGAGCATTGCTTATAAATATAGAGCAGTCGAGAACATTGCACTTGAAATCGCCAATCTCTCTGGTTACAGAGAAATTCGAACACCAGTGTTTGAACATACCGAACTATTCAGGCGGAGTGTTGGTGATACGACCGATATTGTTCAAAAAGAGATGTATACTTTCGATGATAAAAAAGGTAGAAGCCTTACCCTCAAACCAGAGGGGACTGCTCCGGTTGCGCGTGCGGTAATAGAAAACGGGTTGTTAAATGAAGCGTTGCCGTTAAAACTCTGTTATATCACAAACTGCTATAGGTATGAAGCCCCTCAAAGTGGGCGCTATCGTGAGTTTTCACAGTTCGGGGCTGAAGTTTATGGTGCAAACACTCCGCTTTGTGATGCCGAACTAATCGCACTCGCCTTTACTTTGATTGAGCGTTTACAAATTCCGCAAAGTTGTTACAAAATTGAAGTTAATTCGATTGGTTGCCCTGAATGTCGTAAAATTTATCAAGATGCTTTGAAAAAATATTACGAGCAGTTCAAAGAAGAGTTGTGCCACGATTGTCATACAAGGCTAACAAATAACCCTATGCGACTTTTAGATTGTAAAGTGCCTACTTGTGCAAAATTCAAAAACGATGCACCTTTAATCTTAGAATATAATTGCGATGATTGTTCAGACTTTTTTGCGACCTTTAAGATGGCACTTGAAACGCTAAACGTTCCATATCACGTAAACCCAAAAATCGTTCGAGGGCTTGACTATTATTGCAACACTGTTTTTGAGTTTGTTTGCGAAAACGGGCTTGTTTTCGGAGGGGGCGGTCGGTATAACGGTTTGATGAAAGAACTCGGGGGTGCAGACACTCCAGCTTCTGGGTTTGCACTCGGAATCGAGCGAATTGTTTCGGTAATCGAAGGTTATGCGACCAGTTCAGACGTACAGTCAACCCAGAATGTGCCAGAGATGTATATTGCAGGAATAGGCGAACAATCAGCTATGCTTGCACTGAAATTATCGCATGAACTAAGAGAAGAATACGGCATACAATGTTTGTGCGACATAGTTGGGAGGAGTGTTAAGGCTCAAATGCGGTTCGCTGACAAGACTGGTGCTAAATTCAGCATAGTAATCGGCGATGATGAAATTGCAAACAATGTCGCTACTCTCAAGAACATGGAGAACAAAGAAACGCTTGAAGTCACACTCAATGCTTCAGAAATCTCTAAAAATATTTAAGAACCTGTATTATTAGGAAGTAAATCAATGTTAAAATCTGATTTTTATTACGAGCTTCCAGAAGAGCTTATTGCACAAACACCGATTGAACCGCGCGATGCGTCACGCTTGATGGTAATCAATCGGGTGAGTGGCGAAATCAAACATGACTATTTTTACAACATCGCTGATTATCTGGATAAGGGCGATTTGTTGGTTATGAACGATTCAAAAGTTCTCCCTGCGAGGCTGTACCCTACCAACTATGAAGCGGAAGTTCTTTTGTTAGAACAAAAAGAACTCGGCGATAACACTTGCTTGTGGGAGTGTATTGGAAGAAATCTAAAACAAGGGCGTGTATTTGAATTTGTTGACGAAGGCAAGAAAATCATGAGCGGAGAGGTTATTGAAATTCTCCCTAACGCAAACAGGCTCATTCGTTTTAGTTATGAGGGAGACTTTTTTGGCATTCTCGACATAATCGGGAATATGCCTCTTCCTCCTTATATTACTGAAAAGCTCACTGATAAATCGCGTTATAATACCGTGTACGCTAAAGATGATAAGGCTGGTTCGGCGGCGGCACCTACTGCTGGGCTACATTTTACTAATCGAGTTTTTGCGAACTTGGAATCAAAGGGTGTTGATACAGCGTGGCTTACTTTACACGTTGGAATAGGGACTTTTAGACCAGTCAAAGTTGACAAAATCGAAGAACATGAAATGCACTCAGAACGATATTTTGTGCCAGATGATACGGCCAAAAAAATTGCTGATTGTAAAGCAAGAGGTAATCGTGTAGTCGCAGTCGGAACGACTTCTTGTAGAACGCTTGAAGCAATCGGTGCGAGTGGTAAAGGTGTAACCGAAGCGACTTCTGGTAGTACCGATATATTCATAACACCGGGGTTTCGGTTTAAGGTGATGGATTCGCTGATTACTAACTTTCATCTGCCCGAGAGTACTCTGCTTATGTTGATTAGTGCGGTGATGACACGTGAAAAAGCACTGGTAGCTTATGAAGAAGCGATTAAAGAGCGGTATCGGTTTTTCAGCTTTGGGGATTCTATGCTGATTTTATGATTTGTAAAACTCATCGTGCGAATAACCCTGAAAAAAATTCAAACAAAGCGAATTTGACTTGTGATGTGTTCTCGCTGGCTTCTGCGACACAGTCTGGCACTTCGATTACGTCATGTGCGGGATTTTCGGTGAAAGCTGATACGCATAGTAGTGGGAACATCACACACCACCAATTATCGCCTTCGCCAGAACCGATTACGATTCGCAAAGCCTGATAGTTACCAGCTGGTAGAGTGATGTTTCCATACCTGCGTGTAGTGAAATACATTTCGACGAGTTCGGTTGTTATTTCGTGATTATTGGCGTTATTACTGTTACTGTAAGCGAACTCATGTGTCATGCTCTGAATCTGCGGGAGTAGCTTGTTGCTACGTTCGATTGCACAATCAAGGTCGCGACTGTTTTCGAGCTTTGGTGAAATATTTTCTAAAACATAGTCTCTTAGCTGGTATTTGAATGCTTGGTCTTCCTCTGAATTAGAGTCGGCAAGAATGTGTAGTCGCAAAATCTCATTTGGAACGTGTTCACTACTTCTTGCAAAAGCGGTAAAACTGGCGAGTGCAAAGGTGCTCAGCGTTCCAACTAACATAGCGATTGTTAATGTAGACTCTTTTTTGAGTAGGTTTTTTATAACTTTCATAAATATGACCTTCCTGTTCACGCAAATTACATAATTTAATAGTTAATTATTTTCATTAACTTGTATTTAATATTGGAGATTTTACAGAAACTATACAATACTTAGTGAAAGTTTATCAAAAAAATGAAACTTTTTCGTAAAAACACCGTACTACTAAAGTGAAAAGGCTAAACATGAACAAATTTGAAAGCAACACACCACCAGAAAATCCAACTAAGAAATCATCTTCAACAGCATTGCCCGCATCGTTGCCATCTAAGCAAGAGCTTGATTATTATTTTAATCGAGTTTATGGCGAAACGATTTCGGCGATTTCTCGATTTGCGGTCAACAAATGTGGCAATATTCTTGACGTTGAGGATGTTTTGCAAAACATCTATGCGAGGTTCTTTAGACGGATCCTAAAAAAAGGTTATGCCGATATCGAAAACCCTGAAGCATTTTTAATAAACATTGCAAAGTTTGAATGTAAGAACTTTTTTGCGAGCCTAAAAAGGCGTTCAGGAGTAACCGCTTTCGGTGAGTTTTCTGATGAGCAGATGTACGAAATCGAAGCTGAAATGTCTAAAAACGCAAAACAGCTTGAAGATGTTTTGTGTAACGAAATGCTTGCTAAACAAATTTTTGAAGACATAGCACAACAAGACCCGTTAATTGGGAAAATTTTTTATCTGCATTTTGTCTGCGATAAAAAATTAGATGAAATTGCGACTGAGCTTGATATTACGCTATCATCTGTCAAGAATAAGTTATATAGAACAATCGAACGGCAGAAAAAGAAATTTAATATTTAGAGCCTGTTCAATATTTCGCTCATGGCGATTTTTGTGCGAATATCTGTTGATATTTAAGCAAAAATCAACGCAGTATGGTAGAAAATATACTGCAAAACATCGGGCAAACTTAAACTGAACGACTATAACAACGGTTGCGATGAAGAAAAGAAAGAAAGGAAGGTGTCTCGATGAATAGACGTGAATTTTATAAAGAACTTATGCAAGAATATACCTTTGATACCGCAAAAGTTCGTAGATATGCCAAACTTTCTTGTCTTGATGGCAAAAGCTCGAACCGTACTAAGCTTGGAAAAGTTGGGAGTTTGCGTGATATAACACGCAGTCGTTCTCGCCGTGTGTGGAAGGTTTCGGCGACTGTGGCAGCGGCAGCGGTTGCGCTTGTGGTTGCGTTACAATATGTCTTCTTTGGTGGATTTTTTGGTGATTCTATGATACCACAATCACTCGAAGCCCGAATTGACCATGCAAAACTTAGTGCTGACGAGGTTGCATCACTTAGTTTTGGAACACGTGCGTTGTTTTTATCATTTAACGATGGCATTGATTTTGTTGCTATGTCAAACGCACTTGATAGCGTTTCGGATACTGGTAACATTGTTGTTGAATCAGTGTATGTTCTCGGTGAAAATAATGAAGTTTTGGTGATTTCTCTCGAAGAAGCACGCACAACTGGTGTTGACAATATTGTCGGCGTAAAAGTGAGCGTTCCGGTAACACTTGTGGGGCAATTGCGCCAACAATCACAAATTGCACTTGTAGAGGTTATGGATGATGCACTCACCCAAGAAACGTTTGTTCCATTAGCGGTCGCTGAACTGATTGAGCTTGAGGGTGCTTCAACTCAATCTCAAACAAGTGCAGAAACTGACTCACCAGCAACAGAGGTCTCAGACGGCAATCAAGTTTCGCCAATTGGTGAGAATGATGAAATCCTCGAAACTTCTACTTTTGTTGACTTTGAGGTTCAAGGTGCAACGCGTGCAAAGTTTATAAGTGACTCTGCTTTTGTTGTATTCACGGGGGATGTGATTAAAGTCTGCGAAATTGTACAAATTATTGATGGTGACTCGAATATAAGTCTTACTAGTTTTACTGGAATTGAAGACACTAATGATTCTGAACCCGAAAACACTGAAACAACCGATGATTCAGTCGAATATGGTGACGGAACCGAAGGTGTGGGTATGCTAGTTCAAACTAAACGTGTTGAAGTCAGAGCAAGTCTGTTGTTGGAAGGTGACTTGTTGTTCACTTTCTTTGATAACGTCAATGACCGATTGGTAATACGTTCGAGGAGTGCGAATTATAATATGATTCATATTCTTGACTTTGGAACGCTTGACTTTTCGGAAGTTGTCAACACCGCATCCGAACTAAGCGTACTCGCTTCAACAGAGAGATATATCTATTATTCGATTGGCCGAATGGTGATTAACAGATACTCAGTCGGACATGGCGAGTCTATGAAAGTTCAAGGGCTTTCGTTTGAACGTCCTGTCAGCTTTGAAAGAAATTCTGTGCTGTCTGGTTTTGTGATTTTTACTGGCGATGACAGCCCAGCACAAGTGTTCGATGCAAACACTGAAACACTTGCGTCATCTGAAGACGTTCTTGGTGGATTGTTGTACTACAAAAACAGCTCAAACGTTTTGACTGATGGCGAAAACTTCTTTAACACTCACCTTGAAATCATTGATGACATTTATAATACCACGTTATCGTTACCAAGAGAATCAAGCGGTTCTGCGAGTTTTATTATTCATAGCATAACCGACTCTCGTGTGAGGATTTCTGCACGAAATTAGAGCGATTTAACGATTTTCACAAAAATTTTGTAAAAAAGCTAAAGTTTTTGTGAAAACTGACGATAATATATATAATAAGTAATTATTTTTATATGAAGGAGGTATTTGTCATGGGTGCTATAGGAAATGCTTCAACTGATATGGGTATGTTTGAAGTTATGAGTAGGATTTCTACTGGACTAATCAGAACCGCTATGGACCAAGCTGAAGTTCAGGCACAAGGGATTATTGATATGCTCCCACCGCCTGTCGCTGCCAATGCTATTGGTGGACTTCTTGATACGAGAGCTTAGAACCTGTGTTCAATAACGCACAATGCGGTCTACTAAGCTACTTTGTCACGGCAATGCAATAATTTAATAACTCCCGAAAACTTAGATTTTCGGGAGTTATCGTGTCGTATAGTTGGGATAATTATTAAACCGCAACAAAACGCTTGCGTTTTGTAAGGCTTAATATTGTACAACTGTTTCTAGTCTGCCATCAGCAGACTAGAAACAGGTGTTTTTTGAGCAATGAAACTATTGCGGAGCAAAAAAATCGGAGGTTCAAATAATTACATGAAGAATCAAAATATCGCAGAACTCTTGAGTGGTAAAAAATACCCTGGTCGTGGAATAATCATAGGGAGAAGCCCAGACGGTAATCACGCAGTAATCGCATACTTTATCATGGGGCGGAGTGCAAACTCACGCAATCGTGTATTTGAAATTAGAGAGGATAATATGCACGGAGATATTCGCACCAAAGCGTTCGACGAAAGCCAGCTTACTGACCCGAGCTTGATTATCTATAATCCGGTTCAGACCCACTGGAATCGTGTAATTGTTACTAACGGCGACCAGACCGATACCATCTCTGAACTAATTGACGAAAAAGATTTGACTTTTGAGCAATCGATTAAATTCATCGAATTTGAACCAGACAAACCTTATTATACACCAAGGATTTCCGCTGTATTAAACTTTTGTTGTAGAGAGCCGTACTTTGACTACGCACTTTCGATTGCAAAAACCGCTGATGGTGACCCAGCTTCGTGCAGGCGTTTTGTTTACAATTATGACAAGCCAATTAAAGGGCAAGGGCATTTTATTCATACGTATGGTGATGATGATGTCAACTTACCGTCGTTTAGCGGAGAACCGATTACCGTTTCAATCGACAGCGATGATATTGACGTGTTTTCTAAAACGCTGTGGGACAACCTTAACGCTGACAACAAAGTTTCTCTTTTTGTGAGGTACGTATCAATGCTCGATGGGGAATCTGTTCAGCGGATTGTTAATGTTCGGTAACACCGCAGAGCGTCGGAGTTATTTACACCCAAACTTTCAATAAAAACGGAGAGAAGTGAAATGAACGAACTACAACTAAAATACGGCTGTAATCCGAATCAAAAACCGTCAAGAATTTATATGGAAGATTGTGGCACTCCTCTACCACTCGAAGTTTTGAGCGGTACACCGGGGTATATCAATTTTATGGACGCTTTGAACGGCTATCAACTCGTAAAAGAACTGAAGGTGGCGACTGGACTTCCAGCGGCGACTTCTTTTAAGCACGTTTCGCCTGCTGGCGCGGCAGTTTGTACTTCGATTGCATCGGCATATGGAAAAGCAAGGAACGCTGACCCGCTCTCGAGTTATGGTGATTTTATTGCCTTGTCAGATAAATGTGATGTTGAAACAGCCAATATTATCAAATCAGTAGTGTCTGACGGTGTAATCGCACCAGATTATGACACTGAGGCGTTAGAAATTTTAAGACAGAAACGCAAGGGTGGTTATAACGTAATCAAAATTAACTCTGAGTATATTCCTGCTCCAATTGAACGTCGCCATATTTACGGAATCACGTTTGAGCAAGGGCGTAACGAGCTTTTAATCGATAAGTCAATGTTTTCTAATATTGTGACGGAGAATAAAGATATTCCAGATTCAGCGAAAACTGATTTGATTGTCGCTTTGATTACGCTGAAGTATACTCAATCAAATTCGGTAGTGTATGCTTATGACGGTCAAGCAATCGGAGTTGGAGCGGGACAACAATCAAGAATAGCTTGTACGCAGTTGGCTGGAAATAAGGCTGATGATTTTTTTGCACGAACCAAGCTCCCACAAAAAGGGGTGTCTGTTGCTTCAGATGCGTTTTTCCCGTTCGCTGATAATATCGAAAGGGCAAAAGAAAGCGGCGTTGCATACATCGCCCAACCTGGTGGTTCAATCCGAGATGATGAAGTGATTGAGGCTTGCAATAAATATAAAATTGCGATGGCGTTTACAGGGATTCGATTGTTTCATCACTAGACAGAACAAGAGTATTCCCCCGTAAGATGGGCTTTGCTCGTCTGGAATGGGGGAACTCGACGACAAGCTCTTCAAGTTGCCTGCTCGCCGACAAAGTCACCGACACCGCAACTCTCGTTTAACTAAACAAAGGCGAATGCAATTAACTGCATTCGCCTTTGTGTTTGAGAAAAGTCGGCTTAATTTTCGAACCAAGTGATTTCGCCAGAACCTACGTCATAAATCGCACCGACGACCATTACATCATGATAATGAACGACTTCAAGTTCAGCAAGTCGTGCAACGCTTGCTTCCACATTAGCTCTCGTTGCGACCATGACATCGGTAGTCCCAGCGACGATTGGAGCGAGTTGACCTAAGATTCCTTGTAGTTCGTTTGAACCGTTTTCGAGGAAACCGTCTCTAAGTCCAGATAAATCAGCAGTTTCCATTGAGCTAATCACCGCACCGCAACCAGTGTGACCCATTACTACAATTAGCCTTGCACCGAGAACTTCGATTGCGAATTGCATAGAGCCAACAGAAGTGTCATCAGCAAAGTTACCAGCGTTCATAGTGGTGAAAATGTCGCCACGTTTCATATCAAATAAAAGTTCAGGGTTCACACGTGAGTCAGAACACCCGAGAACAATCGCAAATGGATTTTGTTCTTCGCCAAGAATTTCACGGTCAGCATCAAAATTATGAGTTCCGCCAGTTCCAGCCAAGTAACGTTCATGTCCATCTTTTAGGTATTGTAATCCACGTTCGGCTGGAATTGCGTGTTCAGACGGGTCACGTGTCCATTGTGCGGGCATTGGCATACACCCAGTAAATGTAGCAGCAGACGCAAGAACAATCGCTCCTGTAATTAGTGCTGTTGCTAGTCTTTTAGTTTTGATTTTCATTAAATTAAACCTACTTTCTATTCTTTTTGAATACATATGACTAATTATACCACACAGTTTCAATTCTGACAAGTTTTTTCACAAAAATCTATAAAAGTCACAAAAATCTCACTTTTTTAGAATGATTTTTGTGACTTTTGTATGGTTGTTAGTTTCTAAGAAATTCCAATATATCGACTGCTTTGGGAGGGCAACCGTGAATATTTCGCAAAAACCCGCAACAGCAGTTGCCGATTCCAATTTCGTCGCTGTTGTTATCTTTGATTTTTTTGAAACCTTGCCCGATACAAATTTTAGAGTGCGGCTTTTCTTTTAATCGATGCAAGGCATAAATCAATGCAGAGTAACAAGCCGAACACGCTGAATCTTCGTTAATATAATTGCGATATCGATTAGCAATGCTTGAATGTGTGATACTATGAGCCGGCTTACAATCAAGATTTAGTTCGACAACTTTAATAGTGGGAGTGGTGGAGGAATAAAATTCACCAAGCCCTAACTCTAAACCATAGGTCAAATACTCGATTTCATCAGGGCGATATCCAATCAGCTCAGCACAGAATGAATCTACTAAGAGCGGATTACGCCCTGCAATGATTCGGTTTGAATGTACAGGGTTTCCGCCTTCTTCAAACGTCAAATCGCCGCAGATGCCGTCAACCACGCAGTAGCCAGTCGGCATGAGTTTGTTTAACACTGCAATTGGTTTATGCAATCCGAGCGTATGGAATCTTCGTTTTTCTCTGTCCGGAATACAGCCTTTGAGGTTTTTCATGTTGCAAGTCAATCGTGTCTGGCAGTGGGCTTTTAGCACTGGAACGTTAATCAAAAAGTCAGTGTTTAAGGCACGATTGCACAAGCTCATACTCAAATCGTTGTGAGTGAGCGTAGTGCAAGAATCGTCTTTTAAGTCAAACAACAAAACATCATATTTTTTAGATAACTCTTCATATCCGCAAACTTTGTATGCACGCTTAGTGCTATCCCCGACCCACGAACTTTCTATAATTTCGATGTGCTTAATGCCGTATTCGCGCAAAAAAATGATTATGCCCTCAACAACTTCAGGGTGAGTAGTTGCACCATTATCTGCAGGAGAAGCAAGAACGAGGTTCGGTTTAATTGCGACTTTCATGAACGGTTTGAGCGTGTGAGATATGTCGGATGTACGCAGAGTTTCGATGGTGGATTGAGTTATGTTTGGATTATAATTTATTGTAATCATAGAACTTTAGGCGACCTCCGAAAACCTTTTGCGTGTTTTTGCTGTACCAGCTTTCGCCGTCATTTTATCCAAAAAGCCTCGACAAAACACAAAGTTTGCCTACGTTTTTCGTGCAAAGCCCATCAAGGGCAGGCTATGCCTGCTCGACTGGGCTTAAGCACGTTCAA
>WRGW01000083.1 GCA_009786985.1 Oscillospiraceae bacterium
TCGTCGGCAGAGCCACCGACACTGCAACTCTCGTTTTGCGAAGCCCGATTAGGACTTTCGTTGCTCAAGATGCCCCTGTTTCTCGTCTGCCTGTGGCCGACAACCGAAACAGTTGGGCGATATTAAACCACAAAAAGTCAAGACTTTTCTTGCAATTTAATATATCAAGTGAACAAAATATGCAAGTAATTTATGTGTTTCGAGTTGTACGGGTATTGTCCTTACACGATTGTGTTCTCTTTATTACGCTTAACTTTACGTGAAGTTGTTTTCTCAAACGGAGTGTGGCGATATTTGACAATCGCAATTTGCTTATAGACAGGGAGCTTTTCATTGATTTCTTCAATCGCTTCATCAATCAAAGCGATGATTTCCTCTTTGCTTCTTGGAGGGATTGGATTATCATCTTCATCAGTAGCGTCTTCGGGGTCTTGTTTCGGGTTGATTACCGCAGTCACTACTTCTTTAGTAGGGTCATCACCACCATAGATTAACGCATCTTCTACAAGTGGGAAATTGTAGAGATATTGCTCAATCTCTTCAGGATAGACATTTTCGCCGCCTGATGCTATAATCAAGTTTTTCTTACGCCCGCTGATAAACAAAAATCCATTTTCGTCAAGATAACCCAAGTCTCCAGTCTTAAACCAACCGTCTTCCATAACTTCTTCGGTCGCTTCAGGATTTTTATAGTACCCAAGCATAACATTATCGCCTTTAACCCAGATTTCGCCATCTGGTGCAATTTTGACTTCACACCCCGGTATTACTTCACCAACACTAGCGATGTTTGATTCGTTGATTCTATCAAACATAGTTGCAGTAACAACTGGCGAGGTTTCGGTAAGCCCGTAACCTTGCAACAAGCTGATTTCATAGTCTTTGAACTTTTGTATAAGCTCAATATTCAAAGGAGCACCACCTGAGAAAATCGCTTTTAAATTCCCACCAAACACCATTTCCTGAACTTCATACGGTGTCAGCGAACGTTCAATCGCTTCTTCAATCGCAACTAACTTAGAATACATCGCATTAACAATCGCAGGTACTAAAAACATAACAGTAGGCTTAAATAACTGCATATTGTCTGGAATATATTTCAAGCTATCGTTAATGCAGATTGTCGCACCAAAAGTGATAGATGCCATAAGCCCTAAAGTACACTCAAACACGTGATGATATGGCAGAATAGATAGCAGAACCTCATGCTCATGATATTTTTCAAACGCTGTTGCATTATAAATATTGTTAGTGATGTTTCTATGGCAAAGCATTACACCTTTTGAGAACCCAGTTGTTCCAGACGTAAAAATCATACTCGCCATTCTCTCATTATCAACTTCTACGTCGGTGAAAGAAGTATCGCCACCGTCCAAAAGTTCTAATCCTTTTTTGAGGGCGTTAGAATAATCATCAGTATCGAAGCAGAACGTATGTTTCATGAGTGGCAAATTCGCATCGCCAATAATATCCTCATACACATCAGAGAAGAACACGGCTTCCGCCTCTCCTTGTTCTAATAAATGTGCAATCGATTCCCCTGGTAAATCACGGTCGATTGGAATTACAACGCCTCCACAAATTGCCGCTAAGTACGCTACAATCCATTCATAGCGGTTTTCACTAACAATCGCTACGTGTTTGCCAGAGATACCAATACTCGCCAAATACGTACCAAGAGCATTTACTTCGCGTACAAATTCTTTATAACTGATGTTTTTGAAAGTATCCTCACTGTCTTTGATACCAAATGCCACTCTATCACCAAATTGTTTTTCTACAAGAGTTAGCATTTCTTTTAAGTTTTTGATTTTCATATTTCTACAACCTTTCTTTCTATTAAAACTCTGTATTTGACAATTATACCATAATTTATAGAATCCGTCAAGCAAAATAATAAGGAAAATAAATTTCCCTAGCATTTCCCGAGTTATAATTTAAAGTTGTTGCCGATTTTCCAATATTTACACTAAATTATTAGCATAGTGCTTCACTGAAATTTTATCGATTTTTCCAAATCAAGCAAGAACCGTTTTACATGAATACCACCTGCATATCCACCTAAACCACCCCCACTCTTGATTACTCGATGGCATGGAACGAAAAAAGCGAGCGGATTCCTGTGATTAGCCATACCTACTGCACGAAATGCACGAGGGCTTCCTACCTCTTCGGCGATTTCTTTATAGCTACGTGTTTCCCCATAGGGAATGTCAAGTAAAGCCTGCCAAACCTTGTTTTGAAAATCTGTACCTTTATGGTATAGTGGCAAATCAAATTTCAAACGCTTACCAGAGAGATATTCTCGCAACTGCGTTACCGCTTTTTGAATTAGCAGTGTTTCTTTTTCAATGTAAACACTATGGCTAAGATTTTCACTTCCAAAAGCAACCCCACGGATTGCATCATCATTAGCTGATATACTAAATACCCCGATTGGTTCTATTTCGTAAAAAAATATATTCATAAGACACACTATATCACGAAATTCACCAAAAGTCAACCCAATATCTCTCATTAGGCACGGCAAAAGCACGATAAAACCTGTATGGCAAAAACGCACACGAGGTTTTCGGAGGTCGCCATTATATCTATTACAAAACTATTGACAAAATCTCAAAAGTGTGATACAATATCTAGTATGAAAAATTTGAACAATATAATCACCGAACTTAAACTTCAAAAAAACCTTTTGCGAGAGGATTTTAAACTGTTACTAACCGCTAATGGCGAAGAACAAAAATCCCTGCACAAAACCGCACGTGAAACTAGTCAAGAAGTCTTTTCTAATAAGATTTATATGAGAGGTCTGATTGAATTTACTAATTATTGCAAGAATGACTGCTACTATTGCGGAATTCGTAAAAGCAATGCCGAAGCAAGTCGTTATCGTATGACTAAAGCAGAAATCCTCGAGCGATGTAAATCAGGATATGAGCTCGGATTCCGCACTTTTGTCTTACAAGGCGGTGAAGACCCTTACTACACCGATGAAATGTTATGTGATATAGTAAAAAGCATTAAATGCGATTATTCTGATTGTGCAATTACACTTTCGCTAGGTGAACGGAGCTATGAAAGCCTAAAACTTCTACGAGTAGCTGGAGCTGACAGGTATTTACTTCGTCAAGAAACCTCTAACGCTGAACATTATTTAAGCCTACACCCACAATCACCTAATTCGATGACACTTGCCTCGCGTCAGAAATGCCTGTTCGCTTTGAAAGAACTCGGGTATCAGTTGGGTTGTGGATTTATGGTTGGTTCACCTAATCAAACGCTTGACCATATTATAGATGATTTTGCTTTCATCAAAGAATTAGACCCTGCAATGGTAGGAATAGGACCGTTTATCCCACATTCTAAAACTCCTTTTGCAAACGAACTTCAAGGGGGATTAGGGCTTACTCTGAACGCATTAGCAATTCTGCGATTGATGAAGCCAAATCTTTTACTCCCAGCGACAACTGCACTCGGAACAATTGATAGTTCAGGTCGTGAAATGGGAGTATTAGCTGGTGCAAACGTAGTTATGCCAAACCTCTCACCGCCAAAGTTTAGGGAAAAATATCTGCTTTATGACAACAAAATTTGTGTAGGTGATGGTCCATCTCGTTGTAGCAATTGTATTAGAGGGCGAATGAAAAAAATCGGTTATGAAATCGTAGAGTCGCGGGGGGATTATGTCGAAATATAAGTACAATCCACATTCATTAAACGCACGTGAGTTTATTAATCACGAAGAAATCATAAAAGTGGTTAAGTGGGTTGACGAAAACAAAACTAATCAAACATTGTTAGAAAACATCATAAAAAAAGCAAAAGAACGTAAGGGCTTAAATCATAGAGAAGCTGCACTTTTGCTTATGAGTGAATGTTCTGAAATAACAGAAAAAGCAAAAGAACTCGCCCTACAAATCAAAGATGATTTTTATGGCAAACGTGTTGTATTATTCGCACCACTTTACCTTTCCAACTATTGTGTAAACAACTGCATTTATTGTCCGTATAACTCAACAAACCTAAATATGCCTCGACTAAAATTGACTCAAGAAGAAATAAAAAACGAAGTCATCGCTTTACAAGATATGGGACATAAACGCCTAGCCCTCGAAGCGGGAGAACACCCTGACTATAACGACATTGATTATATAATCGAATCGATTGATACGATTTATAAAATCGCACACAAAAATGGAAAAATCCGTCGTGTAAACGTGAACATTGCAGCAACTTCTATTGAAGACTATCGTAAATTGAAAGAAGCTAAAATCGGAACTTATTTGTTATTCCAAGAAACCTATCATGAAGAAACATACAACAAAGTCCATCCCACTGGAGGAAATGGTCTTAAATTTGACTATGCTTATCACACCGAAGCTATGGACAGGGCAATGCAAGCAGGGATCGATGATGTAGGTATAGGAGCGTTATTTGGATTATATAACGTCCTTTACGAGTTTATAGCACTACTCATGCACGCCGAGCATCTTGAATGCGTTTACGGAGTAGGTCCTCACACAATAAGCGTCCCACGAATCCGTAGTGCAGATGGTGTTGATGCAAATAAAATAAAAGAATTCGGTTGCGGAATCGATGATAATCTGTTTGTAAAAATCGTAGCGGTTTTACGAATCAGTACGCCATATACTGGAATTATTATCTCCACTCGCGAGGGCGAAGAATGTCGTAGAAAAGCCCTCGAAGTAGGAGCGTCACAGATTAGTGGTGGTTCTAAAACAAATGTCGGCGGATATTCTTCAGAAATGGCTGGTAAGTTAAATGAAAGCATTAAAACAGAAAAGACTGAACAATTTGAAACCAGCGATAAAAGAACTCTTGACGAAATAGTGCGATGGCTTCTGGAAAATGGGCAAATCCCTAGTTTTTGCACAGCCTGCTACAGCGTTGGAAGAGTGGGCGAACATTTTATGGAACTTTGTAAATCTGGCGAAATTCAAACAAGATGTCACCCTAACGCACTGCTCACTTTACAAGAATACCTCATAGATTATGCAAGCGATGACACAAAAATCGTAGGTGAAAAAATGATTAAAGATGAAATAGCACGACTTGACACTAAAAATGCTCGTGATATTAAGGTGCGTTCATTTATTTGCGAGAAGATAAAACAAATCATCGAAGGGAGTAGAGGAGAACAACTATGAATGAACTTAAAATAAGAACTAAAATCGCAATTACCGTAGGCGGTGTTGCTATTTTATCAATCATTTTTGGTATATTGATTATACTCGAAGTGGGCAATGCACGTGAAATCGCTTTACTCCTTAAAACTGAATATATAGAATACGAAACGTATAGTGTATACAATGGCTATGAACTTTCAGATTTAGCTGAAATACATCGCAGTATCAACATTATTGCATTAGCTTTTGTAATTTCTTTGCCTCTATTTTGTGCAATCGCTGGTGTGATTTTATCTAACAATATCTCAAAACCACTAAAGTTTTTCGCAAAATGTTTTACTGGGATTGCTGATACTGGTAATATATTTTTAGACGATTATTCGTATAAACAAACCAAAATCTTAAATCGGCGAAAAGATGACATTGGTGTAATTTCGTGTTCTGTTGGTGATATGTTGGCAATGTTCCGCGAAAAAATCAAATGGCTGAACGCTGTAAAAGATGGAGATTTAGTCACGACTGTACAAAACCGCTCTAATCATGACACTGTAGGTGCTGCTATGGAAAACATGGTAGAAGGTCTGAATCAGATGCTCGGCGAAATCAGGAACGTTTCTCTTAAGGTGACTAGCGGAGCATTTAATTTAGATAGTGGTGCAAAATCTCTCGCCGAAGCATCTTGCGAACAATCACAAGCGATTGAATGGGTGACCAATACGATTCATGATGTAGCAGAACATTCTTTCAAGAAAAACGAGATTGCGTCACGTTCGGCCAAACTCGCACGGGAAATCAAAAGCCTTGCCGAAAACAGCAGGTCACAGATGGACGAGATGACTGACGCAGTCGAGCAAATTAAAGAGGCTGGGGCAGCAATTGGAAAAGTAATTAAAGTGATTGACGATATTGCTTTTCAGACTAACCTACTCGCATTAAATGCAAGCGTTGAAGCCGCACGTGCTGGTCAGCATGGTAAAGGGTTTGCAGTAGTAGCTCAAGAAGTACGTATGTTGGCATCAAAAAGCAGTGAAGCCGCTGGCGAAACCGAAGAGCTTATTAGCGATTCAATAAACAAATCTAACATAGGGGCGAATATTGCTCAAAGAGCGTCGACTTCTCTTGAAGAAATCGTAGAAGGAATTTCTAAAAACGTTGACTTATCAGAAGAAATCTCAACACTCGCCGATAATCAAGCCAAAACAATTGACACAATCAACAAATATATCGACGAAATTAACGAAACAGTTAAGAAAAGTAACCAAACAGCAATTGATAGTGCCAAAGAATCGAAAGAAGTTAGTCGCCAATCAGAGCTTTTGCGTGAGTCACTCCAGCGTTTTAAAATAAATTAGAACCGACCTTTAACAATGCTTGGTTAAGAAAAATTTAACTATCAAATGGCGTAAAATGACATAAAATTAGCCGAAATACAGATGTTTTGCATTATTGAAGGTCGGTTCTTAGACGATTTTGTCAAAATTTTTGATATACGCTTGATTTTTTGTCGAAGATGGTGTATACTATTTCATAGCGGATTATTATGCTCATAATTTGCATCATAATCTACCATAGAACGCATAAAGGAAAATTATAGTAATGAAAAAAATAATATTTGCCACTATGTTCGTTGTATTGATTTTAAGCCTTTCAGCGTGTAGCGAAAGAGGGAAAATTACAAACGAATACGAAATCACACCAATTGCTAATACCACCGATAATACCAACAATACTGAAGAAATCATAGCAGAAAACACTACGGAATATAACGAAACGACTTATGAAACCACAATCATAATCGTTGAACCAGAAACAGAGAGTGGAAACACGTATGAACCTTCAGGCGAAGTTGCGGGCGATTCTTTAACAACTACACCGCATACTACAGTACAAGCACCGCAGGCTACTCAAGCTCCTGCTCCGACACAAGCACCAGATACCACTACTGTACTAACCGAAGCAGCAGGTGCAATTTCTCGTGAACGTGCGATTGCAATCGGGTATGAAGAGCTTGCAAGACGTGGATATACTGGAACGTTCCGTGAAGTCTGCCGTGGTAACAAACGTGGACAACAAGTATGGGAAGTTCTGTACAGAGTAGAAGGTGGCAGAAAACCTTTAGTCGAAATGTATATCGCCATGGACAATGGAACAATCGTCAAGTTTGAATGGGACGACTAAAGGCAATATCCTAAAATTTAATAATTTACAGGCTCTTGTCAGGATTTACCAGATTTCTTCATAGAAATCCTGATGGAGTCTGATTAAACAAAGTACAGGAAGGTTTAAAAATAATGAAATACGGTTATTTCGATGATACTAATAAAGAGTACGTAATCACAACACCACAGACACCTTACCCTTGGATTAACTATCTTGGAACACAAGGGTTTTTCTCGCTTATTTCTAACACAGCTGGAGGATATAGCTTCTATAAAGATGCACGCCTTCGCCGAATCACTCGCTATCGTTACAACAACGTACCAGTCGATATGGGTGGGAGATATTTTTATATCAACGACGGCGGAACTGTATGGAATCCTGGATGGTCTCCAACTAAAACTGAACTTTCTTCTTACGAATGCAGACACGGTCTTGGTTATACCAAAATCAAAGGCGGACTAAAAGGCATTGAATCAGAGGTACTTTTTTTTGTACCACAAGACTTTAATGGAGAAATCCAAAAAGTCACTGTCACTAATACTAATGGAGAATTTCGCAAAATCAAGCTGTTTAGTTTCGTGGAATGGTGCTTATGGGACGCTCAAGACGATACTACTAACTTCCAGCGTAATTTCAACACTGGTGAAGTAGAAATCGAAGGCTCAACCATTTATCACAAAACCGAATACAAAGAACGCCGTGACCATTTTGCTTTCTATTCAGTCAACGCAAAGTTATCTGGATTTGACACCGATAGAGAGAGCTTTACTGGATTATACAATGGATATGACAAAGCTCAAGTACCGTTCAAAGGGGTGGCTTCTAACTCGGTTGCAGACGGTTGGTCGCCAGTTGCTTCTCATTATATCGAAATCGCTCTCGAACCAGGAGAAAGTAAAGATTTTGTATTTGTTCTAGGTTATGTAGAAAATGATGTCAACGACAAATTTGCACCAAATTTAACCGACGGTGACAAAATCTCTACTTCTGGGAAGACTGGTTCTAACTATTCAAAACGTAATATAATAAACAAGAAAAAAGCGTATGACATGATTTCTATGTGCGATACCGCCGAAAAAGCAGATAAACTCTTCGCTGAGATGAACGCACACTGGGAAGCTCTTCTTGGCAAGTATACTGTAGTTTCTCCAGACGAAAAACTAAACCGTATGGTAAATATCTGGAACCAATATCAGTGTATGGTGACGTTTAATATGTCGCGTTCAGCGTCTTACTTTGAATCTGGTATTGGACGTGGAATGGGATTCCGTGATTCTAACCAAGACTTACTTGGATTTGTGCATCAAATCCCGTCAAGAGCGCGTGAGCGTATTTGCGACTTAGCAGCAACCATGCTCGAAGATGGAGGTGCTTATCACCAATATCAACCGCTCACAAAAAAAGGTAATCACGAACTTGGTTCTAACTTTAACGATGACCCACTTTGGATGATTCTTGCAGTAGCTGCATATATGAAAGAAACGGGAGACTTCTCTATTCTTGACGAGATTGTGCCTTATGAAAATAAAGAAGAACTCGCTGACACAATTTTAGACCACGTTAAGCGTGCATTTAACCATGTCTGTAACAAAAAAGGACCACATGGGCTTCCGCTAATCGGACGTGCTGACTGGAACGATTGTTTGAACCTCAACTGCTTCTCGAACACACCGGGTGAACCGTTCCAGACCACAACTTCTAAGGACGGTAAAGTCGCTGAATCTGTAATGATTGGGTGTATGTTCGCATTTATCGGACCTGAATATGTCGAAATGTGCAAAATTAGAGGTGATGAGGCAGAAGCAAAACGTGCTGAATCAGAAATTGAAGCTATGCGTAAAGCTATACTGGCTCACGGATTTGACGGTGACTGGTTCTTGCGTGCTTATGACGATTTTGGTAAAAAAATCGGCTCTCACAAATGCGAAGAAGGCAAAATCTTTATCGAACCTCAAGGATTTGCTGTCATGGCAGACTTAGGGTTAGAAGAAGGATATGTCGCTAAAACGCTTGACTCGGTTGACAAATATCTCAATACAGACCACGGATTGGTACTAAACAATCCAGCTTTCACTAAGTATTTTATAGAATACGGTGAAATTTCGACTTATCCACCGGGGTATAAAGAAAATGCGGGCATTTTCTGTCACAACAATGCTTGGCTAATTTGCGCCGAAGCTCATGCAGGGCGTGGAGATAAGGCTTTTGAGTACTACTCCAAAATAGCACCAGCGTTTAGAGAAGAAATCAGCCATCTGCATAGAACCGAACCGTATGTGTACGCACAAATGATTGCTGGTAAAGATGCTTCACGCCACGGCGAAGCAAAGAACTCGTGGCTTACTGGAACTGCGGCATGGAATTTTGTTGCAGTATCGCAATATATCCTCGGAATCCATCCGCAATACAACGGACTAAAAGTTGACCCATCGATTCCCAAAGAATGGGACGGATTCAAAGTAACACGTGTCTTTAGAGGGGCGACTTATAACATCACTGTCAAAAACCCTAACCATGTTTCAAAAGGGGTTATTAAACTTACTGTAGATGGTATCGAAAAAGACGGTAATATGGTTGAAACATTTGTTAACGGTGTTCATGAGGTTGAAGTGGTTCTCGGGTAAGAAAAAATGTTCGATAACCTGCCTCCTCTCGCTTTAC
The DNA here is from genome assembly GCA_009786985.1 of Oscillospiraceae bacterium. Taxonomy (GTDB): domain Bacteria; phylum Bacillota; class Clostridia; order Oscillospirales; family Ruminococcaceae; genus Ruminiclostridium_E. The sequence goes on from WRGW01000083.1 coordinate 9,969, forward strand.
TCGTGGAACTAGACTTTAATTCATGCTTCGATTAGTGAAAGGAGTTCATGGTCGTAATATGAAAGAATATAAATTTCACAAACTTTCAAAACGAATGAAAACAACTGCCGAAGACTTTAGTGCCGAGTTTGAGGCTCACAATGCTTTCTTTGAACTCAAAGAAAGCATGGCACAAACGGTAAACCTATCACAAGTTCATGCGATAGAATTATTCGGACTAATTTCTATGCTCGAAAGAAGTGAAGAATATCAACAAAATCACTTCAAATCAGAACTTGATTCTGAAACACTTGAAGTTCTCCAAATTAATCGAAAAATCATTCAAAGAATGAAAACCACAGCGGTAAAAATCATGGTTCAGAATTTAAATGCGAGCTATTGCTATTCCGAAAATATATTACCAGAACTTTCACAAAACATCATTACTAAAAGAGAAAATTCCGAAATAATCGACCTAAAAGAGTTAGTTTTCACAATCGTTAGAGAGTGTCAAAAAATGCTCAAAATTTCAAAAACGCATGAGCTTATATTAAACATTGATGATACTAATATCACGGACGATACTGCGCTAACAATCAAAGGCGATACCAAAGCTATTACCGTATCGATTATGAATCTTTTGCAAAACGCATTTTTATACTCGCCTAAAGGTAGCACTGTTGTCATAGGGATTGATAAGTCTGATGAATTAGCAAATATAACAATAACAAATTTAATCGGTTCTGAGCCTCAAATCATCCGCCCTCACGCCGAGTCTGAAAACAGAGAGCATTATGAATTCGGAGCGAAATTAGGTTTAGTTCTATGTGAGAAAGTAGCACTTTGTTATGACGGAAAGTTTAAATATGAGGCTCTCAAAGACAAATTCACAGCTGAGCTTTCGTTTCCACTATATGAAGGTAAAATTCCTCTACAATTTGCTTCGAAACTCAAAGAATATACTTTTGATGATGGGAATAAAAACAATGTGATTTGGCAATTCATGCAAGAAATTCTGGCAATTGCCTAAGAGCCTGTTCAGTATATTTAAAACAACTTTCTCACGGCAAGCATAAAAAGCTCGGCAAATCCGACCTTTGTTATGCCCTTGTTTGGCGAAATGTCAAGACATTTTATGTGGACTAATAGACTATATTCAAGAAATGAGGAATTTCAAATAATGACGACAAATCAGGCGGTACTTAACTGGATTGAAGAAATCAAAACTTTAGCCAGACCAAGTAACGAAATATGGATTGACGGCACTGAAAAACAACTCGAAACTTTAAGAAAATTTGCATGCGAGTCTGAAATAATAACCCCCCTTGACAAGAAGACTTTACCTGGGTGTTTTTTTCACAGAACCTCAGTAGGTGATGCTGCACGTGCCACTAAACGAACTTTTGTTTGCAGTCAAAATAAAGAAGACACTATCCCGTCTAATAACTGGAGCGAGCCATCTGAAATGTATGCTAAACTCCATGAAATGTTCAAAGGTTCTATGGAAGGAAAGACCATGTATGTGGTGCCGTTTTATCTTGGAACTGGGAAATATAAACGTGCAGGAATTGAAATCACCGACAGCATTTATGTAGTTTTAAACTTGACAATGCTCGCCAAATGTGGAAAAACAGCGGTGACTTTACTAAACAATCTCCCAAGCAAGAACACACAATCGGGCGTTCGTGTTCAAACCAACGAAACAGTTCTTGACTCTGATTCTGAGCCGAAATTCAAAAAAGATTGGTTGTGTGGAATCCATTCAAGTGGTGACGGTATTCCTCCAATCGAGGATAATCGTTATATCTGCCTTTTCCCTGAGGACAACACTGTATGGTCTTTGAATACTGGGTATGGTGCTAGTGCGTTCTTGACTAAAGAGATGTTTTCTTTGCGATTAGCATCAATTCAAGCGAGAGATGAAAACTGGCTCGCTGAACACATGGCAATCCTTGAAATCGAGACTCCTCATAGTGAAACGACGTATATTGCAGTAGCTTTTCCATCTGGTTGTGGGAAAACAAGCCTTGCTATGCTCAATTTACCAGAAAGCTATAAAGAAAAAGGCTATAATGTCCGTTTCGTAAGCGAAGATGTAGCGTGGCTTAATAAAGGAGAAGATGGTAGATTATGGGCAATCAACCCCGAAACAGGAATTTTCGGGTTATTACCAGGACTAAGTGCCGAAAAAAAACCTAACGTGTATTCCGCTTTACAAAAGAATGCAATTTTCACTAACGCTGTACACAATATAGATAACAATACAGTGTGGTGGGAAGGATTGGAATTAAGCGAAGAAGAAAAAGAAGCCTTAACTGACGAGAGCCTCTTAAACTGGAAAGGCGAATCTTGGATTTTACCAGATGACCCTATACCCGAAGAAGAAATCAGCCTTGAAAATGACTACGAACTCGATGCTGATACTTTTTCGGATAACGAAGATGATTTTAATGATAACGATAATATTGGAAAAGACGACGACGATAATTCAGTTGACGAAGAATTAGACTACGACAATAAAAAACCAGATGATACAAAAGTCTCTGACGATACACTCGAAAATTCAGCATTGGGAAAAATCAAACAATCAATTAGAGGTGCACATTCAAATAGCAGATTTACAGCTTCTTTATCAAACTGCCCCAACCTTTCTGAGGCCTGTAATGACAAATCAAACGGTGTCCCAATATCAGCGATTATATTCGGCGGAAGGCGTTCAAAAGCAATGCCGCTTGTATTTCAATCATTCGATTGGGAACACGGAGTGTTTGTAGGTAGTGCACTCGGAACAGAAACAGGTGCAGGTTCGATTACTAATCCAACCGTCAGGCGTGAACCAATGGCGATGCAAGGGCTTTGCGGATATAACATGGCAGACTATTTTGAACACTGGCTAAAAATCGGAAAAAAACTCGGTCGTAAAGCTCCAAAAATATTCAGTGTGAATTGGTTTAGAGATGGTGATTCAAACAAATTAGCGTGGCCAGGATACGGCGAAAATATACGTGTTCTTGACTGGATTATAAAACGTATAAATACCCCTAAACCCTCCGAAGACACTAAAGACTCAAAAGTAACCGTGCCCCGTCTTTCAATAAGCGAAGTACCAGTCGGATATATTCCAAAAGCTGAAGATATCGACATCGAAGGACTCGAAGAATATGGTGTAACTCTCGAAACAATCGAAAATCTTTTACGAATTGACAAAGCACACCTAAAAGAAGATGTCAACGGTGTTAAACAATTTTACGCTAAATTCGGAAACCGTTTGCCTGAAAAACTAAGAGAACAACTTATTGACTTTGAAAGACGGTTATTAAATCATTAGCCTCCACGAAAATTAATCACATGAGAACAGCAAAGATTTGTAGGTATAGGAGAATAAAATGGACGTATTAAACCGCAAAGAAATCGCACCTGGGGTGTTTTTTAGTAAAGTTACTGACGCACGATTTAAGCAAAATCGCATCTCTGTAAACTTTTTGACACAATTATCTGACGAAACAGCTTCGGCGAACGCAGTTGTCACTAAAGTTTTGACTAATTCATGCAGAAATTATCCAGACTTACGCTCATTAAATGCAAAGCTCTCTTCTTTATATGCAGCGAGCTTGTCAGAAAGTGTCGGCAATCTTGGTGATACACAATTTTTAGAAGTCGCAATCAAAACGATTGATACCCGATACGCTCTCGATGGTGAAGATGTCACTGGTGAAGGTGTAAAAATTCTGCTTGACTGTCTGTTTGAACCTTTGCTCGAAAATAGCGGTTACGCCTTCAAAGAAAGCATAATTGCAACCGAAAAGCAAGCCTGTATTGACACAATCGAATCAGAGCTAAACGAAAAGCGACTATATGCAGTAAGGCAAGCTATGCGACTACTCTGTGAAGGTGAACCGTCGGCAACCCCATCTCATGGTACAATAGAAGGCATCGAAAAAGTCACTGGCGAATCTGCTTATGTAGCATATGAACGCCTACTCAAAACCTCACGCGTTGAAATCGTTTGTGCGGGTTGTAACGATTTTGAGGTAGCGTGTGAGCTTTTTACGAATGCTTTTTCAAAACTTATGCGTCTCGAAAATAAAATTGAAGATTGCCATTCTAAACAAAGCCAGCTCAAATCTAAATTACTCGAACACACTGAGGTTATGGACGTTAATCAAAGTAAAATGGTGTTAGGGTTCAAATGTGATGGGTTAGACCTTTCGGATAAATTAAAAAACGCTACTGCCGTACTCATGACTAAGATTTATGGTGGTTCAGCGACTTCTAAGTTATTCGATAACGTCCGCGAGAAGATGTCGCTCTGTTATTACTGTTGGGCAAAATTTTACGACAGTAAGGGGCTAATTATAGCTGAATGTGGCGTAGAGAAAAATAATATCGAAAAAGCAAAGAACGAAATCTTAAACCAATTTGAGCATATGAAAAATGTTGAAGGCTTCTCCGATACTGAACTAAATCACGCTGTACTTTCGCTCGAAAATGACTTAAAATTAGTAAACGATAGTCTTAGCGGAATTAAATCATGGTATTTAATGGGAATATATGCTTGCGATATAATCACACCATTGCAAGCGATTGAACGCATTAAAGAAGTCGCTAAAAATAAAGAGCGAATCGCAAAAACCGCTAATACTATAAAGCTCGACACTGTGTATGTCTTGACTGATGACAATAGTAACACCAACAACGAAAGCGAGGGAATAGCATGACCGAAATCATAAAAAACCAGCGTGTAAATGAAGAATACACCCGCATCAAACACAAAAGTGGTGCTACAATCTGCCTTTGCCCGATGCCAGGGTTTTCATCAGCGTATGCGTTGTTTGGAACTAAGTATGGTTCGGTTGACTCAACCTTTAAAACCAATCAAGATAATGACTTCGTAACAGTTCCAGCTGGAATAGCTCATTTTTTAGAGCATAAACTATTTGAGAATGAAGATTGTGACGCTTTTAAGCTATTCGCCGAGACTGGAGCGTCTGCTAATGCTTACACCAGCTTTGATAAGACTGCGTATCTATTTTTGTGTTCACAGAATTTTAATAAGAATTTAGAGATTTTGCTCGACTTTGTACAATCACCGCACTTCACTGATGAAACGGTTCAAAAAGAGCAAGGGATTATTGCCCAAGAAATCAAAATGTACGACGATTCGCCAGACTGGCGAGTGTTTTGTGGATGCCTTGAGAATGTCTACCACAACAATCCAGTAAGAATAAACATCGCTGGAACTGTCGAAACAATCGGGCAAATCGACAAAGATTTGTTATACCGCTGTTATAACACATTCTATAACTTGAACAACATGGTGATTTCTATTGCTGGAAATTTTGAGCCTGACGAAGCGTTGGCAATTTGCGATAAAATGCTAAAACCTTGTGAAGATGTAGGGTTACAATCAGTCATTCCAGAAGAACCTACAGAGGTGAAGAACAAAATCGTTCGCGAAACGCTCCCAGTAGGAATTCCTCTATTCCAAATCGGGTTCAAACTCCCGAATGATTATACAATCGAAGATTATGTGCATTACAACATCTTTCTTGAAATGGCATTCGGCAGAAGCTCAAAATTTTATTTAGATGCGTACGGCTCTGGTTTGATTAACGATTCTTTTGACGTTGGTATGTTTTCTGGGCGTGGGTTTTTCTTAGGAATTGCTGGTGGTGAAGCACGTGAACCCGAAAAAGTCCTCGTCGCAATCAAAGCAGAAATTGCCAGATTAAATCAAACTGGATTGTGTGAAGAAGATTTTGCACGTATCAAAAAGCAGACTTACGGTGAACTTATTCAACCTCTCACAAGTGCTGAAGCTGTTGCAAGTTCTATGATTAACGCCGAATTTGAAGAACTTGACAATATGTTCGTTCCAATTGAAGTCACCGCTAATACTACTTTTGATGATATTACAAAAGTTTTGCAAAATTTTGATGTAGAAAACAGCTGTCTGTCTATTGTTGAAGCCACTGAAACCAAAGAGGGAGGGTCATAAGTATGTTAGACTCTGTAATCGAGTTTCCGAACATCGGCATCGCACTAGACGTAAACCGTGTTGCGTTCACCCTCCCTGGAGGGGTCGGCATATATTGGTACGGAATCATCATGTGTACAGCGATTGTTCTTGGAATCCTTTACGCAATCAAATCCGCAAAAAAAGTAGGTATTTTACCAGATACTGTGTTTGACGCAACGTTTTGGGGTGTAATCCTCGGCGTAATAGGTGCGAGGGCGTATTTTGTAATTTTCGCCGAACGTTCATATACTCTACAAGAAGCAATTTTCGGACTTAGAGATGGCGGGCTAGCGTTTTATGGTGGCGTAATCGGTGCATTACTCGGAGCGGTAATCGCTATGCGTGCCAAGAAATTGCCACTCACCCCACTCTCCGATTTAATGGGGGTTGGGTTTCTGTTAGGTCTAACAATCGGTAGATGGGGTAACTTTGTTAATCAAGAAGCATTTGGCGCGGCAACCGCAGGTAATTTACCATGGGGAATGACTGGAGGACGGATTATGCACAATCTGCCACACGAAATCGCAACAACTGTGCAACCTCTCGGTGATGAGCTAGTTCACCCCTGCTTTTTATATGAAAGCTTGTGGTGTTTTGTAGGGTTTATTTTCTTACATTTCTATTCCAAAAAGCTACAATCTTTTGACGGAGAAATATTCTTATTATTCGCTGTGTGGTATGGAACAGGGCGTGCTTTTATCGAATCGTTACGAATGGATTCACTAATGGTAGGCGATGTTCGAGTTTCGCAAATTGTATCAATTGCTATTGCGTCGATTTCTTTATGTGCGTTTATTGCCTTAAAAGCAAAGACCTATCCGAAACGAGAAACGCAGACATATATCCGCTACAAAGACACTGATGAGAACAAAAAGCTCTTAGCGAATTACGAATTAAAAACTAAAATCGAACGCGAAAAAGAAAAAGGAAAAAACGCATTCGCAAAAGAACTAAGGAAAATCCACGACCCATTCACAGACGACTAATGTTCGGTAACACCTCAAGGCAAGCTCCTTCTCCCCCTCTCGCTTCGCTCGAGATAAGCCCCCAAGAGTGCGAGAGAGGGCGGAGTATTACACCCGAACTTCAATAAAACTAATGGAGGGAAATTAACGGATGACAGCAAAAATATTAGACGGTAACGCACTAGCCCAAAAACTCAAAGAACAAGTCACGAAAGAAGTTGAGGCTATCAATCACAACGGAGGCGATGTAGGATTAGCCGTAATTCTGATTGGTGATGACCCAGCAAGTCGTATATACGTCAATCACAAAAAGAAAGACTGCGTGGAGTGTGGAATTACCTCTCACGAATATCAATTATCGTCTGATACAAGCGCGGAACAGGTATTTGAACTAATTTCTAATTTAAACGCTAACGATGCAATCAATGGAATTTTGATTCAGCAGCCCTTCCCTGCTCACATAGACGTAAAAGCCGTCAACGAAGCTGTGTCGCCATTAAAAGATGTTGATGCGTTCCGTACTGATACTGTCGGAAAAATCGCTATCGGTAACTATGGCGGCAACCCTTCAAGCGAACTTAGTACGCTCAATTCAACTTTTCTCCCTTGCACCCCTGCTGGAGTGATGGAACTTATTCACAGTTCTGGTGTGAGTATTTCTGGTAGCGAATGCGTGGTTGTTGGGCGCTCGAACATAGTCGGTAAACCTATGGCTTTGATGCTGTTAAACGAAAATGCAACTGTAACAGTCTGCCATTCAAGAACACGTGATTTAGGCGAAGTCACTCGCCGTGCGGATATTCTCGTAAGTGCAGTTGGTAGGGCAAACTTGATTACTGCCGATATGGTGAAAAACGGTGCGGTAGTAATAGATGTTGGAATGAATCGTGGTGCTGACGGTAAACTCTGTGGCGATATCGACTATGCTAAAGTCAGCCAAAAAGCCAGCTTCATCACTCCAGTACCAGGTGGAGTAGGACCTATGACACGTGCTATTCTCATGCAAAATACTTTAACTGCACACAAACTCCAAAATGGTGCATAATTGTGAAACAAATTCACCCTAAAAGGGGCAAAAAAAACGCATCTTTAAATGCGATTACTCTGGGACTGGTAATCGCTGGATTGTCGGTGCATTTTACGCTTTCAAGGCTCTGGAACGCAGGAACTATTATCGCAATCATCATGCTCACAATCATATTTTCGTTCTATGTCTGGTTGTGGAGGTCGTTTTACAAAAAATAGGGGGGCGTGGTCATATGAAAGTTATAAAAGTGCTATTTGTCGGCGACGTTCAAGGACAAACAAACGTTTCAAAACTCGCAAAAGTTATTCCACAAATGCGAAATAGCGAGAACTTAGATTGTGTCATAATAAACGGCGAAAATTCAGCTGATGGTAACGGAATCACACCTAAATCTGCGAATATGCTATTTAACGATGTTGGAGCAGATGTGATTACTACTGGCAATCACGCATTCAAGCGTAAAGAAATGGATACAATGTTTAATGAACGCCAAGAAGTTATTCGCCCTGCAAACTATGGCGAACCTTTGGGATATTGCCCAGGGCGTGGTGTATGCATACTTGATTTTGGACACTGCCAGCTCGCAGTCATAAATATAATGGGGGCAAGTTATATGCCACCGTGCGACAATCCGTTCAAGTGTATAGATGAACTTTTAACTGACATCTCTACACCAAACATCATAGTTGATTTTCATGCAGAATCAACTGCTGAAAAAAAAGCAATGGGATTTTATCTATCACAAAGAGTTAGTGCTGTATTCGGGACACATACCCACGTTCAAACCGCCGATGAACGTATACTCGACAATCACACTGCTTTTATAAGCGACGTTGGAATGGTCGGTGCGACTGATTCGGTAATAGGGGCACAAAAGCAAGCGGCAATTGATAAACTAATCGGCTATTATCCGCAAAAATACAAATTTGCCGATGGTGAAACAGAATTTAATGCAGTTATAGTAAAAATTGACGCTTCTAACGGATGTACAACGTCTCTGAAGCGTATAAATTATAAAATTTGAAAAATCAATAAATATAGTGAGGAGAATAAATATGGATAATATTGTTACACTTTCACCAAATCAACCTAAACCAATTAACACAATTCCACCACTGAGTCAAGAAATAGGTGGCGAAATTCGTACACCGCGAACTGGGACTGAAATCATCAAAGTATCAGCACGTTCTACCCCTAAATTAACCGCTGGTGCTATTGCCGCAGTAATCCGCGAAGGTGGAAAGGCGGAAGTTCAGGCAGTTGGTGCTGGTGCTGCTAATCAAGGAATTAAAGCGGTCGCAATTGCACGCACTTATTTAGCCCCTGAAGGTATTGATTTAATTTGCCGTCCAATGTTTAGAGAAATCGAAATCGATGGCGAAAGCAGAACCTCAATCGCTATGCTTACCGAAAGATTATGACTCGAATTGAATTAAAAAAGTGGGGAGAAACCCCACTTTTTTTATGCTAAAAACATCAAAATTCACTCAATTTTGCCATTTTAAGACTGCTTTGTCACCCTCTTTTAAAGTGTCATTAAAACCAGCAGGGCGACCATTCAAAGTCATAACATATCCAGCGGTTGGAGATGGCGGGTTATCTAAATCTATATCAACATGATTAATCAGCTCAATAAAAGTATGTGGAGAGTTATCGGCATTTGCAGGTAGCGTTACTGGTAATTCATTTAGAATCATATCAATTGATTTTATTAGAGCCTTTGGTAAAATTACAGTCCCGTCTTTAGAAATCGAGCCACTTGAATTTGAACTTTCGGTGATTTCTATAGAATCAAGAGTTGCCGATATTTCTGTTTCAAGTGTCGATTCGCCAACCTCCAAAGCCTCAGAATTTTCAAGTTTTTCTGTTTTTGGGGATTCTTTGGTGTCATCAGCTTCTTGTGGGATTTCGTAAACTTCCACTTCAATTTCTTCACCTACGAGAAAAGTTTCGATTTTATCTAAATTTTTGACCGAATAATCGAGTGGAACATTTTTGTCATTGACTGTAAAACCAATTTCATCTGGAACTGGTGCACCACTCGGAGAAATTGCTTCTTTAAGAAGTAAAGTCGCATTCTCACCGCAGACCGCTGGCATAAATTCGACTTTATCACCACCAGAAATCTGGGAATTAAGCGTTCCAGCTTTACCATTGACTATGACTTGTGCAGGCTCAAATCCACCACCACGCACAGTTCGTCGTTCACCGTTAATAATGTAAGTAAGATTATGCCCGCTTCTTCCGAGAATTTCGTTTGATTTATAGCCAGCGGTTGTCAAAATTTCAAACACGGTTATTTTATTAGTGTTGAATACTCGAATTTGGCGTTCATTTAGCGTAATCGTCGAAAAATCATACCCTTTATTCATAGCACCAGTCACAGCAATTCCAAGTGGTGTTATAAACTCAGCCCCCAAAGAAGCCTCCCCAGTCTTTATATTCTTTAGAACTTCGTTAGAACCGAGTGCCACTCGTTCAATCGGGAGTTCAAGGCGATTAGCTACAGCTTGTTGCAAGCCTTTAACCAAACTTCCTCCCCCAACTAAGAACACGGCGGCTGGAGAACTACCATTAGCTTCGACTATATTTTGGCAAATAGTATCAGCTAATCCGTCAACACTGATTTGAATTTTTTCATCAAATTCTTTAGCAGTGAATGTACGTTCAATTCCGAAAATGTCTTTATAAGTACAGTCTTCCCCAGCACAACAGGTTTGTTTGATTTTTTCTGCTGTGTCAAAATCGACAAAATACGCTTTGATGATTTCTTCAGTGATTTCATCTCCCGCAATCGTTGCCATAGCATAAGCGATAATACTACCATCTTTAGAAATAGCAATATCTGATGTACCAGCACCAATGTCAACAAGTGCGATATTAATCAGGCGGATTTCTTTAGGAATAATTGCGTTCATAGCAGCAATCGGCTCAAGTGTCAAACTCGAAACGCTTAGCGAACACATATCCATAACCGAATATAACCCCTCGACTACTACATTCGGCAGAAAAGTGGCAATAAGCTCAATCCCTGCTTTTGAACCCTTGTGAGAGTCAAGATTAAGCATTTTATTGCCGTCTAACAAGTAATTGATTACCGAAAACCCAACGCAATAATAAGGAGTGGTTACCCCACGTTCTTGCATAAGTTCTTCTGAAGCGGTCTGAATAGCCTCAATCTCAAGCGAGCGGATTACATCTGAATCAATCCGTTCAACTTCAGAAACGTCGATTTCCTTCTCGACACGGCGAGTTTTGAGTGCACGACCCGCAGCAGCAATCGAAACACGCTCGAGCTTGATTCCAGAGCGTTTTTCAAGTTGCTCTTTAACTTGAGTGACGATTTTTGCAACCTGACGAATATCCTCAATTTGACCATCAATCATAGCTCTCTTAGGGTGAGCCACGACTATATGGTCAAGCATATTAAAAGCACCAGTGCCAGAAGAGTTTTCCTCCTGCTCACCAATTACGCCAACGATTGTTCTAGTCCCGATATCCAGTGCAAAAACCACATTACTCTGTGATTTTAGTTCTTTTGATTTTTTGTTTTTTTCGACTTCGGTTTTCATTTTTTATTCTTCTCCCGAATTATTTAGTTTAATATGTTTTTGATTTTACTCAATCTCTAATTGCCAATCTTCTGCACTTGATGCTTTAGCAGATTTAACTACATCAATAGCAAGCGGGACATTAAGCCTCTCGCCAGCCATCATTTCTGCAATAGTCACGATT
>WRGW01000084.1 GCA_009786985.1 Oscillospiraceae bacterium
GTTTTTGATATTACATCTACATCCAGTAGTATTGACAAAATCAACCTCGTTAAAAATAATGGGAATTATCCATACATCACACGGACTGAACGAAATAATGGAGTCGACTCTTTCGTGTGTGAACAGCCAAGCTACAATCTTGATAAAGGGAGTTGTATAACAGTAGGCTTGGACACGCAAACTGCCTTTTATCAGCCAAATGAGTTTTATACGGGGCAAAACATTCAAATCTTGCGAAACAAATTCCTCAATGCTAACAATGCAAAATTTATACTCCCTTTGTTAAGAAGTGCCATGAGCGTTTTTAGTTGGGGGAGTAATGGTGCTACGCTTACTCGCTTGAAAAGGTGTAAAGTGCTTCTGCCTGTCAATAAAAATGGCAATCCAGACTGGGAATACATGGAGCGTTACGCAAAGATGATAACGAGAAATCAAATAGAGCAATATCTAAATCACAAAACATGATATAGTTTATATACGTAGGAGGGTATATGTTTTGGTTTGAAATTGGCGGTGGTTCTTACCCTGAATACTATGAATTTGCTTTCGAGTACGAATTTATAATCTAATAATCACTCCCCCATTTCAGACCTAAATCTGGAATAGGGGATTTTTGTGCATATTGTACAAAAAAAAAAAAAAATAACTCTTAAATCGAGCCGATATGTAGAAATTTGATTATTTGCTAAATTTTATTTGACAAAATTGGTTTAATATGATATAATATCCATACTACGTAGTAATTATTAACTTACACTGGTGCTTTTAAAGAAAGGTAAATGGTAATACTTGTTTATGGTTATATTAAGGCAGAGTGAAAAAATGTTAAGGCGTGTGGCAATATTTGTTTGTTGCAGTTTTATAATTGCGATTTTTTCTGTTGGTGTTTCTGCTTCTAGTATTGATGGAACTTGGCGTTCTTTTACGCAATCAGCGGGAGGAACGACATATCAATACAGAAACAGCAACAGAGTTGTGCTTAATCGTATCTCTACTGGAGCGTTCGTAGGAGCTGGTATGCAAATGCAATGCACAAGCCATAACTTAAGAGCAGGATATGCACGACTTCAAACACGTTTATATTTCACCAACCAAAATCAGCAAACTTTTTTAGTTACTGGAGGTAGCGGTGGAAACATAGTGTCGAATAATAATCAAATTGCTCGAAATGTTTCGTATTGGAGTGATTCACCGCGTCTCGTTGAGATACCGAATAGTTGGTCTGGTTCGTTTTTTTCGCATGGGATTTCTTGGGCGTTTAACGGCAATGGTTATACACAACACTCAAGCAATCGTTCGCCCGATTTTTCGTTTTAGATAAGAAAGGAGAATAACAATGAAAAAATCAGAAAATATTTCAAAAGTGATTCTTAGACTGATACTCGTGATTTTTGTTTTATGTGCACTTATAGGAGGGGCAGTTTTCTTAATTGCAAATCCAAATAGAGTAGTAGAAGCAGGTAGAGAGGATTTATCGAGATTTTCTACTTTTGATGTTTATCCTGCAAGTGCCGAAAAAATAGATGGTTTTTTTGTTAATTCAAATGGAATGACTGTTGGCAGTTGTTCAGATGCTGAAACACTTGAAGACCTTCCAGACCTTATTGCGGTGATTATTATTGAAGGTCAAACAGGTTCAATACACGGTCGTACTGATGAAGGTTGGGTAAGCGGTTTTGTTGTTGCTGCAGATTTTTATGCAGATGCAATTAATTTTAATCCGAGTTCTCCAGAAGAGGCAATAAAAATAAATGAACAACATCGACAAAGAGGAATGAGGAGTATTCCTGTATATGATTTTGAAGGCGAAATTATTATTGGAACACTGGATGTTTGAATCTGATGATACTGGAGTAGTTGGATATCTGTGTCAATTGTAGCGAAAAATTCCTTCAAAGATTTAAAGTTTTGTAATAATTGCGGTCAATAAAATATAACCGAACACTCGAAATTAAAATTCCCCCCTGAGACCTTTTGAATCAATCAAGAGGGCGTGGGGGGAGTTTTATTACTACAATGACGAAATACCAAGCGAACAAGACTTTATGAAAGTCTATAGCTGACTACCTAGCCTTTAGTGTTGATTATGTTACACGAGCTTTCTCATAATCTTGACGCTCCTGATTATAATAATAATGGTTGTGTTATGGGACCGGTAATGACTTTAAATTGGTGTAATTCTTGTGCACGCACGATAAGGGAAAGTGTGCAAATTGCAAAAAGCGTTCTGCTATAATATCGCCCAATCGTCATAACTTTATTTAATCTTGCATATAGTTGATTAAGTTGAAAACACTTACAGGTAACCTGTTGTGCTATTTTTGCGAATTATCAATCTAGTGAAAGCGAGTTAATGAAATGGTAACAATTTCACTTTGTATGATTGTTAAAAATGAGGAAGCCATTCTATCGCGTTGTCTAAAAAGTGTAACCAGTGCTGTTGATGAAATTATAATTGTGGATACTGGTTCTAGCGACAATACAAAGGCGATTGCAGCAGAGTTTACTGACAAAATCTATAATTTTGAGTGGATTGACGATTTTTCGGCTGCTCGCAATTTTGCTTACTCAAAGGCAACTATGGATTATCAAATGTGGTTAGATGCTGACGACGTTCTCCCGCCCGAATCATGCAAAAAATTGCTTGAATTAAAGGGTAATCTGCCACCTACTGTTGACATCGTAACTATGAAATATAACACGCACTTTGATGAATATGGTGTCCCAGTGTTTACCTCGACTCGCGAGAGACTCACACGGCGCGAACGTGGTTATCGTTGGCAAGACCCTGTTCATGAGTGCATTCCGCTTGTAGGGAATATTGTACATACTGATATTGTGATACATCATAGAAAACCGCAAAATTCTATACAAAAGCCTAGCAATCGAAATTTAGAAATCTATAACAACTTGGAGCGCCGCACCAAAATACTTACACCTAGGCAACAATATTATTTCGCACGTGAATTAAAAGACCACAAAAATTGGCACAAATCTGCCTATTATTTCGAGAAGTTTTTGAACTCAGGCAAAGGGTGGATTGAAGATAACATCTCTGCCTGTTTCAATTTGGCGATTTGCTACAACTCACTTGGCGACAACGACAAAGCTCTCTCTACATTGAGAGAGAGCTTTGCTTTTGACTCACCGCGTGCTGAGATTTGTTCGGAAATAGGGTATCATTACAAGCGTGATCACAATTTTCAAGTGGCACTTCGATGGTTTAAAATTGCAGCGAGTTTGGATTTACCCGATTCAAAAGGATTTATTCTGCCAGACTATTACGGATACATTCCAAATATCGAGGCCTGTGTTTGTTGCTGCGAGCTAGGGGAATTCAAAATTGCTGAAACTTACAATGAACGTGCTGCAATCTATAAACCTAACTCACCAGCGGTAAAAAATAACCGAGTTATTCTGGCACGCCTTAACATTATCGACAGTGATGAGGTTGACAGCGACAGCAGCGGCAACACGATGGTTTAGGTGGAGGCACTGGCGTGGGCGGTGTTGGACATGGTGCTGGTGTGGGCGATGGTGGTGGCTTCGGCAAAAATTTCGCCACCGCTTGTAATTTGTTGGTCAATATCATCTCAAGATTGATGATTTGTTGAATCATAGAAGAAGCACTTTCGTTGATTTCAAGCAATTCTTGTAGACTAGCGTTACAATTGTGCTGCCTGATGTGTTCAATCGCATACTGAATTTTTTCGCCCTCTGCATTCAAAATATGACTAAGAGCGAGTTCCTCCATCGCAATTGAAGATAAAATTGAGTTAAGAGCTTCTTCTTGACTCATTATGCTGTCACTACATGGGAATTTCGGCATTGACATAGTGCAAACCTCCCATACTAAGAAATAGCTACACCTGCACTTACATATCCTGCAAATGCACTAGCGAGTGATAATACAGAGTCATTAAACGCACTAGCAATAAGCAGTAATTGTTGACCTGCAGTTACTGGAACGCTGAGAGCACTGTTTATTGCATTATAAACTGCCCCGACAGCAACAGCACCAGTTGGACCAACGTTTACATATGCCCCTGTAGGTGTAAATGATAGACTGTTTGCAGCAGCAGACCAAAGTTCGATTCTGACGTAAGTGTTGCCTAATGATAACGATGCTCCTACAGTTGCGGTAAATGTCGCCGCTAGAGAAGTAATCGTACCAGTTCTTGGTGCTGAAAATGCAAAGTTTGATAAAGTTCCACTAGCGAGGGCAAGTGTCAACTGCGTACCAAGAACAGATACACCTGGTGTTGACATTCCGAATCCTACATATGCTGGAGTTCCCGCTAGCCCGCCTGCTAGAGTGGTGAGTGCTACCGGAAGACCTGATGAATATGGGATAATTGCACCAGAACCTGCGATTCCAGTAGCACCAGTGGCCCCAGTAGCTCCAGGTGCTCCAGTTGCACCAGTAGCACCAGTATCACCAGTCGCACCAGTGGCACCAGCTACACCAGTAGCACCTGTAGGTCCCGTGTTGCCAGTGTCACCTTGCACACCTTGAATACCCTGCGGTCCTGTTACGCCTTGAGGTCCTGCGATACTACCAAGGTCTTGCCAAGTTGCAGACGTATCATCCCAAACGTATAGTTCGTCGTTTGCGAGGTACATATCACCTACATTGCCAGTTGGATGAGCTGCAATTAAATCAGCGTAAGTGTCATATGAACCTAAAATTGTACCTACGGTTCCAGCAATACCTTGAATACCCTGAATCCCTTCAACCCCCTGTAACCCCTGCGGACCAGTTGCACCCACAGCACCATCTGTACCGTTTGCACCAGTAGCCCCTGTTGCACCCGTCGCCCCAGTCGCACCGGTAGCCCCGCCAGATGGTCCAGTAGCACCAGTAGCACCAGTCGCACCTGTAGGACCTTGCATAATTGAAGAATTTAGTGCATCTGACATTTTTCCTTTCAAGAACATTTGGTTGTACGCGACAGTTTCTAGCGTTTTTTGAACGCTGTCATTGACGCGCAAAACATCATCTACCGTTGCACTTGGCATTGGTGCACCTTCAAGTGTTCCCAACACATACTGGAGTTTTTCACCTTCTGCGTTAATTACATGGCTTAGTCCGAGCTCTTCCATTGCGATTGAAGACAGAATCTGGTTGACTGCCCCATCACGATTTAATCCCGGGTTAATTGGAAAATTTGGCATTGACATGGCTCTTTCCCTCCTACACATAAATAAATTGACTTGAGAGGTTTCTCTCATCGTATCATATGACTGACACGCCTATTTTGTTACAGGTAGAGATAAAATGATGATGCTTTCAACAAAATTCGACACGGTTTGACAAAAAAAGAAAACTTTTTAAAAAATCCCGAAAACCCTTGACAATGGAATCTTTATGTTGTATAATATTTGTAACAATGAAAGGAAATTAAACTATGAAAAACACAAATACAAAACGTTTCAAAAAGACTTTTATTGTGATTTCAAGCATAACTCTTTTAGCAATTGTGTTATGGTTATGTTATGATTTTGTGATGAATAGACCGCTATTTATGCTAGACAATCCGCCGGTTGGAATTAAATTCTTAAACGTTAGCAATTCGGAGACATTCTTGGATTTTACTATATCAAACGACACCGGCATATCATTTGAACACGTTGAGTCTGAATTGTTTAGAAGAACTTTGAGGGGGTGGCGACTTGTTTATCCAGAACGCAGAAGGTCTGGAATATTAGTCGGTAGTTTGATTTTCACACAATCAGAAGGTTCGTATGGAATCAGACATGAGGATGGGGGCTTACGAAGAGGTAGATATATGCTATGGGTAGAACTACGATACCCATACGAAACTGATTTTTCGAACGATTTACCTTCTATGGGC
Organism: Oscillospiraceae bacterium; assembly: GCA_009786985.1. GTDB lineage: Bacteria > Bacillota > Clostridia > Oscillospirales > Ruminococcaceae > Ruminiclostridium_E. Next base: position 5,856 of record WRGW01000084.1, read on the forward strand.
AGTGCAATCAAAGATATGCCACCTTTCGTCCTCACATATGAATTTACAGTTTCATGAAAACACCCCCCATTTCAGAGCAAAATCTGGAATGGGGGGATGGTCAGTGGTGTGATATATCATAAATTTTAAGATTCGTCAAGCTGTTCGTTTGATGAGTGCTTCTCGTCGAGTTCCCCTCCATTCCAAACGGGCAAAGCCCGCCTTTCAGGGGGATACTCTCATTTTGCTTTTATACCTCATCTAAAAAAAGACATAGGATTAACCGCTGTTCCGTTACGGCGAACTTCAAAATGTAGATGTGGTCCAGTCGAACGCCCAGTACTTCCAACGTGTCCGATTACTTGACCTTGTGTAACAGTCTGCCCTTCACTCACTGGAGGTTGGCGTATCATATGTGCGTATACAGTGACGTATCCACCACCGTGGTTAATAAAAACTACGTATCCAAAAGTGCCAAGCCTTCCTGAACGAATGACTGTTCCAGACTGCATTGCAAAAATAGGAGAACCGTTGATTCCAGGTCCTGCTATATCTGTACCGTTGTGCCAGCCACGCCTCCAACTACAGTGACCGAATCCACTTGTTACTCGTGTGAACCGCCCTTCGAGTGGCCATCTAAATCCACCAGCAGCGTGATTAATTGACGGTGGAGGTGCTGGTTGACCAGCTGCTGCCGCTGCCGCACGTGCGGCTTCTTCTGCGCGGCGAATACGCTCTTCTTCGGCACGAATAATGCTTTCGATTTGTCGGTTAATTTCAGCGATTTCAGCCTCCGATGCATTAAACAATGAACCTAGGGCGTTTATGTCGTTTTGCAAATCATCACGTTCTGCGGTTAATCCGCTAAGTACGTTTCGTTGGCGATTGACTTCTGCCGAAACTCCATCTTTAGTAGTTTCAAGTTCGGCGAGTTCATCTTGGAGCAATGCACGCTCAATATCAAGAATTGCACGCTGATAATTAAGCTCCACAATATCTTCTTCAAGTTCAACAATCGCCTCTTCTTGGAGTGTCACAGACTCTAAAAGATTTGCAATGATTTGTGCGTTATGTTCACCAATATTTCTTAACATCTCAGCATGAATCATTATATCCGCAAAGCTACTTGAGCCACTAAAAAGACCTAACGAGCCACCGCCAGAGTTCATATACATCTGTGCCACGATTTCTCCGAACTGTTTAAGGCTCTCTTGGTTTTGAGCATCAAGCTGTTCGATTTGGCGTTCTCTCTGTTCGATTCGGCGTTCGGTATTTTCGGCCTCTTCTTGTTTTAATTTGATTTGTGCTTGAGTATAATCAATCGATTCTTGCTTAGCATTGATTAATTGGTTATACGCATCTACTTGTGACTGAATTTCAGCGATTTGTGTATTAACCGTCTGTATAAACTCATTCTGGCGTGCTTGGTCGGCACGTAATTCGTTTAGCCGTGATTCTCTTGCCTGATTTTCGCGTGCAATCTCCTCCGCACGTTGATTTAATGTAGCAATTTGTTGGTCAATATCACGTGATTGTACCGAAATCCCAAGTGAAGGCAATCTTGAATTACTCTCATCAGCGTCACGCCCACCGAAATTAATAGCAGGTGTCGCAGTTAAAACTACAAGAACGCAGACTAAAACAAGAGTAAAAGATTTAAGTATTTGTTTTTGTGTCCTCATATGACATACTTCCTTTCTTTCTGGCATTGACCGAAAGTCAAGCTATGTTCATTATACCATATTTTTTTAATTACGTCAAGCAAAACAAAGCCAAAGCACGGCTCCGTCTTTGTTCTGCTCTTGTTTTGCTATTATACCACGAAAACGTGAACTTGTCAACCCCTGTTATATAGCCTATTGTTATGTTTATAATACAATATTTAGCTTAGCAAAACGAGAGCACGTCCCGCAGGCGGAGCTTTGCTTCGCCAAAGGGATTAGCTTGAAGAGTGCTTGCATCGTCGAGTATGCCCCAGAGGGGGAAGTGAATTCCCTCTCTGGGGCATACTATTGTTTAGCTTTTCACCGATTTAACCAACTCATCAGCGAGCGTCTCCACTTTTTCAAACTCACAAATAAGTACATTACCAGCGATTTCTTCTACCAATGTTTCGAGTTCATTATCCGTGCCGACTTGTTTCTTTAATACATCAATTGTAGCGTCAATTTCTTCCATATCAAACGCATCGATTGCGATTTTGAGGCGTTTAGCTTGTTCAATCACCACAGTTGGGTTGATTTTTGCTTTGATTCCGCTAAGTTGTCGTCTACTCGTCCGTGCGACACGTAACGCTGTTAAAGACACGTTTATACCCTCTAAAAGCATAGACAATTCTTCAAGAAACTTTTCGACATTTTGGCTAATAAAATCCCCATCGTTATTCTTAGCAGCATTCTCTAAGTTTTTAGCCATATTAGAAACCCGAACCGCACCAATACTCGCTGACGCACTTTTCATTGCATGAACATGAGTGCCTAAAAGCGAAAAATCTTCATCTTTAGCACACTCCCTAATCACGTTGATGGCTCTGTCACCGTCGTTTTTGAAAATAGTCAACGTGTTTAAATAATTGCTGATTTCACCACCAGTCATATAAACGCCAGACTCGACATCAACCCCTTTGATTCGGAGGACTTTTAGGGCGATTTCACTTTCGGCGATTTGTTCGGCATCAGCACCACTGCCCATAAACGTGATTTGGTCTTCGAGCTTTTCTTGTGGCAACCACTTTTCTAAAATATTCTCAAGCAGATTTATATCAATTGGCTTAGCAAGAAAGTCATGAAATCCGTTTTTCAAAAACATCTCACGAACCCCAGAAACTGCATTTGCAGTAAGAGAAATAATTGGGAGCTTTCTGAAATAATTCAACTCAGAATCATCAGTAGCAAAACCACGGATATGTGCTACTGCTTCGATTCCGTTCATCTCTGGCATCATGTGGTCCATAAATACTATATCGTATTCTTTTACCTGCACTGCATCAATTGCTTCTTGTCCACTATTGACGGTGTCGATTTGTAGCTGATACGCACTTAATAGACCTTGTGCTACAATTAAGTTAGTATTAATATCGTCAACAACCAAAGCACGTGCGTTTGGAGCGATAAATTTTGCACCCTGCCTTCTGTTGCCAGACTCTTCTTCAGTTTTGTTGTTAAACAAAGCTGCTATATTCGCAGTGTGAGCAGGCATGAAGAGTGTTTTTACCGCATCGTTTTCAACAGCGATTTCACCATACTCGGCGATTAAGACAATCAACATTTTGTCCCACTTGAGGCTACGAATTAGTTTTTCGGTGGTATCAAACACAAACGATGAGATGAAAATAAAGTCAAAAATTCCTCCAGCTTCTTGTCGCTTTTCGAGGATTTTAGTAAATTCAATCTGGTCCGAAACCAAGATGTATTCGATTCCAAGTCGCTCCAACGATAAAGTGAGAGATTTTACAAAAAGCTCCCGCGTTTCGTAAAGAAGTACTGATGTTGTCTGACAAATATCGTCAATACAAGCAAACGGCTTTACGATTTGCGACAAGTCAACTATTTGTGGTATTGCGATTTTGAAAATACTACCCTTACCATATTCACTTTCGACCTCAATCTTACCATTCATAGCCTCAGTAAAACCACGTGTGATTGCGAGACCAAGCCCAGTTCCGCCAACATCTCTTTTACCGACCGACTCACCTAATTGCACAAAATCACCGAACAATTTATCGAGGTTTTCAGGCTTGATTCCTATTCCAGAATCGTGTACCTCAAAATAAAGCATAATCGTGGTGTTGTCGATTCGTTCGTTGCTGACAACAAGTTTTACAAACCCTCTCTCATTATATTTACAAGCATTTGACAAAAGGTTTAATAGCATTTGACGAATCCGAATCTCATCACCAATAAGCGTGTCTGGTATAGTAGGGCAAACATCAGCCACAAATAAGATTGGAAGTTCAACGATTTTAGTACGAGTAATACCAATAGCATAATTCAAAAGCGATTGCAACGAATAATTAAAAGGATTGATTTCCATCATACCGCTCTCTATTTTAGAGAAGTCTAGTATATCATTTATCAGTGATACAAGATGGTCTCCCGCTTTTTTGATTTCTGAAACGTGCTCAAACACTTCTTTAGAAAGCTCTTCACGCAAAGCAAGTTCCGACATTCCTAAAATAGCGTTCATAGGAGTTCTTATTTCATGGCTGACTTTTGCTAAAAAGTTTGACTTGGCTTGGCTCGCACGTTCGGCGGTTTCTAACGCTTCATGCAAATCGCTAACTTCATGTAGATTAATCATAACCCCGATGATTTCTTTTTCAGGGTTCTTGAGTGAAATAACATCTGCTTTAAATACTCGGTTTTCACCATTGATGGTGAGGATTAATTCATTCTGGGTATAGGTGTCGCCACGTTCCATCGCTTCGATTACAACTGCGTAAGCGTATTGAAGTTGTTCTATCGGGAGATATGGTGCAAAAAAATCAAATGCAGTTTGATTGCTTTTTGCGATTTTTTCTAAGCTGAAGTTATCTTCAAATTCAATTTCAAAAGTCTCAAATGCACTTCTTGTTGCGTCGATTAATTGATGATTTCTATCTATAATCAAAATCGTGTCTGGGGTGTATTCAAAAACAAGGCGAAAATAAAGGTCTTGCTGTTCTTTTTGCTTTTTAACCATGTTGTATATGTTTTTTTGAAACGATAGATTACTCTCAATTATGGTAACATTTTTTTGAGCCTCGTATAATTCACGTTGTAAAATTCTGTTTTCTTTTTTTAGCTTCTTCAATTCTTCTTGCAATTGTTCAACAGAATCCATATCTTAATTCCCTCCTTCCTTTGTAATTTTTGATGGTGGCAATCACTCCCCGCAATCTTCTAACACTCAAAGCACACAAACAATCAAAGTTTGATTATGTTCGCAGTTAAGCCAATTCTGCCCGAGTTTAACTGGGCAAATTTCACCACCAACGTGTGATACGACATAGTTCATACTACTTTTCGATAATTTATCACGGATGAGTTCAAATTCCGCCGTTGGTTTGTTTAGAAGACCTAATCGTCTGCCCAAACAAGAATACATCAAGACAGTCGAGTCTTGTTCATCATTCGTCGAACACTGGATTTTGTCTAACAATTCACAAGCAGTTTCAGTGATACTGTCTGGAGATGATACAGCAATCGAGATTGACGCTCCTTCTTGAATATATCCAAGACATACAAGCGCACCGTTTGCGGTAAATTCGCTATAGCTACGCGAGATGTTTATTTCACTTCCGTAATTTAGAATGAATGATGATGTTAAACTCCCAGTATCCAATTTATAACCGCTATAACTGTCACGAATTTTTGATTTAGTTTCAGCATTTAAAAAACCTATTTCATACAGAAAATCTATTACTGGTTTATTGTTTATTTCATATAACAAGTTTTGTTCGCATTTGGTAATTCGCCCGATGTTTTGCATAATAATCGCATTTTTATTAAATGAGGTGATGTGAAATTTCGGTGATACACTCTCCCCTGCGAGTAATAACATCACCACTGAATCGCTAAAAAATTCCCCGTTATGTATGGTGATTACGCCTTTTTCGCTTTCACTCGTCAAACGTTCAACGTCTACAGAAACTGAACCGAAAACCGGGATTTCAGTGTCAATGTTTGAAATAGCTTCTAAGTATTCACCAGGATAACGCTCGGCACAAACCGGTGCATACATAAGGCATAGTTTTGATTCTGGTGCATCAGGCAGAGCAGATAACTTAGATTTTAGTTTTAAAAAACACTCTTCAATTAAAGGGGCAGAGTTCATAATATTCTTGATATTTTTAGTACGCGATGCAACAAAGTGGCATTCATCACACGTAAGAATCATGATTGTAATTAAATAAATCCCAATTTCGCCATTGGCGTTTTGTGAATCGACCGCAATCCCAGCTGTTTCAAAAGGGAGTGCGTCACAAATCGCCTTGCAGACACCAGAATAAACTGATGATGCATGAGCCGTCACAATTCCGATAGAGTTTTTTCGCAAGTTTTGAGGCAATCCATGGTGCGAAAGTTCTTTTTGTAAACACGCCACCGCTTCTGTAACATCATCAACTTCATCAATCGTAATAACGTAAGATTTCATGATTCTTCCATCCTTCAGTAGTATATATTATTCCGCAATGAAACTCTTGCACCTCACAGCAAAGCAGTTCGGGAGCTTCATTGCTCAAAATATCCCTGTTTCTCGCCTTTCTCACGAAAAGTAACCGAAAATTCGCTCATTATTAGGAGGACATTAAACAGGTTCTTAGAATTAGTTTTAATCCACAGTCACAGTCTGAGCGTCAAAAACTAACCCAGCTTTTTTGAATTCGTTTTCTTGTTTTATGAACAAATCTACTAGGTTAGGGTCGAAATGTGTTCCGCTACCTGCTTTTATGATTTTTACGGCATCTTCATGCGAAATCGCCTTTTTATACGGACGTTCCGAAATTAGAGAGTCATACACATCAGCAATCGCCATAAGTCGCCCTTGTAGAGGAATTTCTTCGCCTTTTAGCCCATTAGGATAACCAGTTCCGTCCCATTTCTCGTGATGTGTTCCAGCAAAAATCTTTGCGTGTTCCAAGAAAGGGTCTGGATTAGGCGTACATTCCTGGATTTTTTCAATCACCTCAACCCCGTAAGAAGCGTGCTTCTTGATTTTCTCAAATTCGTCATTAGTCAATCGTGCAGGTTTGTTTAGAATGTTGTCACTAATAGCAATTTTGCCGACATCATGCAATCGGCTTGATTGTAAAAAGAAATCGATTTTCCAATCTTTAATCACTTCTTCATACATTCCGCTTTTTTCTAATGCTTCTATTAAGATTTTTAAGTAATTTTGAATACGCTCAATATGTCCGCTGACTGAATAATCACGACATTCAACCAGCTCCGTAATCGTGCCGATGATTGCGTTTTGTAAACTCGTCACCGCTTCAGCTTTTTGATTTACCATATTGATTAAATTATCATTATAATCCCTAAGCTGTTCACGCTGGGTTTCGATTGTCATATGAACCTGTACACGTTTTGCAAGCAATCGAGGTTCAAAAGGTTTTGAAATATAATCAACCGCACCGAGGCTAAGACCGTTTAACTCACTTGTGCTGTCTCCTCTCACAGTTATAAAGATGACTGGAATATCTTTATAACGATTATCAGCTTTAAGAATTGTAATCGCATCATATCCACTCATCTCAGGCATTTCAATGTCAAGCAAAATGAGGTTAGGAATGGTTTTTTTTAGCATAGTAAACATCTTGTCTGCCGAAGGTATAGTAATTACGCTATATTCCTCTGACAAAATATCTTTTGCAATATTTAAGTTTGTTAAATTATCGTCGACTATAAACAAAGTTTTTCGCTTTTTCTTTGATTTCTCGGTTTTTTCGATTTTCTCCAAAGATTCCATTTGAGTTTCCCCCCTCTTTGTGTTTGTGAAATATTAAATCGCAAGAAAAGTCTTGACTTTCGTTATGGAGCAATATTAACACATCAAAACAGATAACCACACTTAATTATATCACAAAATCACTTAAAATAAAAGGCTTTTTTGATTTTTCTATAAATATTACTAAAAAGAATGGTGATATTTGTGTATGTTGCACAAAAAACACTTGATTAAAACAAAATTTAGTTAACGATAATCCTAAAAATTTCCTTGTAAAAGTCTATTACTTTCTCTTTTTTGAGTTTAGACAACTCACGCGATAAGGCTGTACGTTCAATGTTTAAGTATTCTGCCATCTCTATACGGCTAGGAACTGTAAATATTTTACCAGCACCATCAACAGGTTCAAATGCTGATTCAGAGGAGTATTTTTCTTGATGCAGTCTAAGATACTGGAGAGCTTTTTCACGAGTGTTTGGTTTAGTCAAGCAGGACATTCGTTTTTGTAAAGCGTCAGTTAATCGAGAAAGTTCGGCTATAAAATTAACGATAAATCTCCCGTGTTCTAAACAGACTTTATGACATTGACGTGTGAGTTTTCTAAATGGTACTAATAAAACCACAAGATTATCGTCCGCAACATAATCTGTTTGATGTACCGGATTTTCGGTGTCAGCAACAACCATTCCGATATACCGTTCAGGGATTAGTGTGACGGCAAAATGTGTATGAGCTGTTCCTTTTTCAAAAATTGTTTGATTTTTGGAGAATTTCCTACACGTCACCGAAAGGCAATCACATAAAATTCTTATGTCTGTGCTGTTTAGCCCAGCAAACAATCTAAGATTTAGCTGTTCAATTTCGTTGTAATTCACACTTATTCTCCTTCTTTTTTAACAGTCTTACAAAGCCAAACAAGATGTCCGTAAGCGGAGCTTTGCTTCGCTATAGGACATTGACGTAATAAATTGGATAGCAAATTGATATTTTCTACTCTAATTTTATCACACTTGAAAAGTTTTGTCAACAGCAGACACAAAAATAATTTAATCGACTATAACAATTTCTGAGATTAAAAAATAATGTTCGTAAGTGAAAATCGCTCCACTTACGAACATTCTTTGTGAGCAGGCAAAGCAAAACGAGAGCACGTCACAGAGGTGGCTCTGCCATCTCGTAGGGATTAACTTGAAGTCTCACACCGTCGTCGAGTTCACCCCGACGGGGGAAATGTTCCCCCTCTGGGGCCTACTCTTGTTTTGCCTACTTACGTTTACGAGTTGCTGCCACTACACCAAGAGAACCGAGTGCGAGCGAACCAAATGTCACAAGCTCTAATGCTCCAGTCGCTGGGTTTCCTACTTCGTCACCCATTACTTCGTCTTGTTCATCTTCGTCTTCAGCGGTATCAGTGTTAGTTTCGTCTTCGTCACGTTCATAGTTGTCATAGGTGTTAGTTTCATCTTCATCACGTTCATAGTTGTCATTGTTATCATAGTCGTCATTGTCGCGTTCCCCATAATAATCTTCGTCATCGGCATATTCACGTTCTTCTTCGGGGTCATCGTCTCGAACTTCACCGTCGTCGTCGGCTTCATATTCGCCATCGTCTATATCTTCATCATCGACTATTTCTTCTGCACCGTCAGTTACACCATCGACTACGTTTTCTGCACCATCTAACACGCCTTCTGCTGCACGACCCACTCCGTCAAATACGTTAGCTGAAGCTGAACCTACGATTGCTAACGCCATCAAAAAACCTGCTGAACCTGATATTAATTTTTTCATCTTGTTACTCTCCCTTATACTAAATTATTAAAATTACTTTCACAGCTTTATAAAAGTTCGGGTGTAATTCTATGCGATATTACCGAACATTCTTTTTACATTCTATTTGCTTGAATTACTGATAGGTTTTTGACCTATCGTTTTTATTATTGCAGACGCTGTGAGAGGTATAAGGTGCAATTTTTGGTGTAAAGAATCACCTAAACAATTTCAAGCTCGACATTGACCACAAACTCTGAATTTCGCAAATAATCTTGCCAGATTATACTGTTATCGCCTGATTCTGTCACACGTTGCCATAGTGAAAAATCGTGATGTTTAACCACGTCTTCAAGACCGATTAAATCTCCGCCTAATCCCGCTATAAATTCAAGCGAGGTTTGAATACGATTTTGTATAACTAACGCCGCTGGTTCTTTTAACTTCTCAAGTTTTTGTTCGGGACTATATGAACTGTCGATGTTTGCAGAAAAGTTGATTTGAAAAACCAAACGTTCATATTCGCTATTATTAGTATTATCGAAATAATGACGGATTTTCGTTTTAGATTTAAGCAGCTCAAGACTATGAAACTCTTCATCGTACCAAAAATCAAAGCTGATATTATTGCCGCTATTGTTTACCAATGCTATTCCAGAGGTGTACTTTTCTTCTAAGAAATGCGAAGTTCGGTCACCACACGTTTTGTTTGTTTGGCAGAACAATAAATATCCGCCGTCTGGAACGATTTTAGGCTCTGGCACTGTTGAATCGCATTTTTGTGTTCCAGCGTTTTCGGTGTTTTGAATTTTTAACTCAGCACGCACGTCCGTTTCCTTAATTTTTAGCATTGGTAAAAAGACCGAGCCGCTTGTACTATAAGAATTTGCGAAGATTTCATAGATATTATACACTGGGAAAAGCCCGATTTCCCTTGAATCTTCTAAAATTGATAAAAGTCGATTTTTTGTTACGCTTTCATCCTCAAAAGTCTGCGTTAGTAGGTCTTCAGCTTTACCGTGCGCACCCGAAACGTATACGGTTGAATGTTTGTCGGCGTAGAGCAAATATTCTCTAAGAACCTTAGTAATATCACCTTTGAAAATGCTTTCTCCTAAAATCAACATTTGATTGTGCGAAAAAAACAGCTCTTTTCCGACGGCTGAACGCACTCTCCTAATCGCTGAATATATATTTGCCCCTTCGCCGGAAATAGCTTTTAGTGAATTTTTGTTCTCGCTTTCATCAGAAGATTGCCCCATAGAATATTGCACCGTAAAAGTGTAGATTCTGCTATCATAGTCTTTATCAATTCCTGCCATCTGAACTATAATTCGAGGCTCTATTCTGGCGAAGACGCTGTATTCTTGACAGCTTGTTAGTATAATTGTTAAAATCACTATTAGGCTAATCCAAGACAGCTTTAGTGCTGGTTTTATTTTCATGAGATTTTCCTTTCTTCTGATTATGCTGGGTTTTCTGAAGAATTGCGACGGTAATCGGGAGAATAAATGCGATTATAACCAACGCACACGCTAAAAACACTTTTACAACCATGCTCTCAAATAAATTTTCGTTCCCGATAAAAAAAACAGTCGTCACCGCACTCAAAACTACTAAAATTGAAGTTGTGATTTTTGCGAAAGGTTTGTGTGATTTCATATCAAAGTGGATTAGTTCAGCCAAAACAATGCGAATGCAAATAAATGCGAGTGTGACTTTTAACACTCCACCAATAATCGCCGCTGTAACAAACAAACCATCGAGGCGTTCTAAAACATTTAGTGTAGCAAAAGTCGAAATAGTGTACAATGGGTAAATCACGTTTGAAAGAAATCGCCCTAATACAGTATTATAAAGCAGGTTCAACCAAAACGCTGATAGTAGTACAATCGGTAAATAATATAGAACGCTTTTATGGCTCTGCGATTTAGTAACCAACGTCTGTTCGTTTTTACGGCTTCGGACAAAACCTGCTAACGCTGCAAAGAAAAATAGTTCATCACAGCGTATAATATCATTGAATATAGTCATAAAAATGCTCTCACCAGACATCTCACCAAAAGATGCAAATGGCGAATACAAACGAACGAACTCGAGCTTTTGCAATACCATAAGTGGTGACAATAAAATAACAGTGAGAAACATGATTAACGCAAACCCCGCAATTCGTGCTGTCGCTTGAATACCCTTAATGCTCCCATACCAAATCACCGAAAACGTGACTAATACAAAAAAGATTGGTGTCAGATAAGCCAAAATCGTTTGCGATATAAACTCGTTTAATTGCAATGAAGTGTATAAAACGATATACAACATTCGCAAAATAATAATGCAACCTAAAAACCATTTCAAAACCTTTAAGAATAGTTTAGAGCTTTTAGCTTTGAACAGATTTTGTTCGCCCACACTTCTTTGTGCGAACATTAGAGGAATATAACAGCTAAAAATCAAAAGTGTAGAAATGCCAAATGTTACAAATCTGCTCATATTAAATTCGGCACTTGTTGTGTTATAAAGTGGTACAGTTAGCGAAAACAATGCACTAAACGCTAATAAAGACATAAGTTGCACAAAACTGATTTTAGAATCAGCTTTAGGGAGTTTTCGTGTGTTAGAGTTTATTGCATGGTTCATTTACTCACCCCCGTCATTCGGTTAAGATTTACGTCTTTTTTAACGAGTTTGTACCAGTCTAATCTCACGAAATAGTCACGCATTCCTCGTAGAGTAAATGGAGTGAGTGGTGCCATATAAGGCACACCGTAAGCAGACATTGAGCAAACTTTGAATAACACTGCAACTCCTAAAGCCGTAATTCCGAACAGCCCAAATAATCCGCCAGCGAGTACAAATCCAAATCGCAAAACAGCGATTGTTGGATACAAGTCTGGCACTATAAAACTGGCGATTACGCTAAACGCAACTACCAACACAATAGGTGCGGAAATAAGCCCTACTGAAATCACAATATCCCCGAGTACAAGCCCGCCGACAATGCTGACTGCATGACCTACAACTGATGGTAATCTAAGCCCCGCTTCACGCATGACTTTAAATATTACGATTACAATTACAGCTTCAGCGAGAATAGTAAATGGCGTTTTCTGCTCTGAATTGATTATATTAAAAAGAATATTAGGCGGAAAAAGCTCAGGGTGAAAATTAGTCGCCGCCACAAAAAAACCAGGTAGCAAGACGCACATCAAAAATGCAAAATACTTCACTATGCGTACAAAACCAGTGAAAATATTCAGCCCTGTATAATCGTCAACCGTTTGGAAATGCTCGGTGAATAACAGCGGTAGAAACAGTACATAAGGTGTGCCTTCTACCATAACAGCTATTCGCCCGTCATACAGCTTTGCGGCGAGGCTGTCTGGCCTATCGGTAATGCCAACCTGCGTAAAGAGGCTGTTGCCTTCATCTTGTAAAAAAGGTTCGACATATCCACTTTCAAGAATCATGCTTATTGGGATTTTTTCTAAACGCTCCTCCACTTCTTTAAGCATTTCGGGGTCGACTTTATCCTTAAAATAGCAGACTGCTATATCCGTTTTAGAATATTCGCCGATTGTAGAAATCTTTGTGACAAAATTAGGTGAGCGTATTCGTCGACGAACGAGTGAGATGTTAAATCGCAAAACCTCACAAAACGCTTCGCACGAACCTCTGATATTATCATGGATTAGCGGGCGTTGAACACCGCGCGTACTAAATCCTTGAACGCCTACTGCAATTGCATAATCCACGCCATCGATTAAAATGCAGGCAAAACCTGACATAAAGAAGAGCGATAGTTTTTCATAAGTCTTAGCCTGATTTTGCTCAACCGCAATCAACCTGCTTTGAACTTTTTCCATAAGCTCAGATGGTTCAAGAGGTTCGCTATCAACGTGTTCAGTCGTTAATGTGGTGAGCGGGTGATAAATCAGCGTCGAAATCGTCATAGTATTTATTAAACCCTCAGCGGTGATTATACAGGCATTGCAACCAGCGATTTTTGCGTGTTTTACAACAAGTTCGCTTGTATCGCCCACCATTTCTGTAAAATTTACAAGGGTAGTCTTTAAGTCTTCTGATATATTTTGTTTTGGGTCGAATTTTTCAAATAAATTTTCTTTCATAATATGATTATATTTCCCGAAATCGGACAAAATATTACAAGGGCAACACCGCACAATTCCAGCGCGCGGAACACGCAGTCAAATTTTTAGCCAAATAAGGCAATTTTGAGGCGAATAACCCAGTTATTCAACGAAAAATTAACGAAATTTGGATGGAAATATGCAAGTGGAATGTATGCTGTGAATTGTGCGGTGTTGCCCAAGCTGATTTTGAAAATCACGTGGAGGTTATATGTTAAATTTAATTTTAAGAGCTACTATACTATACCTATTAGCGATGAGTGCGGTTAGATTTATGGGAAAAAAACAAATCAGCGAACTTCAACCGTCTGAGCTTGTAACAACAATCATCATTTCGGGGATTGTTACTATGGCTTTAGAAGAATCCAACCTTTCTATTATAGCGGGAATAGTTCCGATTATGTTAATTGTATGCCTTGATGTGATTATTACCGGTCTTAACCTAAAAAGCCATAAATTTCGCCGATTAACAACTGGTATGCCAGATGTGATTATTTCTAATGGCAATATTGACCAGCTCAAATTACGCAATTTAAGATACACAATTGATGACGTAATGGAATCAATGAGAGAAGCTAGCATTTTTGATATAACTGAAGTTCAACACGCAATTGTTGAGAATACAGGTAAAATTAGCTTCTACAAAAAGTCAGACGCTGAAATTAAAGCAGGTGAGGGTAATGCCTGTGATGCACCCGCTCCACTCATCAAAGACGGGCATTTAGTCAAAGCTAACTTGAAACTAATTGATAAAGACCACGATTGGGTAAGAGGCATTCTAAATCAAAAACGCCTTTCAGTGAAAGACGTTTTTCTTATGACTGCTGATTGTAATGGAGGGTATAATTTAGTCGAGAAACAGAGGTAGATTTATAACAAACCTTTAGCAATAACACTTCTTTCAATGAAAAGCACCCCATCGTCACGAGTTTCGATTCCCCATTTTACCAGTAAAATCTCCCCTCCGTTTATTTCGAGGGCGGTAATACAACGTGGGTGAACACAGCTCCCAGTATTGAAATAACTTCCATTTTCTTGAGGGTTTGTCGGAAATTTTGCACGATGAGTATGCCCAGCAATCAGCGTTTTTTGTTCACGCAAAACCCAATCTACAAGCCGCCTTTCGATTTTATTTTGTTTAGCACGATTTTCGGCAGTGCTACGAGGGTCTTTCATCCCGATTAGTTCGAGCGGTCGCCATACATTGCGTACAAGGAATCGCCCTAATCGCCAGAGCTGGTCACAAAGCAAGTCTCCCTGATGACCGTGAATTAAGTAAAGCCTATGTTCTTTATATCGTAAAATTAGGCTTTCAGACACGTTCAAATTACTGAACAGTGGCAGATTTTTACCTTTATGCTCATCATAATAGACAGACATATTTTTATTAAGCCACTTTGGGCTTTTTTTTACTATGTCGTGATTCCCATAAATTGCATGAAATCTTTTTGCACGTTCAAACTTTCTTAAAAGCCAAAATATATGAGTGTTTTGAGCCACAATCATGCTAAATTTACGATTCTCCCACAATTCGTCACAATCGCCGAGTTCTATATATGTATATCCAGTGTCGAAATATCGACGGAGTGCTGTAAAATACGTCTTTTCATTATCAGCGAAGTTGTCGTTTAAATCTCCAGTTCCACGATGACAATCACTGATGATTACTATTTTTGATTGTTCATCAATCTCAAGTTCTTTGGCGTTATTGAATGCACGCGAAATACGGTTGCTCATAGATTACCCTCCTGTTCCCTCTTTAAGTAGGTCGATAACATTTAAAACAATATGCAAATTACCACAAAATAATTACCCAAAATATGACTTAAACAACATAACCTTTTGTGCAATTTGACGAAATTCATATTTAGACTTGTTTTAGTAGAGATATTGTGTTAATATTATTATTATTGAATGCCTCGCCCCTTAGGGCGGAAATCACTATAAATTCACGAAAGGGAGAAAATATTGGGAAAAGACCAACACTCAAAACGATTGATTGAATTAAAAAACATTCACAAAACCTATGACAACAAAAATATGGTTTTGAAAGACATTAACCTATACATCGAAAAAAACGAATTTGTGACACTACTCGGACCCTCGGGTTGTGGGAAGACTACGATTCTGAGAATTATAGGTGGGTTTGAAACGCCAACATCTGGTGAACTTTTGTTCGAAGGAAAAGATATATTAAAATCCCCCCCTCATAAGAGGAGGGTTAATACTGTTTTCCAAAACTACGCATTATTCCCGCATTTGAACGTTTTTGAAAATATTGCTTTTGGATTAAAAATTCGCAAAGTCGACAAAAAAGTCATCCAAAAAAAGGTCGGGCATTTGCTTGAATTAATCAGCCTTGAAAATTATGAAAAGCGTTCTGTGCGTTCGCTTTCTGGAGGGCAACAGCAGAGAATTGCAATAGCACGTGCATTAGCGAACGAACCTGAAGCATTGCTGTTAGATGAGCCGCTCGGTGCGCTTGACTTAAAGTTACGCGAAGAAATGCAAATCGAACTAAAAAATATTCATAAAGAGCTTGGAATCACTTTTATATACGTCACTCATGACCAAGAAGAAGCTCTTGCGATGTCAGACACTGTTGTGGTACTCCGTGACGGAATAATCCAACAAATTGACACGCCTAAAGATATTTATGATGAGCCTAAAAACGTATTCGTAGCAAACTTTATCGGAAAAAGCAATATCTGTGACGGAGTAATGCTCGCTGACTTTAAGGTGAAAATCGCTGGAACGCAATTTGAATGCTTAGACAAAGGTTTCGGAGAAAATGAAGCGGTTGATATAGTAATTCGCCCTGAAGATATAAGAATTGTTCAACCAGAACAAGCTAAGTTGAGAGCAATCGTTAAAGATATAGTGTTTAACGGGAGCCATTATGCAATTTATGTGGAAGTAAAGTCACACGTTCCAGAGCAAACACTGGATGAAATCAAACCACTCATATGGAGTATCTGGAGTACCGAACCTGCAAAAATCGGCGCAGAAATTGGGCTTGATATGATTCCAGACGCACTCCACGTAATGCGACGCACTTAATATAGTCGATTAAATCAAGAATAGGCTTGTCTTGTCGGTCTATTTTCCGCCATACTGCGTTGAAAATTTCTTAAATATCAACGGATATTCGCCAAAT
>WRGW01000085.1 GCA_009786985.1 Oscillospiraceae bacterium
CAATCGTGATACTTGTCCGATTGAAAACTGCACGACTTGTCCGCCTATAGTAGCGACTTGTCCGGTATGTGGTAATCCAGTAGCGAACTGTACTTGTTCTACACCTCCAGTCTGTACTGGCAATCGTGATACTTGTCCGATTGAAAATTGCACGACTTGTCCGCCTGTAGTAGCGACTTGTCCGGTATGTGGTAATCCAGTAGCGAACTGTACTTGTTCTACACCTCCAGTCTGTACTGGTAATCGTGATACTTGTCCGATTGAAAATTGCACAACTTGTCCGCCTGTAGTGGCGACTTGTCCGGTATGTGGTAACCTGGTAGCGAACTGTACTTGTCTTACACCTCCAGTCTGTACTGGTAATCGTGATACTTGTCCGATTGAAAACTGCACGACTTGTCCGCCTGTAGTGGCGACTTGTCCGGTATGTGGTAATCCAGTAGCGAACTGTACTTGTCCTACACCTCCAGTCTGTACTGGTGACCAAGCGACTTGCCAAGTTCCGAACTGTACACAATGTGCAATCAGTGTTCCAGACTGTACAGTCTGTAATGATGAAGGTTGCGCAATTTGTCAGCCAGTGCTCTCAGGTGGCGAATCAAGAATTTTTGATATGCAGACCTACGCTGGATTTGCGGCTTTCAATGGAACGAATACTGCCGATTTTGGATTTTTCCGTAGAGTTTCAAATGCTGATGCTTTTGAAATGACAGCGACTGGCACTGCACCTGACCGAGTGATTGGTATTACTGGGCGCAGCGGAACGAGTCAAGGAATAAATATAAACTTAGACCAATTCCCTGCAAGAGCTAATCACTCTTATAGAATCGAAGTTGAAGGCACGATTGTTGCGGGTGGTAACTTTAGGTTCCGTGGAGAGAGCGCAACACAAATCACTACTGTTAGTGGCACACCGACTGGAATATCACACACTTTCCCTGCGTCTGTGTTCACTACTGGTAGAATGAGCATAGGAAACGATGGCTCAGGCACTGCCAACATGACAATCACTATGCTAATGATTACAAGAATCTGCCCTGACTCTTGTGCAAACCCTCTATGTGCGACATTTACAGTGACGTTCCTCCCGAACGGCGGAACACGCACTGGTGGAGGTCAGCTAACACAAACTGTAAGCGGTGGTGGAGATGCTGTTTTACCGCAATTGTCACCTCCGTCTGTGGGGTATAGACTAACTTGGGACCCGCCTAACGCACATCGTAACGTGACTGCTAATCAGACAATTAACGCTGTATGGAATCCTCCTACAGTCGGCGGAATTTGCCCAGCAATCACCGCACACGAAGTAGTTAGCCAAATGGGCGTAGGCTGGAACTTAGGTAATCAGTTTGATGCTTACAACGGAAATAGCTATTCTAATCCGTTCACGCGTGACTATTCTACCGCGACAATAGACCAACTTGAACTTCACTGGTTGGGTGGCAGTAGCGAGGGTAGACACGCAACACGTGCACTCCTCCAAAACGTTTACGATGCAGGATTTGGTACGATTAGGATTCCTGTAACCTGGTATAAAGCGATTATCGGAGTTGGTGGCGATAATACGAGTTCTACTCGCCATATCGGAAACTTCACAATTCGACCAGAATGGATGGCAAGAATTAGACAGGTTGTCGATTGGGCGTATGATATTGGGTTTACTGTCATTTTGAATACTCATCATGATGAATTTATCATGCCGTTCAGAAACGCTGGTGAAATGGCAACTACAAACGCTACAATCACCAGACTATGGACATTAATCGGCAACGAGTTTAATGACGATTTCGGTGAAAGGCTTGTTTTTGAAGTCTTGAACGAACCTCGAATTAAAGGCGGTGTAGGTGAATGGCAAGGCGGTGGAGCAAGAGGTGACGCAGAGGCACGCGGAAGACGCGAACGCCTCAACACCATGAATCAAGCAGCAGTTAATTCAATTCGTGCGACTGGTGGTAATAATCGCCACAGAGTTCTTATGATTCCAACTCATGGAGCATCTCCACATAATGCTTCATGGGGTGATGCGTTTGACGGTTTTGCGATGCCTACTGACCCTGTTAGCGAAAACGCAAACAAGTTTGCTTTATCAATCCACTCATACCAGACTGAGAATTGGTCTGGAGTGGCGGGTGTTGATGCACCGTGGACTGAAAGTAGCATAACCAATATGATGAATCCGGTTCAGCAAAGAGCAACTGAAATGGGAGTTCCAGTAGTACTCGGCGAGTGGGGTTCGGTCGCAAGACATGATGACCCTAACCACGCTTCTGAAACTGGCGAACGTGCTAATCACGCAAGGTTCTACGTTCAGCAGGCTACTCTACGAGGAATGGCTACAGTAATTTGGGATACTTGTTTACGTGGTTTGCCTATGCAAAATGAGGGCAGGTTTGGTTTATTCAATCGTCGTAACGTGGCTTTTGTAGGTACTTCTGGTGTGTCTACTCCAGCTCATTCACTTAGATACACTCATATGGTAAATGCGATTTTAGAAGGTTATCAACTCGGTGGCGGTCTAAGCGGAATAGCTTCGATGTCTTCGCCAATTTCTTTCTTGAATGAGCGCATAGTTCCATCAAGTTCGTTCGGATTAGAAAGTGCGTTCTCTCTGTTTGATGACGCTGCATAATATTGCTCTTGCATTTAACGTGCAATAAGTTTTCGGAGGGCGCCACAAGTGAAAATATCGAGTGTTAGGTGCATGGGTAATATATAAGAACGGCTACCTGTGGCGTTGCCCTTCAATAGGGTAAAGCCACAGAGCCAAATTGAGCAATAACACAGTAAAACGCTTGACTTTTAGGGTTTAATGTGTTATAATCAATAGACCTCTTGCAAAATTAACACATATCGGAATTTTGCAAGTGGTCTAATATAAAATTCAACAGCCCCAAGAAAGGTAATAAAAAATCATGAAAAAACGAATACTTGCGGTTTTAATGGCGTGTGTGATGGCAGTGTCTGTCGCTGTGCCGATGACCGCACCAGTTGCAACAAGCGGTTCAAGTTGCAGAGAAAATTTTACGATTGATGATGCGTTACAAATTTTGAGACATCTGGTAGGCCTTCCTTCAAGCCCGAACCCTTGTCATGCTTTTGATGGATACCCTAACTTTTCAATCGGTGATGCGTTACAAGTTCTACGCTATCTTGTAGACCTATCTACTGATTTTGGTGGATGCCCAGGTACTGGGCCTGGTTGCCCCGTTTATGAAAATAGTACTTCAGACGTGACTTTTACTTTAGCAAGTAGTAGTGTCACCCTTAATCGTGCTAATAATCTCCAACAAAACATATCTGTTAGAGGAAATGCTACTGGTGATATTACATTTACCAGAGCCCCTAATAAACCGAATTGGCTTGTCGCAACTCAATCTGGCGATAACGCAATTAGGATTTCGGCAGATGCTGCTCCAGCAGGGACAACTGGTACATGGGTATTTGGCGTTATAAGGAACGGTGTGGAGCGTTCGGTTAGAGTGAACGTGGATAATCGTGCAATTTCAACACAGACCCTTACTGCACAGAATGTAACACTCACCCAACTCAACAACTGGGGACCTCTTACAAACCAAATCGGTGGAAATGCTACTGGTCCTATTACAGTTACCGACCGTGGCGGTGCACCAATTTGGTTGAATATTGTACAATTTGGAACTAATACTCTTAGAATTGGTTTGCTTTCATCGGCGCCAGCTACTTTCCCAGCAGCTGAATATACGATTACTATTAGTCGTGGAATAGGTGCTGGTGCTACTACTACTTTTAGGCTTGCTCATGATGCGCGTGGATTTATCCCACCACCATGCACTGGTAATCCTCTCTCTTGCTTGGTTCCGAACTGTCCATTGTGTGGCGTTCCATCTTGCACTGGTGTGCGTAATACTTGTACAATTACTAACTGTATGGAGTGTCCAGCACCAGTTCCGCCGATTTTAGTAAACCCTAACTCTGATATCGGCAATCCTGAAATGAGAACCACCACTGCTACTGATGTTGTAGAAAACATTGGTGCTGGCTGGAACTTAGGAAACAGTTTTGATGCACGCACACATGATTTTGGTTGGGCGCCTCAACCCACACAACGATTGATACAAGAAGTTCATGCCGCTGGATTTGATTCAATTAGAATCCCTGTGACTTGGACGATGGCTGGTAATTGGCCTGCCAACTCTCGTAAAGCGACTGCAAGCAACAACTGGACAATTAGCGAAGAAAAGTTTAATGATGTTGAACAAGTTGTGACTTGGGCTTATGAACTCGGCATGACTGTTATTATCAATGCCCATCATGAAGATGCGATTCAAGACAGTATGCTTAGAGACCCTGATTTATCAGACTATATCCATACCCGTATCTGGACGCAAATCACGGAACGTTTCAACAACCAGTTTGGTTCGAGGCTTATTTTTGGTGGAACTAATGAACCACGTGTTAGAGGGATTACTTCAGGAAATGTAACATCTCACCCTAACAACGTGACACCTGACGGCAGACACGGTGGGCTTGAGTGGATAGGTAATGCAGTAAACTGGGAAGCGTTAAATAGACAACATCAAATTTTTGTTGACATTGTTCGTGCTTCGGGTGGTAACAACTGGTATCGTTCGCTCTTGATTGTTCCACACGCCGCAAGTGCAACATCAACTTCGCTTGGTGGATTGCGTGTTCCTGGTGACCCTACTCCCAACAGATTTATTTTGACAGCACACACTTATTCACCAGTTGATTTTAGCTGGGGACGTGTAGCTTCTTTCGACCCGAATGCAACACGCCCAACCGAAATTCCAAGCACTCTCCCGCCTGGTGCGTTATTACCACCATATAACGGTGACTATTTTAGGTATAGATGGTATAACCACCGTACGCCTCAACGTATTTTGTATTATTTCGATAATATTCAGGCGGCGACTGAACGCTTAAATCTCCCAGTAGTTTTAGGCGAATGGGGTTCAATGGTTTCGACGCAGCACCCTACCAATAACACTCATTACAGAGAACTTCACGCTGAATATTATGTCGGCGAAGCTACTCGTAGAGGTTGGGTGACTTTCTGGTGGGATAATAACGTAGTAGATGGTCAAGGTGAACGTTTCGGTCTTATTGACCGTGGTGACCCACGCCCACACATCAATCGTCCTGCAACGTATGAATGGGGATTTGCTGGAATAGTGAACGCAATCATGCGTGGAGCTGGGCTTCCAGAAATTCTTGATTAAGAAGTTGAACAGACCTTAAGGTAAACAACACACAATTCAAAAAGCAGAGGACTCTTTGAGAAGTTCTCTGCTTTTGTTTTGAAATTTCAGTTTTTGTGATTTTATTCTTAAAACTATTGAAATTCTGCATATATTGTGGTATACTATATAATAGACCTTTTGAAAAATTCGCTTGAAAATCGGAACGCAGTTAATTTCGCAAGAGGTCTAATACAAATGTCGAAAAAACGTGACAATTTAGAGTTTCTGATATATCAAATTTACAGTACTCAAAATGTCAAACTGCTATATATGTCGGGGAAAACAAGAAAATCAAGGTAAAACATGAAAAAATTCACATATACGCTATTTTTATTATTGTTGATAGCTATAACGACTACCGCTTGTAGCGGAGTCACGCCACGCGGGAACGAAACACAAGCACGACGGTTTCGTGCACCAACGCCATTTAATGAAGTACATGGTCACTCTGAGGTTGTGCCAGAAACTGATGTTATTGATGGAGCAGATAATGAAAATACAGACAGTGGCGTGTCGTATACTACACCACGAATCTATACTTTCACCGAACCCCCAGAACCTGCAACGACTTTTGCTGAATCACCCGGAGAAATCATCACACCGGGTATGCCAGAACCTCTCGGAAGAGGAATTGACGCTACTCGACCTATGATTGCATTAACGTTTGATGATGGACCAAGCGTTTACACTGGGCGAATCGCCGAACTTTTAGAAGAACACGGCGGTAGAGGAACTTTTTTTGTCCTCGGGAATAGAGTGGCAAACAATCGTGGTTTAATAGAAAATTTGTATGGAAACGGTCATGAATTTTTAGGGCATTCATGGCGACACTCGAATATGATTGAACTTTCAAATGAAAACATTCGCCGCGAAATTTTAGACACCCATGCGGCGATTGAAAATGTAATCGGAACTGTTCCGAGAATTTTCCGCCCACCTTTTGGCAAGTTTAACCAACGTGTTCAAGACATTGCAGCCGAGAACGGTTTTGCAATAGTTGGCTGGGAAATCGACACATTCGATTGGCGAAGTAGATGTTCAGACAAAACATATTCAGTGATTATGAGCGAGGTTAGTGACCGCACAATAATACTAATGCACGATATTCATACAGCAACTGCTCAAGCGATGGAAACAGTGATTCCGCGATTAGTCGAAAAAGGTTATCAGTTAGTCACCGTGTCAGAACTTATGCACTATACTGGCAGAACGCTTCAAGCGGGTGGTTTTTATTCAAGAGGGAACAGATAAAAAGCTAAACAAGGGCTAAAATTTAAAAAACTGCGATTGCGTTTTAGTAATCGCAGTTTTTTTGTAACAATTTTACAAAGTATAATTTACGTTTTAACAGGGAAAATAAGTTCACAATTACTTTATATAGTCGGTCAGATTTGAAATTCTGTGCATTTCAACCGTCAAACCATGTTTGGTGGTGTGCAAAACTTCGACTATATAACTAGATTATGATTTACGAAAGGAAATTTTTATGTATAGAACAAGAAGAATGTCACGAAGAGGGTTTGTTCGCCTAATCTCTTTCTTGACGGCTGGTTGTATCGCTTTTGCGATTATGGCTAGTGTCGAGCATGGGCGAAACGGACGTGCACAAAGACAAATCGAAAACAATTATTCACGTTCACTCGAGAACTTGGCGTTTAATGTCGAAAGTATTAAAGAGGTGCTTAGTAAAGGTATTTATTCAAATTCGCCACAGATGCTAAATGAGCTTTCTGGAAAGCTAACAGCTCATGCAGCGAATGCAAGGTTGGCGATTTCACAGCTCCCAGTAAGTGAAGTCAACTTAGAGCAAACCAAAAGATTTTTGAGCCAAGTCGGCAATTATTCACACAGCCTTGTTAGGCAGCTTGCTAGCGGTGGAGAAGTAAGTTCAAGCGACCGAGATAATCTTTCACGCCTTTTGGATTACGCACAAGCGTTGTCAGAAGAGTTGTGGGAAATCGATAGCATGGTGACTGGTGGATATTTCACTTTTAGCGAAGTTTTTGGCGATACAGTACACGATGATGACCGAACTCCACATCTGCGAGAAGGTTTTACTCATTTAGAAGAGCTTTTTGGAGACGGATATCCAGCACTATCATACGATGGTCCGTTTTCTGACCATATTATCACTGGAATCCAGCCACGTATGTTAAAGGGAAAAGATAGGGTTGATTCAGATGAATCTTTAAGGCTTGCACGTAGTATTTGTGATGAGCCGAACCTCGAGTTAAAAGGCGAACGTGGCGGTTTAATTCCAATGTATGTTTATCGTTGCGGTGATACGATGATATCAATCACCAAAGATGGTGGAATTTTAGCAAATCTTTTAAAATATCGCAGAGTTGGTGAAAAAGAAATCAATTCAGAGCGTGCGATTGAACTTGCGGGTGAATTTCTTGAAGAACATGGGTTTGAGAACATGGTTCACACTTATCATTCATTAAACGGCGGAATTTGTACCATTAAATTCGCAAGCGAAAAAGATGATGTGTTAATTCACACAGACCTAATTAAAGTCGGCGTGGCTCTGGATAACGGTGAGATTATGTCGTTTGATTCTACACCAAAAATCACCGCTCACCACGAGCGTGATTTGCCGACACCAAAAATTTCTCAAAGGCGTGCGAGGGAAGGTTTGTCGAGCGAACTTCAAGTGCAAAATCAAAGGCTTGCAGTAATTCCTACTGCGGGGCAAAACGAAGTTCTTTGTTATGAGTTCACCTGCCTGTCAAGCCGTGGAAATCAAGTGATTGTATATGTCAACGCATTAACTGGAGAAGAGGAACAAATTCTTTTAGTAAGAGTCAGCGATAACGGAACTATTGCGATTTAATGTGTTCAAAACAACCCCGCTTTCAGTGATTGTTATACTGAAAGCGGGGTTGTGGCTCATCTGTAGTGGGCGGCGAACTCAACGAGTTTCAACGAGTATCGGGGAAGCAAAGCTCCCCCTTGAGGCTCTTGTTTTGCTTTTGTATACCGGCGGTGGGGGTCGAACCCACACGATGTTACCACCACTGGATTTTGAATCCAGCACGTCTGCCTGTTCCGTCACGCCGGCGTGTTTGCCTAATTCTGATTCAGATAAGCCCACGGTAGTTATTATAGCACAGTTTTTTGATTTTGTCAAGTGATTTTGGCAAAAATTTTAGCAAGATTCTCAAAATCTGTATGTGGTATCTCGACGAAGCAAAACAAAACCCCCATTCCAGATTTATGTCTGAAATGGGGGGTTATAATTATCAATCGTCGGTTTCTATGTCTTCAAGAATTTCAAGGATTTCGTCCTCCAAAACTTCGAGAGTTTCACCATCAAATTGAGCGGTAAACTCCATATCCGAAAACGAGAATAAAGTCCCATCCTCTTCTATACGAAATACTGATTCTTCAAACTGAATCGTTCCAAATCGCCCGCTAGCACCTTGCCACAAGAACAACAAAAGTTTGTCCCCAATATCTGGTTTTGTCATGCCGATGTGGCTATCTGGATATCCGAGCATAGCAACAACTACCGTGTCAGTTTCTTCACCTAACAATGTTTCATAGACGGTGACGGTGTAATTGCTCACCGTGTCATAAAAATCGTCGATTGGGCAAGGGTTTTCGCCCTCGTACCAAAAATCTTGAGAAATTTCCACGCTTTCTACTCTTCCGATTACGATTTTACCGACATTTACGTCTGGGTCTCCATTCAAATCAACACAGCGATTTGTGACTGTTGCCGTGTCTTCTATCATAGCTTCAAGGGTTGTATGTTCTTCACCGGTCGAGGCAGAACGTGTAGTTCCTCTTGAACCTACGATTTTAGGTTCAGGCTCTGCTGGGATTTCTTCTTCGTTGTCTTCGATTGTGTCTTCTATGTTCGTTCCAATTTCGTCATCATAAAACACCTCATCATTCGCAGAACACGCAACTAATGACAGAAAAATCACCAAACATACTAATATCGCTAAAAACTTTGTTTTTTTCATAACGCACCTACCTTTCACAATCACCAATTACCACCATAAAAAAGATTTAATCCTTGACGGTCAAACGCAGTAGGGTTAGCCGCCACAAAAACAGAAATCAACCCTCTGAGTTTTCGACTTCGCCTTAATCTGACCATGTTTAGTCACCTATTACCTTTCTAAATATACGTTCCTAAGTTTGTTACTACTAGTAGTATAATCATTATAGCATTCTCCATAAATTTTGTCAAGTGGTTTTGGCAAAAATTAAGCAGATTTGTAAATTTTGGCTCAATCCACAAAAAATTGAGGCTATTTTTTTTTTTTTTTTGTGCAAATTGCACAAAAACCCCCCATTCCAGATTTATGTCTGAAATGGGGGGAAAACTTCACGCAATCAAATCAAGTTCCGCTCCGATAAGTTCGATTGTATCAGCAATTCCGGGGTTAAACCTCTCCGCCATATCGGTTGGAGTAGTCGCTGATATTGTGACGGCTTCTCCACCAGAGATGTAGATAATTCCGCATTCTGCACAAATCGCATTAGTGAGCCGCATCCATTGGGCGACGATTTCACGACCGTCCATTTCAGCGTCAAGGCGGTCATTAGCGAGATGTTCCATTTCATGGGCTGGAACTTGTACCGCCGCTTCACTTGGCGAAAGTTGTGTTGGCGTTTGCATTGATACTGAACCATCGCTTGATACATCTTGATATCGGCGATTGTTGCAAGCGTGGCAACCCTCTGCTAGAGCATCGGCGAGGGTGTTTTCTTGAATTTCAGTGAGTGATGGTTGTGAGGGTGTAATTCCTCCTGAATTGTCGTTGTTTTCTGTGGTCGCAATTAGGTTACTCACAGAATTTGCGTTGCCCGAATTCCTCGAGCTGTAATAAGGGTTTGTTAATAATGGCATGATTTGCATAATTTTTTTCCTCCTTTTTTTATATTAGAGCCTGTAGACAGCCTCTAAGGTCTGTTGAATTAAATCGCTTCCATAAAAGCACTAACGCATACAAAATAAATTACGAGTGCAACTATATCTTTTATAGTAGTGATAATTGGGGCTGAACCTGCTGCTTGGTCTAACTTTAGCTTGATAAGGACATATGGTACAAAAAAACCGAGCAAAGTAGCAATCGTCATCGTAATCATCATCGCTAAGCCCACTGCTAAGCCCAGCATTGGCATTCCGAGCCAAAATGACGCTACTACACCTGAAATGATTCCTACAAGTGTACCTATGCTGAGCCCTACGCCGATTTCTTTTAAGAACGGTTGCCAAAACTTGTTGATTTGAATATGTCCCAAAACCACACCCCTGCTAAATACAGTTGATGACTGTGTTCCGATATTTCCTCCCATACCCATGATTACTGGGATAAAAATTGCAACCCCAGCAATCGCTTCAAGGGTGTCCTCAAACTCACCGATTACTAAACCAGACACCATTCCGAGGGCCAAAGTTGCAACCAAAATCGGCAGACGAACTTTCCAGATTCGCCACAAACTTCCGTTAATCAAAACTTCGCTTCGGTCTGATTCGTTGTCGTTAATCGCCGCTAAACCCGCTTGGTCAAAGATATCTTCAGTAACTTCGTCGCGCAAGATATCAATCGCATCATCAATTGTAACAATTCCTACCAATCGCCCTTCGTTGTCCACTACTGGAACCGCCAGCAGGTCTAATTCTTGAAGTGTTTTTGCGACTTCTTCTTGGTCGGTACAAGTTGAAACGCTGATTGCATTTTTAGACATTATGTTGCCTACAAGAGTATTGCCATCTGTTTTACCGATTGTGGCAATTGTGTTGGTTGAGCCTGTCTTGTTTGCGCCGCCTAATCCACGTGCGATTAACAAGCCTTTGAGTGTCAATACGCCTTCAAGTTTTTTTTCAGAATCAGTGACAAACAAAGTATAAACCGTTTCTTTGTCTTCAGCTTGAATACTGATTTTTTCGAGTGCTTGTTCAACCGTCATATCTCGTCTTAGAGAAATAAATTCAGTAGTCATGATTCGCCCCGCCGTTTGAGGTGCGTATCCCATTAAGAGATTGGTAGAATCACGCTCTTCAGGCGAAAGAGAAGCGATTAGTTTTTGAGCCACACTCGCAGGGAGTTCTTCGAGCAGTT
The DNA here is from genome assembly GCA_009786985.1 of Oscillospiraceae bacterium. Taxonomy (GTDB): domain Bacteria; phylum Bacillota; class Clostridia; order Oscillospirales; family Ruminococcaceae; genus Ruminiclostridium_E. The sequence goes on from WRGW01000085.1 coordinate 11,324, forward strand.
TTACACGGTCATCAGGTGCCATTTCGTTTACGTATTCTTTAGTCGTTTCATCAGTGAATGAATGGAGCAAGTTTTCCTGTGCGTCAGTATCAAGTTGTTCAAAAATTGCGAGTGCAACGTTTTTTGCAAGTAGCCTAAAAGCGACAACTTGTTCTTTATTATCGAGGTCGTAAAAAGCCTGCAAAAGTTCCATTTCCTCTAAACCTGCAAGCAAGGATTTAAGGTTTTCAAACGCCTTATCCTTAATGAGTATTGATATTTCTTTAGCAATAGATTCTGTCATAGATTCACCTCGTTTTTTAGAATTTGGTGTAGGAGCGTTACAACGTCAAGCAACTATAGTCGTTTAACTTGAAAATCTATAATGGTTTGCGATGGTTTTTGGCATCAGACAAGGCAATTTTTGCACGAATATTCGCTAATATTCAAACAAAAATTAACGTAGTATGGTGTCAAAAAGACCGAAAAAACTTATAGATTTTTATGTTAATCGACTATATAACATAGAGTGTCAGCTGGAACAATTATCACCTTCGCCACAACAGTGATGCTCGTCATGTTCGTTGGCTTTTATAAACAAAGACGGGTCAATTCCTTGCCGTGTGTAATAATCAGCAATTGCTGCTTTTACTGCCTGTTCAGCTAAGACAGAGCAGTGTACTTTTGCAGGAGGTAATCCACCGAGTTCATCAACCACGGTTTTATTAGAAAGTTTTAACGCGTCTTCAATGTTTTTGCCTTTAATCAGTTCGGTAGCGACTGATGACGTTGCAATTGCCGCACCGCACCCAAATGTTTTGAAGCTGATGTCTTCAATTATTCCGTCAACGATTTTGAGATAGATTTTCATAATATCGCCACATTTGGCATTTCCGACTTCGCCAATTGCATTAGCATCTTTTAACTCACCAACGTTTTTGGGGTCAGCGAAATGTTGCATTACTTTTTCGGTATACATTGTTTTAGATTTCCTATTCCTTGTTTTAGATTTTCAGATTTTATCACCCATTCCATAAAGGCGACATTGCCCTTAGCTTTTCAACAATCGCGGGGAGCTTTTCGAGAAGTAAATCCACCTCCGCATCGGTGGTGTATTTTGACATACTGATTCGTAAAGAACCGTGTGCGATTTCGTGAGGCAACCCTAATGCCAATAATACGTGTGACGGGTCAAGCGAACCAGAGGTACAAGCAGAGCCGCTCGATGCTGCGATGCCGCTCATATCAAGTTGTAATAACAACGCTTCCCCCTCAATCCCCTCAAAAGAGAAGTTTAGGTTGTTTGCCAAACGATTATGCAAATCGCCGTTTAGTTGCACTTTCGGAATTTGCATAATAGCATCATAAATTCGTTCACGCTTTTTGAATAACTCTGCGTTCTTATCCTCAATCTCCGAAACTGCTTCTTCAATAGCAATCCCAAGCCCGACTATACCTGCTACGTTTTCAGTACCTGCACGCCTTCCGAACTCCTGTGCTCCTCCATGGATAAAAGCTGGTAATTTTACGCCTTTACGAACATATAAAGCTCCAGCTCCTTTTAGTCCGTGAAATTTGTGTGCCGAAAGCGAGAGTAAATCAACATTCATAGCCTTAACGTCAATCGGCACGTTCCCGACTGACTGTACAGCGTCGGTATGGAAGAACACCCCACGCTCACGGCAGAGTTTACCGAGTTCGGTAATCGGCTGAATAGTTCCAATTTCATTGTTAGCGTGCATTATACTAACAAGCGTAACATCTGGATTGTCGTTAAGCGTTTTCTCTAAATCTATTGGTTTTACGATTCCGTCACTGTAAACTGGTAGAAGCACTGGCTCTTTCAAAACGTGTAATACTGCATGATGTTCAAATTCGCTTGTAATTATTTTTTGATGACTGTGTAAAGCCCAGTTGTTGGATTCACTTCCAGAACCAGTAAAATATATTTCATTTGGTTCGGCGTTGATTGCTTTGGCGACTTTTGCGCGAGCTTCCGATATAGCTTTAGCGCTCTCTCTTCCGAGGGAGTATACTGACGATGGATTGCCGTACTGTTCTGTCAAATACGGCTGTATTCCTTTAATGACTTTCTCGCTGACTTTAGTGGTCGCCGCATTGTCGAAATATGCGTTCATTTATTATTCACCTTTCAGGATTCTTATTCAACATATTCTTTCGTCCCATCTGGATGTTCAAGATATGCTTTCTTTCGTTCCTTATCCCACTTAGCAATTGGAACGCCCATAAGTTTTTTCCTTTTTAATTCAAGTTTTAAAGATTGTTGCATTCGCCTTAATTGCTCTTTGTCGTATTCATTGCCGTAATCTTCGTTAATATGTGTTTTAGGGATTTCTCTAAACGTTTTGTAGTCCATAGTTTGTGGTTTGTCTGATTTTTTTGTGCTACTCATTTTGAAACACCGCCTTTCTTGTTTTTTTTGCCACCCGAACCCTTTACGTTTTGTCGACTCTCGGCAATCAGCTTAGCAAGTTCATCTATATCACCGCCAGTTCCGTATTCGCCTATAAATCGGTAAACTTTCTTTTTGTCCTTGTTTTCGGCTTTGAGTTTTCTAAGCTCCCACGCAGCGGTTTCTATTCGGTTGATGAATCCCTCGAAAGTCTGGTAAAAAAGCCATGATAAAAAAGGCACTCCGAGCATAACAATCACGCCTACAAATAGGAATATGTTGCGGTAAAAAAAGTTCGGGGTTTCTGAATATGTTTCGTGAACAGTCCAGTCAAATCCACGGCTGATTAACCATAGACCAGTGCAAATTCCACCGATTACCCCTCCCCATGCAATCACGTGGAGCAGTATAGACAAAGCTCTAACTTTTATTCTTACATTTAACGGTATGTTTTTCATATGAGTATTCCTCCTTAAATCAATGTAGCAAGTTTTGGTGACTGTTCGTTCCTAAATTCGGCATACGTATTGTTTTCGATTGCTGTTCTGATTTTTTCCATAAGCTCATTATAAAAATACAGGTTATGAATTGATGCTAATCGCCCACCTAAATATTCGCCAGACTTAAACAGATGCCTGATATACGCTCGGCTAAAATCCCTACAAGTTGGACAACTGCAGTTCTCGTCTAACGGTTTGTTGTCTTTAGAATAACGTTCGTTGGTGACATGAATAATACCTTCGTTTGTAAAAATCGTACCGTGACGAGCGTTCCTTGTAGGCATAACACAATCGAACATATCAATGCCTCTGTACACCGCTTCAATTATGTCTGACGGTGTCCCTACTCCCATAAGATAATGGGGTTTGTCGATTGGCATATATGGCATGACCGATTCAATTACAGCGAACATATCTTCTTTTGATTCGCCGACTGCCAGCCCTCCGATTGCGTACCCCGGTAGATTTAATTCAGCAAGTTCTTGCATATGTCGAATGCGAATGTCCCCATACACTCCCCCTTGATTGATTGCGAATAACTGTTGCGAACTCCCCAATTGCTCAAGTTCTTCTTGGCATCGAATAAGCCAGCGTGTTGTTCGCTTGACTGATTCTTCTACATATTCTCTCGATTGCCCGCTTGGAATGCACTCATCAAACGCCATAACTATATCCGCTCCAAGATTGTGTTGAATCCGCATACTCTCTTCAGGTCCCATAAAGATTTTTTTGCCATCCAAGTGTGATGAAAAGTAGACACCTTCTTCTTTGATTTTGCGAAGCCCTGATAACGAAAACACCTGAAATCCGCCCGAATCAGTAAGCATAGGGCGTTTCCAGTTAGCAAAAGCGTGAAGCCCACCGAGTTCGGCAATGACCTCATCACCAGTGAGAAGGTCGGTAGCTTTACGTTTGCGCCCCTCTACTTCTTTAGGAGCGGTCGGGCGAATATGCAAATGATAGGTATTGCAGAGCATAACTTGGCATTTTAATTCTGCGAGTTCAGGGGCAGAAACCCCACCTTTGATTGCAGCGGAAGTAGCCACGTTCATAAAAAACGGAGTCTGAATTTCGCCATGAGCCGTCCGCAAAACTCCACGACGAGCCTTACCATCGGTAGTTATTAGATTAAACATTAGACCTCCAAACCGACGTGTCCACTGATAATTACTGTCATCATTTTAAGCCGTCAAGTTCTTTTTGAGCATCTTTGAGTGCGGCGATTATATCAATATGTTGAGGGCAAATCTCATTGCATTTACCGCATTCAGTACATTTGCCAGGGCGACTGTCTTCGCTGACCATCCCCCACTCCCAATTAGAATGCCCGCGATTTTCATAAATACCCCAGTTGTTCCAGATTGACAGAATCCATGGAATATTCACACCAAGAGGGCATGGCATACAATAGTTGCAACCAGTGCAGTTATTACGAACACGTTTTCTTAGAAGTGTTTCCACTTGCTTGATTGCCGCTTTTTCGTTTTCGTTCAAAGGTTTGAAACTACTAAAAGTTTTAAGATTATCTTTGACTTGTTCCATGGTAGACATTCCAGATAAAATGACTTTAGTTTCATCAAGGCACGCCGACCAGCGTAATGCCCACGATGCTGGAGTGGCATCTTTGTCTAAATCGGTAAACGCAGGCAAAATATCATCAGGCAATTTTGCTAAAGAACCGCCTTTGACTCCTTCCATCACAAGTACCGGGATTCCTTTTTTGACAGCGTATTCGTGTAATTTGAGGTTATCTAAATCCATGTAGTTTAGATGGAGCATAACAAAATCCCACGACCTTGCGTCTACGATTTTTGCGAAATTCACGGCGTTTTCGTGCGATGAATGCCCAAAATGTTTGATTTTACCCTGCTTCTGGAGTTCACGGCAGTAGTCATATACGCCGAGTTTTTCCATCTTTTCAAATCTATCGAGTTTTAGGTCGTGTAACATATAGAAGTCAATATAATCAACTTGCAGACGCTTACACTGTTCGGCGAATATTCGTTTTGCATCATCAAGCGAATTTACTTCCCACGTAGGTAGCTTGGTTGCAACATAGAACTCTTCACGTTTTAACCCCGAATGTTCTTTCAGGAATTTTCCTGTAAAAGACTCACTCTCACCATTATGATAGATGTACGCAGTATCGAAATAGTTTACACCACCGTCAACCGCTGCCTTTAACATAGTTATGCTCTGTTCTTCATCGATTTTTCCTTCTTTTTCAGGAAACCTCATACACCCGTATGCGAGTAATGATGGTTTACTATCTAGTGTTTTTATTGTTCTAAAATCCATATGCTTTTATTCCTTTTTGGCGTTTTTTGCTGTTTAGAGGAGGGTTCTTATAACCACTCTATATAAATTATACCTCATTTTATCAAAATAGTCAAGAAAAATCTTGACATTTTCTTTTTCAACGTGTATAATATAATAACATAGGCTCAAAAAGTTAGTAAAAATGTTCGGTAACATCGCTCGGCGGTACTCGCAAGAACCGCCTCAGTAGCGGTGTATTACACCCGAACTTTGATTAAGGGGAATAATCGTTTTGTCTACAATGAATGCAGCAAGGGCATTAGTAAAATGCCTTGAAAAAGAGGGCGTAACATCAATTTTCGGATATCCTGGGGCGGCAATCTGCCCTTTTTATGATGAACTTGTGTTATCAAACTCATCTATAGAACACATACTAGTGCGACATGAAGCTAATGCAGGACACGCCGCATCTGGAATGGCTCGCATTTCGGGGAAACCTGAGGTGTGCGTTGCTACGTCTGGTCCTGGTGCGACTAATCTGATTACAGCGATTGCGACAGCTTATATGGATTCGATTCCGATTATTGCACTGACTGGACAAGTTCATTCTGAACAAATCGGGAAAGATGTGTTTCAAGAAGCTGATATGACTGGTGCTGTCGAACCGTTCGTAAAACATTCATACCTACTAAAAAGCCCGAAAGAAGCGGCAGAACTTCCACGAATTATAAGAGAAGCGTTTCATATAGCTGCAACTGGAAGACCGGGACCAGTTTTAATAGATATTCCGATTGATGTTCAATTAGAAGAAATCTCGTTTTCGGTAGATGATTATCAGCCGTCAAGCAAAGCACCTCCAGAAATACGTGGATATAAGCCGAGTTTCTCTGGGAATAAGCTACAAATCAAACGAGTAATTGATGCGATTGCAGAATCGAAAAAGCCTTTAATTTGTGCGGGTGGTGGGGTGTTTGCGAGAAATGCCCAAACTCTCATGCAACAGTTTGCCGAACGTGCCGATATTCCAGTAGTCAATACAATGATGGGTATAAGTTCGTTCCCATCTGACCATAGATTAAGTTGTGGAATGCTCGGAATGCACGGAAAACAGCTTCCTAATCGTGCGTTGAATGAATGTGATTTGCTGATTCTGCTAGGTGCTAGAGTGAATGACCGTGCTATTTCACCATCTAATTCGGAGCGTGGTTTTAAGGTGATTCACGTTGATATTGACCCTGCTGAAATCGGCAAAAATTTGCCTGCAGCAATCCCGGTAGTAGGAGACATCTACGCCGTATTAGAACAGATTTTAGAGTTATTGCCAAAAGATTTAGGCAAACACGACGAATGGTGCAATTATCTACTGGGAAATAAAACTGGTGCTAACGTCGTAATCAAAAGTTCGTTTGATGATAGCGATGACAATAATTCGAGCGAAGAAAAAAATGTTGTTTCTCCGAAAGAGTTTTACGGTTCGTTAAACAAGCTCTTACCTAAGGATGCGATTGTCACTGCCGATGTTGGGCAAAACCAGATTTGGACTGCAAATAACATTCAACTTGGCGAAGGAGGGAGGTTTCTTACCTCTGGGGGTATGGGGACTATGGGTTATTCTGTACCTTGTGCCGTTGGTGCAAAACGTGGCAACCCTGAACGTGAAGTAGTTGCGATTTGCGGAGATGGTAGCTTTCAAATGCAGTTTATGGAACTTGCAACGATGATTCAACACGGAATCAATATTAAAATAATTATCATGGCGAACAATCGCCTCGGAATGGTTCGTGAATTACAGAAGTTAAAATATCAAAATAACCTCACTGCCGTATTTTTAGATGGTAGCCCTGACTTTATCAAGTTAGCTGATGCTTACGGCATAAACGGTGAACATATCTCAAACAACAAAGATGTTGATAAAGCACTCACCACTTTGCTCGCTTCTAAAAAACCGTATATCTTAGTGGTCGATGTAGATGCAGAGGAAAGGAGCATACTGTGAGCCAAGCTAATCATAATAGTAATAACAATAACAAAGAAAAGCACACCATTTCAGCTTTAGTCGAAAATAACGCTGGCGTTCTATCAAGGATTTCAGGGTTATTTGCACGACGTGGTTTTAATATTCACAGCCTTGCTGTAGGGGTAACTGAAGTTCCAGATGTTTCTCGTATAACAATTGTCGCTGAAGGTGATGATTATGTGTTAGAACAGATTGCAAAACAGCTCAACAAGCTGGTAGATGTAATCAAAGTAAGAACCCTTCCAAAACACGGGAGTGAGCTGTTATCGAGAGAGCTTATGTTGGTCAAAGTAAGCTGTACCCCTTCCGAACGGCAAGAACTGATTGCGATTGCGAAAATCAATGATGCCAAGATTTCGGATGTGTCCGCCACTGCGATGACGCTTGAGCTGTCGGCGAATCAACAAAGGCTATCTGCTTTTGAAGAGCTTATTCGACCGTATGGCATTAAAGAAATAGCACGAACTGGGGTAATCGCATTACAGAAAGGCGCAACTTCGCTTAATAGCTAACAGTTTAAGGCGCTGGAAAACCAAGATAACACGTGGCATTTGCCACTGTAATAAAAAGGAGAAAAATAAAAATGGCAACAATCTATTATCAAAAGGATTGCGATATTTCGCACATCAAAGACAAGACTATTGCGATTGTCGGTTACGGCAGCCAAGGTCACGCACACGCACTTAATCTAAAGGATTCTGGCATTAAAGTCATAATCGCAGAACTCCCAGGCGGGAAAGCATGGAAAGCCGCTGAAGATGCTGGCTTTGAAGTCGCAATTGCGGCGGACGCTGCAAAAAAAGCAGACTTAATCATGATTTTGATTAACGATGAGTTTCAAGCAGACCTCTACCGTGAAAGCATTGCACCAAACTTGGTTGCGGGTAACACTCTTGCTTTTGCTCATGGTTTTAACATTAACTTTGGTCAGATTGTCCCTCCACCTGATGTTGATGTGATTATGGTCGCACCAAAAGGACCTGGACATACCGTTCGTTTTGAGTACGAAGCGGGAAAAGGTGTTCCATGCCTAACAGCAATTCACCAAGATGCTACTGGTAACGCACTAAAAACCGCATTAGCATACGCTGATGGAATCGGCGGAGCCAGAGCTGGCGTTCTTCTAACAACTTTCCGCGAAGAAACTGAAACCGACCTATTTGGTGAGCAGGCTGTTCTTTGTGGTGGTGTTACTGCTCTTATGAGAGCTGGTTTTGAAACTTTAGTGGAAGCTGGATACGCACCAGAAATCGCTTATTTTGAGTGTATTCACGAAATGAAGCTGATTGTAGATATGATTTACCGTGGCGGATTCTCTGGAATGCGTTATTCAGTATCGGACACGGCGGAGTTTGGTGACTATCAAATCGGCAAACGCATTATCACCGAAGATACCAAAAAAGAAATGAAAAAAGTTTTATCGGAAATTCAAGACGGAACGTTTGCACGTAACTGGATTATGGAGAACAAAACTGGTCGTGCACACTACAGCTCAGTCAAACGCTTAGAGACTGAAGCACAACATGAAAAAATTGGCGAAGAACTTCGTAAAATGTACAACTGGGATAACTAGCCAATCAAGAGTGCGTCCTGCAGAGGCGGCTCTGCCGTCTCGCAGGGATTAGCTCGCCACGTGTACTCTTTATCAAGTTGCTTCCCGTCGAGTTCGCCTACTACAGACGAGCAAAGCCCGTCTTTCGAGGCATACTCTTGTTTTGCACAAATCAAGAAAAAGGGGAAGGATTATGCTTAAAACCAGAGCTGAACGCAATCGCACGATTACACTTGAAGCCTCTGACATAGAGAAATATTCGAGTTTATGTGTAACTCCCGCTCTTCTTGGAATTGAAAAAAGCGAAATTATTAACGGTGATGCGTTTGAGATTATGAAGTGTCTGCCAAAATCGTTTGTTGACCTGCTCATAGTAGACCCGCCATACAATCTTAGTAAAACTTTTGGGGGGACAAATTTCAAGAAAATGAATACTCTTGAATATCGAGAGTTCACAGAAAGCTGGCTCGAAAAAGCTAAACCACTATTAAAAAACACGGCATCAATCTATGTTTGCTGTGACTGGAAAAGCAGCTTAATCATAGGAGACGTGTTGTCAAAACATCTCCACATACAAAATCGCATTACGTGGCAACGAGAAAAAGGGCGTGGAGCTTCTCGTAATTGGAAAAACTCGATGGAAGATATATGGTTCGCTACTGTATCGCCTAAGGAGTTTACGTTTAATGTTAATGATGTCAAGATGCGTCGAAAAGTAATTGCACCTTACAAAGTCGATGGCAAACCCAAAGACTGGAACGAAACGAAAGCCGGTAATTTTCGTGACACCTATCCGTCTAACTTTTGGGATGATATTTCGATTCCTTACTGGTCGATGCCCGAAAATACAGACCACCCTACTCAAAAACCAGAAAAGCTATTAGCAAAGCTGATTCTTGCGAGTTCCAACAAAGGTGATGTTGTGTTAGACCCGTTTTTGGGTTCAGGGACAACAGCAGTTGTTTCCAAAAAACTCGGGCGGAAATATGTAGGGATTGAGTGCGAAAAAGAATACTGTGCTTTAGCTCAAAAACGCCTTGAAATGGCTTGTTCTAATAATGAAATTCAAGGCTATTCAGAAGGTGTTTTTTGGGAACGTAACACGCTATCCACACAGAAGAAGCTTAAAACTTCAAGCAAACCAAGCATACAACAATCTCTAATTGATTAGGAGAAACCGTGATATAGTTGGTCAGTTTAAGTTTACTCTGTCGATTTGGTGCGTAGATTTTTTATCTAAAAAAATCAATAAACGATTAGCACGATTTAAACAAGTTCGGGAATTTTGGGAATCAAAATAATGGAGTATATTCCAACTTAAAACAGGCTAATTGATGAGTTATAATCAGTTAAGTTAAAAATGCTTCGCATTTTAACCCGCAGCGTTCGTTTAGAACCTGTTCAGTATCTCAATAAAAACGCCAAGACAAAAAAATGCGGGGGTCTTAATGAAGTCAGTTTTTGAGTTTAGCATAAAATATTTTAAGCGGTTGGATAAAACCCTGTTGTTGTTGTGTTTAATGGCGAGTGCGTCTAGCGTATTTCTGCTTTACACAATGTATTACAACGGGGTTAATCCTGCTGTTGTTTCGTCGCGCAATTGGATTATGCAACTTCTGTCATCGGGAGTAGGGGTGATTTTTGCCTTGGTTCTCGCTGGCATAAATTATAGATTTTTGTCAAAGATTTGGTTTATCCCTGCTGCTTTAGGGTTGACCTTGTCTTTGTTGCTCTTTACTTCTTTAGGGGTACGGACACCAGGTGCACCAGATTTAAACTGGCTTGATTTGGGATTTATCGAGATTCAGCCGTCGGCGTTTTTGCGGGTGGCTTTTGTGTTGACATTTGCAACACACATCAACAAAGTCAGCGACAGGTTAAACGAAATCAAGCATATGTCACTACTGTGCTTGCATGGAGCCATTCCTGCTGGCTTAGTGTTTATTCAAGAAGACCAAGGGACTACTGTAATTCTAATAGGCATTTTCCTGATTATGTTGTTTGCAGCGGGGTTATCATGGAAATATATCGCAGCAGGAATTGTCGCAACCCCAGTTATACTATATTTTCTCTGGAACGTTGTTGCCCAACAACATCATAAAGACCGAATTTTAGTGCTGTTTGATAGAGAAATGCAAGAATCCGAAATGCTTGGAACTTTTTACCAACAATGGGGAGGGCTTCGTGCGTTAAGTTCTGGAGGTCTAACTGGTAAAGGTTTTTTTGGCGGAGAGGAAGCAGAGTATGTTCACGTTTATGCAATTCACAACGATTTTATGTTCGCATATGTCGGAATGGTTGCGGGATTTGTTGGTTGTATTCTCGCAGTTTTATTATTAATGTCGATTTGTTTTAGAACGATTATTGCTTCTGGAACATCAAAAGATTTTCTCGGACGAATGTTGTGTTTAGGTGTGTTCGCAATCATTTTCTTTGAGTCAGCGGTTAATATCGGTATGGTTCTGGCGATTACACCAGTCGCAGGGAGTCAGCTACCGTTCATAAGTGCTGGTGGTAGTACGAGCTTGGCACTTTGGCTCGCAATCGGGCTGGTGCTTAGTGTGAGATTTCATCGACGTAGGGAACATCATATGTTTTATGAAGATGATTAGGGGAAGAGGGGATTAAAAATGAAATTTGCCGACTTGTTTTGTGGAATGATGTTATTACTCCGCAACGAAAGTCTTATCTAATCGGGCGAACTTCGAGTTGCCTGCTCGTCGGCAGAGCCACCGACACTGCAACTCTCGTTTTGCGAAGC
>WRGW01000086.1 GCA_009786985.1 Oscillospiraceae bacterium
TGTCGCCGAGCAGTCCGCTTGAAGAGCTTTGCTTCGTCGAGATACCCCCACTACAGACGGGCAGAGCCCGCCTTTCGGGGGGATACTCTTGTTTTGCTTTGCTAGTCTGCAAATGAATCAAAATATCCCTGTACTAAAACAATCGGTGTACCTTTATCACCAGAACCGCTGGTTAAGTCGCAGAGGCTTCCGAGTAGGTCGGTCAATCGGCGTGGGGTTGTACCTTGAGATGCCATGTCACCGGTTAGGTCTGATTTTTTGTTGCGGATTGCTTCTTTAATCGCTTCTTCGTCACCGCCGATGTTGTCGGCTAAATATTTTAGCTTTACTTCGTTAGGAACGCCGTCAAGCCCTTTAGTATACCCTGGTGACACCACAGGGTCGGCGAGTTCCCAGATTCCGCCTACCGGGTCTTTAAAAGCACCGTCGCCATATACTAAAACTTCGATTTTTTTGCCACTAAGCTGGAACAGGCGTTCTGATAAATCGTTCGCAAACTTTTCTGAATCTCTCGGAAATAGCTTGACACTATCATCAGTCGACAAATTCGAGCCGAGCAAACCATACTCACCATGCCAACCGTGAGCATCTGTTGGAGTGTTCAGGATTTCATCAACACCGCCGACAATTTCAGACCCCGCCGCTTTGAGCAGGCGTTTTGAACGATGGCGTGAATGAATGTCTGCCACAATTACGTTTTTGGTGTATTTTAGAATTGCCCGCGGGTCGTTCCCTAAAATGATTTGAGGAATTGCACCAGCATTCATTATGATTTCGTTGTAATAATCGATATAGTCAATCCCAGTAAACGGGTGGACTACATCGCCAAAAAGCTCTTTGAACTCTTCGGCTGTAAACACGTCAGTATATGCATTTACGCCTTTTTTATCAAGCGTATCTAAATCAATTAGAGGGTTGCCAACCTCATCAGAAGGATAGCTTAGCAGAACATATACTTTCTTTCCTACAAAACCTTTAGAAATACCACGCAAAATTTGCGAAAAACGGTTTCGGCTAAGAATCGGCAAAGTAATCGCAATCGAATCAGCGTTACCGAATTTAGCTTTAACATCATCAGCGATTTGAGTTAGTGTAGCATAGTTGCCTTGAACTCTTGCTAAAACCGATTCAGTCACACCAACTACATCACGGTCATTTAACGAGAATCCTTCGTTTTTTGCGGCATCGAACACCGTATTCGCTATGACTTCTACCATATCCATGCCTTTTTTGAAAATTGGGGCACAAACCCCCCTCGATACTGTTCCAAAATTTTTCATCTTAGTTTGTTGTTTCCTTTTTTATATACTCTTGTCTTGCAAGACGAGAGTTGCGGTGTCGTCGTCGAGCAGTCCGCTTGAAGTCTTGCTTGCCGTCGAGATACCCCCACTCCGAGCGGAGCAAGTCCGCTCTGCGGGGGGATACTCTTGTTTTGCAAAGCGAGAGCGGAGGTGTCGCCGAGCAGTCCGCTTGAAGAGCTTTGCTTGCCGTCGAGATACCCCCACTCCGAGCGGAGCAAGTCCGCTCTGCGGGGGGATACTCTTGTTTTGCTTTGCTATAGCACGCGTGAGTTATTCATAATAAGTTCAAAATGTGTTTCGAGGGTTTTTGCAGCTTTTCGGCATAGAGCCATTCTGCCGATAAAAATCTCGAAATATTCCATAATCGAGCTGATTTTCTCATCAATCGTTAAATCGAGAATTATTGCCTTGTTAGAGGCGGTTTCTTCTCCGTCACCCCCGATTCGGACAGTTGATTTTACGCAGGAATAATTCACCCTATCATGAATATCTTCAGTGAAAACACCAGACATAGCTTCTTCTCTGACGCAACTTCTCACCCTTGAACGGCGGACATCACATTTATCGGCTAAAATCACAGCGGCGGCAACCGGGTTGACTGGGCGAGCAGTCTTTTCATCATGATTGCCGATTGCCGAGATGATTACTGAAATTTCTTCGGCGGGCATACCCATACAGTCAAGCAGGCGAAATGCCATTACCGCGCCAGACTGTGCATGGTCTTGTCGATTAACAACGTTCCCGATGTCGTGCATATGTGCGGCGATTTGTGCAAGCTCACACGTGCGTTCATCATACCCGAGTTTTGATAAAATCATATGAGCAATCGCTGCACACTTTTCAGCATGGGTGGTGGAATGTTCGGTATACCCAATCTTAAAAAGTGCGTTATCAGCGTGTGCAATATATGTTTGAATATCTTTGTTTTGTTTGATATATTTATAAGTAACGTTACTCATTACTTGTTTCCTGCTTTCGATTTTTTTAAAGAGTTTTGCAAAACAAGAGTATCCCCCCGAAAGACGGGCTTTGCTCGTCTGTAGTGGGGGTATCTCGACGGCAAGCAAAACAAGAGTATCCCCCCGAAAGACGGGCTTTGCTCGTCTGTAGTGGGGGTATCTCGACGGCGAGACTTCAAGCTAATCCCTACGAGGTGGCAGAGCCACCTCTGCGGGACGCGCTCTTGCTTTGCTCTGCAACTCCCGAACTCTGCCGATAATTAGTTCGGCGATTTCTTTTATGCGTTTACGGTCGCTTAAATCGTCGATTGTGATTTCTTCTGGCATAATCATCTCGCCGATTGCAAAGTCTAAGTTTCTTTTCCCACCTAGTCCGTACATAATGCAGACTGGTAAAACTGGGGCTTTTGTCATAGCGGCAATCAAAGCTACACCTGATTTCGCACGCCCGATTTCGCCATCTTTAGAACGCTTTCCTTCTGGAAAAATCACAAAAGTTCGACCTTTTTTGAGTTGTCGAATCGCCTCCGCAATCGCTTCCTCCCCTCCACCTCCTCGGCGAACCGGGAAAGCACCACACATTCGGATTAGTTTTGCAAATAGTTTATTTCCAGTGAATAACTCTTCTTTTGCCATAAACGCAAATCGCCCTCTGATTACTGCTCCGATTGCTGGCGGGTCAGCATAACTCTGATGATTACAAGCGATGATGTACCCCGAGTTCATGCCTTTTAATTTAGGCAGATTGTGCCTGTTATGAATACGCATCCGATACCGCAGGCGAAAATATAACCACACTTTAGCTATTGCGATTGAATAAAAAAAGTTACCCATGTCAACCTCGTAATTTCATGTTAGCAAGACGAGAGCGGAGGTGTCAGTGGCTTCATCGTCGAGCTTCGGGGAAGCAAAGCTCCCCCTTGAGCTCTTGTTTTGCTTCTGCCAATGAGCAGTCCGCTTGAAGTCTCGTCATCTCGCCGTCGAGTTCCCCCCCACTACAGACGGGCAGAGCCCGCCTTTCGGGGGGATACTCTTGTTATCGTTTCAAGCATTTTTGTGACTGATTGTTCAAAACTATTATCAGTCGTGTCCACTACAATCGCATCATCCGCTTGTTTTAGAGGGGCGTGTTGTCTGGTAGAATCAGCATGGTCACGTTCATTTAGGTCTGATAAAACTTTTTCAAACTCTGCATCTGTTCCGACTAGAACACCTTTACTTACAAGCTCATCAAATCGCCTTTTAGCACGTTCGTGCGGGTCAGCGGTAAGAAAAATCTTCACGTCCGCATTAGGGAGGACGACTGTGCCTATATCTCTACCGTCCATCACCACAGAATTGGCTTTTGCAAAATCACGCTGGAAATCGAGCAAAAACTCTCGCACAGAACCGTTCGCCGAAATCTTAGATGCAAGCATCGAAGCCTCTGGCGTTCTGATTTTATCAGTATAGTCAGTGTCGTTTATGAACACGTGTTGTAATCCGTCCACAAATCGTAAGTCAATCTTTGTGATTTTTGACAAGTCAGGGTTTTTAACATGGTTCTCACCAAAGTATACACCAAGCGCTCGATACAAAGCACCAGTGTCTACGTAAATGAATCCCAGCTTCTTGGCACACTCACGAGCGATTGTGCTTTTCCCAGCGCCAACCGGTCCGTCAATCGCAATTGTTACGTTTTTCATATAACCATGCCTTTCTTTCTTCTTAAATCATAGACCACTATAACTATTATATATATTTGACACAAGAAAGTCAAGTTTTTTTGTGAAATTTTTTAATTTTTTTTGAAAAAAGCCTTTACAAATATAAAAATCTATGTTATACTATGGTTAATGGGTCTACCATCCCATACTTTCTATTGTATAATATGTCCCTGAAAGCAGTGTAGATAACCTCTACACTGCTTTCAGGGTTTTAAATGGATAGACATCGTCAGTATATCTTGCATAGAGCAAACTTCAAGTTTTTGTGAATTTTTTTGATTTTTTTGAAAAAAGCCTTTACAAATACAAAAATCTATGTTACACTATGATTGGTGGGTTTTTTTGCACCCATTTTAACTTCCTTAATTTCATATATGTAATCCATATATGCCCTCAATCAAGCGGTGTAGATAACCTCTACACCGCTTTGGGGGTTCAGAGCCTGTTCAGTATCTCGCTCATAGCGATTTTATGACTAAAAATTCTTTTCATAAAATCACTCATTCGGAGATACCGAACAGGTTCTTAATGTATAAAAATTCTTCTAAATACATAATTAAGTAAAGTTTTTTGAATTTTTTTTGAAAAAGCCTTTACAAATACGAAATTTTATGCTATACTTAAGTTTAAGTGGGTCATCCCCACACTTTCATTTCGTTTTTGGTAACCCCGAAAGTGGTGTAGGTAACCCCCTACGCCACTTTCGGGGTTTTGTTACCTTTTTAATTGGTACATAATGACCGTAATTACATTTTAAATCAGCATAAAACGCCGTTTTAATGCGGTTTTTGGAGGATGTTTGATTTTGATAAGATTATATAGATTTTTGCTAATTAAAGGCGGAATTTTTATTTGAAAACAGTATACATTTTTTCTGACGGTGCGTGTTCAGGGAATCCGGGACCTGGTGGATGGGGGGCAATTCTTAGATATATAGGTAAAGATAATAGTTCTAAACCAATCGAATCAGAGATTTCTGGTGGAGAAGCCGATACTACTAATAACCGAATGGAGCTTACTGGTGTAATAGAGGCACTATCTCGCCTAAAATATCCGTGTAAAGCAATAGTACAGACCGATTCGCGCTATGTAGTCGATGGAATTACTAAAGGCTGGGCAAAGTCGTGGAAGCGTAACGGCTGGGTCAAGAGCGATAAGAAACCTGCACTAAACCCTGATTTGTGGGAAAAGCTCCTCAAACTTTGTGATACTCATGAAGTAGAATTTCAGTGGATTAAAGGACACGCAGGTCACGCTGAAAACGAACGTTGTGATGAGTTAGCACGAATGGCGATTCCGATATGAAGCAATCTTTAAAAATCACGGTTGCAAAATCGGCGGGTTTTTGTTCTGGGGTGCGTCGTGCTTTTGAAATCGCTACTAGTGCTGCCTCAAAACATGGAAAAGCGTTCACGTTGGGTGAGTTGGTTCATAATGATGATGCTGTGCGGATTCTGCGAGAACGGGGGTGTTATGCAATCGAGAGTTTGTCTGACACTACACTCTCTCCAGATGGGGTTGTGGTTATTCGTAGCCACGGTGTTGGTAGGGCTGTTTACGACGAACTCAAGACAAGTAGGCGTGTGTTTTATGATGCGACTTGCCCATACGTCAAACGGATTCACGACATAGTAAGTGAGCATAGTGGCAACCCCCATACACATATAGTCATAATCGGTGACGGGCAGCATCCTGAAGTTCAGGGTATAATCGGGCATATAACAGGCGAATATTCGGTAGTGAGTTCACTTGATGAGCTTGAGTTGTTGATTTCGGATTTTATGGCGAAAAAAATCGGAAAATCTCTTATTTTTGTATCACAGACAACTTTCGATAAAGAAAAATGGAATCTGTGTATAGAATTTCTTAAAAAACGCTTGACATCTTTGTTTATACGTGATACAATAAAAGAACGTGGTTTAATTTACCAGCTTGAATATTGTCACGAAAAATGTGTTCAACAAATGAATCAAGCGAATACGTGTATATGCCTGCATATAGTCTACAACACGATTTGTAGTGCGACAGTCAAAAGGCAAGATGAAGCACGGGCGTTATCCAAACAAATGGCGGAACAAAACGGTATAATGCTTGTAATTGGGTGCAAAAAAAGCAGTAATTCGGTCAAGTTAAATCGGATTTGTGCTGAAAATTGTGACAACACTTTTTTTATAGAAAACGCACAGGAGTTAGCCGATGCTCAAAGATTGATTGGTGTCAAAAGGCAAAATGTTGCCTTGAATTCAACCAGTGTGACCCGTGTGAATAGACCGACAGGTTATGCGAACTATACGGCTTCGCCACTCCAAATAGCAATAACTGCTGGAGCTAGCGTGCCGGTTAAAATAATCGAGGAGGTTCATGTAAAAATGAACGAAAAAACAATGGAAATCAAAAACGAAAACGCAGAAATGGATTATTCTGAGCCAGGATTTGATTTCGAGGCCGAACTAAACAAATCTTTTCCGCAAAAACTATACCACGGAAAACGTGTGACTGCTACAGTAGTAAGCGTTCACCCGAATGAAGTTGTGGTAGATGTAGGTGCTAAACAATCGGGCTACATACCTGCTGATGAAATCGGTGGTGAGCTTGGTGCTTCAATCGAAGAAACTGTAAAACCGGGAGATTTGATTGACTGTATCGTTACAAAAGTAAACGATGCAGAGGGTTTTGTAATGCTATCAAGAAAATCTGTTGTGTCTGAAGCTGGTTTCCAAAAACTTTCTGATGCGTTAAACGCAGATGAAATTCTTGAAGGTTATGTACAATCAATCGTAAACTCTGGTGTAATCGTGTTGTGTGAAGGTGCTAGGATTTTTGTGCCTGCATCTCAGAGCGGTGTTCCGCGTTCGGGCAAGTTAGAAAGCCTGCATAAAAAGACTGTGAAATTCAAGATGCTTGAAGCTGACCCTAATCGTAGAAAACTTGTGGGTTCGATTAGAGCGGCATCACGCTTTGAAAACGATAAAGCTAAAAAGAAATTCTGGGAAGAAGTCGAAATCGGCAAGTCTTACACTGGTGAAGTTAAATCAATCGAGAGTTATGGTGTGTTTGTGGATTTAGGTGGTGTTGACGGAATGGTTCACTTAACTGAACTAAGCTGGAAACGTATTAAACACCCGAGCGAAGTAATATCACTGGGCGACGTTCTCAAAGTTGTTATAAAAGACTTTGATTTAGAAAAAAGACGGGTTTCATTAAGTGCTAAAGACCCTAACGAAAATCCATGGATTAAATTTATGGCTGATTATCCAGTAGGTTCTACCGCTAAAGCAACAATCGTAAACATTGCAACTTTTGGAGCGTTTGCACAAATTTCACCAGGTGTTGATGGTTTGATTCATATCTCACAAATCTCAAAAGAACGTGTTAAAAGTGTAAGTGAGGCTCTAAAATTAGGACAAGAAGTTGACGTAAAAATCTTAGAAGCTGATGAAAGCAAAAACCGTGTAAGCATATCGATTCGCGCTCTTATGGAAGAAGCAGAAGCTGAAGCTGCTACTAACGCTGAAGTCGCAATTGCTGAATAGAACTTATAGATTTTCAAGTTAAACGACTATACTGAACCAGCTCTTAACCCCCCCCGCATGAGTGGACGTGTTGAATTTTATTCAATACGTCCCCTTTTGTCAACCTCCGAAAAACCTATGCACATTTTCACTGTACAGGCTTTGTCCGTCATTTCGCCCAAAAAGCCTCGTCAAAACACAAAGTTTGCCTGCGTTTTTTGTGTAAAAGCACGAAAAAATCCGTATGGCGAAAATGCACACGAGGTTTTCGGAGGGTTGCCTTTTGTCAACATACCCATAAAATGCCAAAGGAGGTCATAATATGTCAGACACATTCAAAAAAGTCGCTGATAATCGTGCTGCACGTCATGAATACTTTATAATCGAAAGCTATGAGGCTGGGATTGAGCTGTTCGGTACAGAAGTAAAATCAATCCGAAGTGGTGGAGTTAATCTAAAAGATTCGTGGATTGCGGTTGATAAAAATGGCGAGATGTTTGCACGCCATGTTCATATTTCGCCATATGAAAAAGGCAACATTTTTAATCGTGACCCTATGCGTGACAAAAAGCTCCTTATGCACAAACGAGAGATTATGAAGCTAAACGACAAAGTCAAACGTGAGGGGCTGACGCTTATTCCTCTATCAATTTATTTTAAAGGGAGTCGGCTGAAAATGCAGGTCGGGCTTTGTAAGGGTAAAAAGCTGCACGATAAGCGCGAAACTATTGCTAAAAGAGAAGTCGCTCGTAAACTTGATAGGGTTATGAAAAGCAGGCTCTAAGAGTCAAACTCCAAAATATAGCGAGTTAAAAATAAAATGCTCCGCATTTTATTCGGCAAGAATTGCTTGCCGCCGTGCCAACGGCACGGGATAACCGCTATGAAATCAAGTCAGGGTCGCCTACGGCGACTCCACAGCGAATGCTGTGAGTTGAAAATGCTTTGCATTTTCAACTTAACTGATTATAATAGAAGGGACAAGTTAATAATAATGAAATGTAATTCATGTAATCATCAAAACGAAAACGGTGCAAAATTTTGTGGAGGGTGTGGTTCACCAATGTTAGAGTTAGACACTGTGTCAAATTCTGCGGGAATGCCAGAGGTACAGAACGTCGCTCCAACCTCTGCTACTATACCGCCGGTTGATTCTGCGTCAAATATGACAGTTGCTAATATTGAAAATGTTGCTGAAGTGGCTGGAAACACAGCGACTGTAGCTCAAAATAAGCCCCCTCTAAAAAAAATACTTATGGTTGTGGTTCCAACGGTGCTTCTTATAATCGCAATTATCGTTCTCGCAAACGTTTTTAGTCGACCTAATATAATGCTTGTTAATAATCATATCGAGTTTTTTGATTATGGTGATTCTGTAGTGGTTGTAGGTAACAATAACGCTCCGTTTACGGTTGATGGTAGAAGACATAGCGTTCAAACAAGTATGGATGGTAGTAAAGCTGTAATTCTTACTGACCATAACCATAACGATGGCGGAACGCTATGGTTCGTAACAACAAGAGAAGCCACCCGAATCAAGGACGGTGTGTTTGATTACTTTTTGGCAACGTCAGGCAATGGAGTGGCCTTGATTACTGACCGTAACGGTAACACTGGAGATTTATATCTACACAACACATCTTCTATGAATACAAGCAGAATTGCAGAAGAAATTGAATTAAATCAAGGCAAAATTGTGATTTCGCCAGATGGTAGAAGTGTAGGTTATGTAGGTGAGTTCGATAATGATTCAAACGAGTTCACGGGATATGTCAGCATAAACGGCGGTTCACCAGAACGCCTTTCAGAAAATTCGTATGCGATTGCGATTTCTAATGGCGGGCGACTTAGGTATTACGTAAATTATTCACGTGGTAGTACGACTGAAGCCTCTCTACACGTTCAAAGGCGTGGTTGTAGCGAAAGCGAACGCTTAACTCCACGTATGTCGCGCAATGAAATGTTCCTACAATTAAATTACGATTATTCAGAAGCCATTTTTCATATCGATAGGCGTGCGCACCTCAGCCGTAACGGTGGTGAACGTGAAAGAATTTCAAGTAGGTCAATCGTTATAGTTTTGCCAGACAACGCAATGCAGCACGGTAGAGTGGGTCTATTCGTTTTGGGAGTGCGTTCTTTCACAAACACCACAGTATTAACAGCTGGCGAAAGGTTGGAGTTTTTGAACAGACATTTTGAAACACAACGGATTTCTGGTATAAATCGTGTGGGTGATGTGGTGATTTCGGATGACGCAACTTCCTTAGTGTATATAGACGAACGTCGTGGTACACTTCTCCGTGTTAGTACGACTAATGAAAACGCAGATTCAACCGAACTCGCTAGAGATGCCAGTAGCCTAGTTGCATCGAGCGACCTAAATGTTGTATACTTTGTAAATGATATGAACGAATTATGGTTCGTAAGAGGCAATCGCGAACCTTCAAGAATCGCAGAAGATGTTGATTCAAGATGGGGAGCTTTTAATCGTCTGACGATTTTTGAACAACGTGCGTTTTTTATCAGCGACTATGTTTCAATAAATGGTGGTGATTTGTACTACTCAAACAACGGTAGAAGCCGCCAAAGAATCGCACGTGATGTTACAAGAGTTTGGAGTACGCCTACAAGCGTATTTTACGAAACGACAGACGGCGAAATTTTTAGAAGTAATGATGGTAGCAACTTCTCACTTGTATTTGAAGGTGACGTTACCTTTTATGAAGATGAGCCTGATGTCGAAATTCCGTGGGATTCGTGGGAATGGTGAACCCCTACTCTATCACGCCTAAAAGATTTGAGTATGTTTCTGCTGTAAATCAGCCTATCATCGTCAAGCTAAAAGATTTGTTTAGCACTTTTGTGCAATTTGCACAAAAACAGGCGTGGATTTCTCAAAAACTTTGTGAAAATTACCGCCCTTGTACAAAATCAAATTACGTGGTACACTTAGTATAGAACAATTAAACTATCGGTTTAAGCATTTAATTGGAATCGGTTCTAAATAAAGAAAGGCAGGGCTTAATATATGAGCGCTAAAAACTATGGTCATTTCGACGAACAAAATAAGGAGTACGTCATCACCCGTCCGGACACGCCGTCTGCGTGGGCTAACTATTTAGGTTCACCTGAGTATGGTGCGATTATTTCTAATAACGCAGGGGGATATAGCTTCGTAAAATCGGGAGCTAATGGGCGTGTAATCCGTTATCGCTTTAATTCGGTGACTAACGACCAGCCGGGGCGTTATGTATACCTAAAGGATAACGACAGCGGGGAATTTTGGACAAGCTCATGGATGCCAGTTGGTAAACCGCTAGACCAGTACAAGACTGAGTGCCGTCACGGTACTGCGTATACCACGATTGACTCTGAGTACAATGGCATTAAAACTGAATCTTTGTACTACGTTCCTCAAGACAAAACGTATGAGGTTTGGAGAACTAAAGTAACTAACAATGATTCGAAAGAGCGTAAGTTATCTATAACTGGTTATGTTGAGTTCACTAACGAACCTAACTATGAGCAGGACCAAGTAAACTTGCAGTATTCACTGTTTATTTCGAGAACTTATTTTAAAGATAGTTTTATCAAACAAGTCTACAACCCGAATTTTAACGACCCTAATAAAGAGCGTTTCTTCGGATTAGCTGGTGCAAAAGTAGACAAGTTCTGTGGTGACCGCGACAAGTTTGTCGGCAAATGGCGTGGATATCAAAATCCTATGGGGATTGAAAACGGCTTGAACGGCGACTTAAACTACTGCGGAAATTCTTGCGGTGCGTTACAGACCGATGTTGTCTTAAAACCGGGTGAGAGTAAGACATTAGTTTACATTCTTGGCGAAAAACCTGAAGCTGAAGCTAAAAAAATCATCGATTCATATGCTGATGTTTCGGTTTGCGAGAAAGAGCTTGAAGTCCTCAAATCTTACTGGCATGGAAAGCTCTCTAACCTCCAAGTCAAAACACCAGACGAAAACTTTAACTCTATGCTTAATACGTGGAATGCGTATCAGTGTTTTATCACGTTTATTTGGTCAAGAGCGGCATCGTTCCAATACTGTGGGTTGCGTAACGGTTTCGGATATCGTGACACTGTACAAGACATTCAAGGTATTATTCACTTAGACCCTGAAATGGCTCGTCAACAAATTGAGTTTATGCTTACTGCTCAGGTAACAAGCGGGGCGGGGCTTCCTCTTGTTAAGTATACCCACAACCCTCCTAACGAGGACAAACCGGGAGACCCTTCTTACGATGCAGAAACCAAGCACGACTCTTACCGTGCTGATGATGCTTTGTGGCTGTTCCCGACGATTTACAAATACGTCACTGAAACTGGAGATACTGGTTTCCTTGATAAAGACATTTTTTATGCAAACGACGGTGAGTCTGGTACGGTTTATGACCATCTCAAACGTGCAATCGATTTTAGTATGAACAACTTAGGAAATCACGGAATGCCTGCTGGTCTTCATGCTGACTGGAATGACTGTTTGCGTCTCGGCAAAAAAGGTGAATCTACTTTCGTAGCGTTCCAGCTTTTCTATGCTGTTGAGAACATGAAACTTTATGCAGAGTCAAGAAACGATTCAGCTTATCTAAACGAACTTAATGAACTTAGCAAAAAGCTATCTGAAACGTTCAACAAAGATTGTTGGAACGATGACCGCTGGATTCGTGGGTTCACTGAAGATGGTATGGTTATCGGCAAAAAAGGTGACCCTGAAGCGTCAATGTGGCTAAATCCACAATCATGGGGTGTAATTTCTGGCATTTCTACTAAAGAGCAAGCGTTAGCGTCAATGGATTCTGTTAATCGTGAGCTTAATACGCCTTACGGTGTAATGGTTATGTACCCTGCGTATGAAAAACATGGTATTCATGGGCTTACTCTTATGCATTGCTTCCCAGCGTGTGTTAAAGAGAATGCGGGTATTTTCTCACAACCACAAGGCTGGGTAATCCTCGCTGAATCATTGCTTGGGCGTGGTAATAAAGCGTATGAGTATTGGAAAGAAGCCTGCCCTGCCACGCATGATTCTGACTTACGTATCCTCGAACCATACGTACACGGACAATTCGTGGAAGGTAAAGATTCGCCTTTCGCAGGTCGTGCACACGTTCACTGGTTGACTGGTACAGCATCTACAGTAATGGTAGGTAGTGTTGAAGGTATTCTTGGTCTTCGCCCTGAGCTAAACGGGCTTGTAGTAAACCCTTCTATTCCGAGCGATTGGAAAGGTTTCGAGATGACTAAAACTTTCCGTGGCAAGAAACTAAACATCAAAGTCAACAACCCGAACGGTTCACAAGGCGGTGTAAAATCTGTAACTGTGAACGGTACAAAAATCGATGGGATTTTGATTGAAGAAAGCATCATGAAAGATACTAACGATATTGTTGTCGAAATGTAATGTAAGTATGATAACTTTAGTAGAGGGTGAACACACAGTTCGCCCTCTACTTTTTGTAAAACAAGAGGATTCCCCGCAAAACGGGCTTTGCCTCGTAAATTTCTGTAATAGTCAGCGTGGCCAGCAAACATTTCAATCGCGTAAGTGTCGCAGACAATCTTCTATGCTTTCTATTTTACCATTACATAGAGTTACAATCTGGTCAAAAATACTGTGTTTTTCAACATCAATACCGTGTGCGGCGATAACGATTATTTTGCCTTCTTTCATTTTTGAAATCATACCAACAAGAAGCTCAAAATGCTCAGTGTCGAGAGCGTTAAAGGGCTCGTCCAGTAAGAGTACATCAGGGTCTTCCATAATTGCTTGACAGAAAGAAAGCCTCTGCTTCATACCAAGTGAATACTTCTTGACTTGTTTGTCAATCACATCGGACAAATTCACTTTAGCAACTGAATTTTCAATATCTTTCATGTCGATTTTTTTTTGAATGGAAGCCAAAAATTTCAAGTTTTGTCTAGCCGTTTCATGTTCAACAAAAGCTGGCGTTTCGATAATCACGCCATAAGTGTATTCATCTTTTTCGATACTGCCTATTGTTGGCGTAATCAGTCCGCACAACAAACGCAACAACATGGTCTTGCCACAACCATTATGTCCACGCAGAAGATAAATTTTTCCCTTTTCAAAAGAAAGCGAAACGTCTTTAACCACGTCATGTCCTTTCAGAGTTTTTGTAACATTGTTAAGTTTAATCATTTTCGCTTTCTCCTAAAAAAATTCGGTCAGGTTTTTTATTTAGATTTATGGAAACACCAAATATTAGAAACAAAAAAATCTTAATTGGGATTATAGGAATTAAAGTAGACTGCCAATCAACAGTGGATATGGTGAGAACAGCGAAAAAATATATTTGTTGTGATAGTATTAAAGCAATGATATATCCAGAAATAATACAAAACAGCGATATTTTGTTTTTTATTCCAAATAACTTTGAAAGAATAAATATAAAAGAAAAAATACCCAAAGTCAAAAAAGTTGATAGTAAATCATATAAGAAAAAAACAGTAAATTCTCTGGTAAATAAAAAAAACCCAATATATATAATAGATTTAGCAATCAGTATGAATAAAATTTTTTGGAACACACACTTAATCAATGCTCGTTTAAATACAGTCTGGCCACCACGATTGAATATATATGTGTGTAGCATAAAGACCTCTGAAATCTTTTTGAAAATTGTTGATATGAACATGACCATCATCGCAATATTAAATAAAACATTAAAAACAGGAAAATACACTTCATCAGTAAAAGGGTCGAGTGAACTACCTTGAGCAACAAATTGAAACGTGAGTAGTAAATCATCAGTTTCATTAAAAGTAGCTATATGTAGTAACAAAAGAATAGCTACAAAAAAAATTTTTCTTTTCACGAAAGAAACTCCTTGCGTCGGTAAATAACTGTAATAAATAAAATCATCACAATACTTGCAACAGAATAAGTGTTAAGTACTAAAAGTTCTATCATTGAAAAAATATTTTCCGAAACTAAGCTGGTAGCATGATATAGAGAAAGAATAAGTAAATTGATTGAATAGCCGACAATCAAACTCAAGTTTTGTTTTTCTGTTTTTATAAGAAAAAGCAAATAAACCAAATATGTGAAAAACAAAAAAGCAAACAAATTTAATATATTAAAAATGAAACGTGTGTCAATTTGTAAATATAATCCCCCTAACACTGAAGCTCCTAAAAATAAAAATAATGTCACAAAAATATACATAATACATATTTTTATACCATAAAAAACAACATGAAACAGATAAAGTTCTTTGCATCTTGAAACAAATGATGTAGATGTAAATGGTTTTTTTAATATAAAAAGATATACTGTAAAGAAAAACGATACATCAAGAAAATATTTTTGAACATCAAACAAATGTCCTTCAAAAAATTCATGAAAATTCATTTTAATATTTACTATTGCTATCTCGTATGCCATAAACACATAACCAACATAAATTACGAACCATATGATGAGTTTTACAATAGTATTTTTCATCACAAGTAATTTCTCCCGAATTTTCTGACATTTGTTAAATACAAAATAAACGAAATCGCCCACAAACCTACAGGATAAACAATAACATAAAACAAGCTCAAATAATTAGAACCTTCAAAACCAACATACGGAGAAATCATTCCAGTTAGCGATGTTATCGAACTTTCAAAAATAAACATTCGCATAATCAATCCCATCTCGCTATTTAGGTTTCCGAAAACAAAAGCAAGAATGTAACAACCCACCATTACTGCAAATGGTATAAATTTAATGATATATTTATTTTTAAATAGAACATAGCTTAGCGTTGAAATAATAACTAACGGTATCATGCAAGCAATTGAATAAAAAACAATTCCAATAAGAGTCAAAAAATATGTTGTTCTTGGCATAGGCGTTGCGTTATCTAATAGTATTCCACCTGTTCTCGATGCTTCGGGAACCTGTAGACCACCCCCGCCAAATATAACCAAGCCAACAAACATAATCAAAAACATCAAAATCATAAATGTTAACATATATATAATTTGAGCTAATAAAGTTTTATTCAAATAATTAACGTAAGATATTCGTGTTACTAATAGTGTTCCGTAACTTGATTGCAAATTAGAAAATGCACGTGCACCGATATGTATGCCCATACCAATCATCGTTATTACCCAAAAAACCACGTAATAATCAACATTAAGAAAAAACAATCTTTCAAAATAAAAGACACCTGTAAATTGTTCTGTCATCGTGGTTAAAAATTCAATGTCTTCTACTGTAGTTCTTGGATTTGAAAGTGCAAAATTTAAAGCCCTTTCAAATTCCATTTTAGACGAATAATTTTGCAAAGTAGCTAAAACAATCACAAAAAGAGAAGCTATTATTATAACAATATTTAATTTTGACTTCCAGTATCTACTTGTTTCAAGAAAAAGCATAATAAACACTCCTGCGTTTTTAGAACCTACTTCTCAGTATAAAAACCTCGTATATACGTTAACCCACCACGAGAATTTTTGAATGTTCGGTAACACCGAACATTTTATTGTTTGTCGCTATGTTTCAAAAAACAATGGTGGGTTAATTCTAATTTATTTCGTTACCAGTCTACATTAAATCTTCCGTCTAATGTGTTAGAACCTAATTGTAATACAGAAGACCTCCAATGTAATGTATAGGTGCGACCCGTTGTGTTACTGATATGACCGAGAACATGAACCGTATTTGAATTGTTGCTGGCATTTAATGAATACCAATTAGTCATAAGAGTTGTAGATTGCGCTCTTACTTGTGGGGTTGTCCACATTGTTTGCCAACGAGACTCAAAACGAACTCTGTTGGTTGGTTGCCTTTTGGATTGTATTACTGCTCTACCACCCGTATCCTGCGATGTTGCAGCACCGCCACGCGGAACCCTAAAAGTAGCCCAATTTGAGCCACCCCATGATGCTGTCACCTGTACAGCCAACAGTCCAACCATAAACAGCGACATTAGAGCCAACGCTATTTTCTTTTTTCTTTTGATTCTACTCATTTGTAGAAGACCTCCTATTTAACTTCTGTGTTTTAATTTATACCACCATTATAGCATTCTCCATAAATTTTGTCAAGTGATTTCCATCAAAAATTAAGCAGATTTGTAAAAATTAGCGTAATGCACAAAAAATCGAGGCTATTTTTTTTTTTTTTTTGTGCAAATTGCACAACCCCCCCATTCCAGATTTAGGTCTGGAATGGGGGTTAGTTATCAAACATTTGTTTCTATGTCGTCAAGAATTTCAAGAATTTCGTTTTCCAAAGTTTCGAGTAATTCGCCATCAAAACGTGCGACATATTCTTCGTCAGAGAAAGATATTACAGTTCCGTCATCTTCAACTCTAAACATTGAATCTTCAAAATGAAAAAGTCCAAATCGTCCACAATAACCCTTTATTAAAAATAGCATAAGTTCAGCGCCAACTTCTGGCTTGGTTAAACCATAATCACAGTCAGGCAAACCAGTGGTGGTAAGAATTAATGTTTCCACTTCTTCTCCTAAAATTATTTCATAAACGACAATTTTATAGTCAGTAACATTAAAATAAAGTGGTTCGATACAATCCCAACAATCTTCGTTATCAAAATCGCACGAATAGTATTTCCAAACATCATACACACTTTCCACTCTACCAATTACGATTTTATCCGAAAGCCAATCAGATTCCACCATATATTCGATTTTACCTTCAAGGGTTTCAGCAACATATGCGAAAAAACCCTGTTCTCGAATATATCTCGAGCCAATAAACTTTGGTTCAGGTTCGCCCACTTCGTCTTCGGTATGATTTGTTTGCGTTTGAGAACAAGCAACTAAAACCATCACCAAACACAGCAACAAAGCCGTAAGTTTTCTTTTTTTCATAGTCAAAATCTCCTCTCTAATTGCCATAAAAACGGTTTAAGCTGGTACGGTCAAAATCCATGATGTTTGTTGCGATTGTACCTGGTGTGCCGTGCATGATGCTTGCCGAAGAACCAGTTGGATGCCCAAGCCCCATAACGTGACCAAATTCATGTATCATAACTCGCCTTCTCATATCAGCAGTAAGAGGACGAAAGTTATTTTCATAAACATAAACACGTGCTAAATTAGCGTAAAATGAACCACTACGCCCCTCGATAAGTGTAATTCTGCGTTGTTGCAACCGCTGGCATAGTCAATACACCAACCATCTGCACTACCATAACAACCGCCACAAAAACAGAAATCAACCCTCTGAGTTTTCGACTTCGCCTTAATTTAACCATAAAGAATCACCCGTTACCTTTCTACTATTCGTGCTTAATTTATACTATACTACTCATTATAGCACTCTCCCTAAATTTTGTCAAGAGGTTTCCAACAAAAATTAAGCAGATTTGTAAATTTTGGCGTAACGCACAAAAACGCTTACAAATGATGAAAAGTTTTTTAAATAAAACTATTGACAAATATTATTTTTATGATATAATATTTAATATAAATAATATTTTGTGACAAGGAAAGGAGTTTTATGTGAAGCATGAGGAACATAATCATGTGAATATATCGAGTTTTTTTCATGTCATTAAAACAGAAATGGCAAAACTATGGCCCTCACTTTTGAAAGAGGCTGAGTTATCAGAAATTCAAGCGGCGATTCTTTTTGAAACTAAAGCAGGGAATATCCAGACAATCAGCAAAGTTGCTGAACAACTAAACACTAATCAGGGTAATTTTTCAGCGATTTGCAAAAAAATGGAAAAATCTGGTCTGATTATCCGAAAACGTAGCACCGAAGATGAACGTGTGGTACTTCTTGAATTAACTGAATTAGGGGAAGAAAAAGTCAAACTAATTCAAAGAAGGTTTGATGAAATTTGTCGAAACCATACAACCCCAGAACAGTTTAACGCTATTATAAACGGATTTGTTGAAACTGCAAAACTTCTCAAAAGAATCAACAGCCCCATTAAAAATTCTAAAAATAATTTTGAAATTTAAGGAGATAGTTAATGCTCGAACTAAAAAATGTAAAAAAGACCTATAAAGTAGGCGAAATTGAAACCAAAGCACTTAACGGAATCAGTATGGCTTTCCGTGAACGTGAATTTGTAGCAATTCTCGGAGCGAGTGGTTCTGGTAAGACTACTTGTCTTAACATAATCGGCGGGCTTGACCGTTATGATTCTGGCGAGATGGCAATCAAAGGGAAAAAGACTGCCAGTTTCAAGGATAGAGATTGGGATGCTTATCGCAATAATTCGGTAGGCTTTGTATTCCAGAGTTATAATCTGATTACTCATCTTAGCATAGTCGCTAATGTCGAACTTGGCATGACACTTTCTGGAGTTTCGACTAAAGAAAAGCGGGAGCGAACAATCGAAGTTCTTACTCAAGTCGGGCTTAAAGACCATCTCCATAAAAAACCAAATCAACTTTCAGGTGGGCAGATGCAGCGTGTCGCAATAGCACGAGCACTCGCTAACAACCCTGAAATCCTTCTTTGTGATGAGCCTACTGGTGCACTTGACACCAAAACTAGCCAACAGATTATGGACTTGATTCGTGAATTGTCGAAAGAACGTCTTGTAATCATGGTTACGCATAACCCCGAAATCGCTGAACAGTACGCCGACAGAACCATCAAATTTGAAGACGGGTTGATTATAGAAGATACCAATCCGCACATCGAACGCCCGAAAGAAGATGGGTTCTCGCTTAAGAAAACGGCGATGTCTTTTGCGACTGCACTTAGGCTTTCCGGTAATAACATACTCACCAAAAAAGGTAGAACTTTTCTTACCGCGTTCGCATCGAGTATAGGAATTATAGGAATCGCTGTGATTTTGAGCCTTTCAAACGGTTTCCAGATGCAAATCGACCAGTTTGAAGAAAATGCTTTGTCGGAATTTCCGATTATAATTATGCCAGATGTGCAAGAATTTAATCACGAAGAAATGCAAATTTCCGCAACTGAAAGGCGAGAACGTGAAGGGCAAACTCCTACAGAAATAACTGTGTTTGACCGTTCTGAGTTTTTTGAAAGCCACCATAATATTTTCAGCGACGAATACCTCGAATATATCGAAAATATTTCTCCAGACATTGCATCTTCAATTGGAAAGCATCGTATGACTGTTCTAAACGTTCTTAGAAACGATGACGGTGAGATTTCTAATGTTTCAAACTTCCCGTCTGTGATTAATATGCTTGTCGAAGGTGGCGGAGCTGGCGGAATGGGAATGATGGGAATGGGGCTATCTGCTTTTCCTGAATCTTTAGGCGATACTGCGAGCTATCTTGAGCGTAACTATGAGCTACTTTATGGTGAGCTTCCGTCCGAACCGACTGACCTTGTTATGATGATTGGGCGTGAGGGTAGGCTTGACAGAAGTGTTCTCGAAAATCTTGGTTTTTATGTAGGGTACGATGGCGAAGAGGGCGACAATGCGTATATGCGCGAAAGCATTTCTTTTGATGAAATCCTCAATACTGAATTTAGACTGATTCGTAATAATGATTTCTTTACGATTACAGAAGTTACTGACGATTTGAGTGGTTCTGACCAATCGTCTGAAGACAATCTCCGTATGGCTTTTAATGCGTTCCTCATGGAAAACCAAGCTAATCAAGAAATTATGGGAACACTAACTTTTGACCCTATGTCTGATGATGTAACAATCGAACAAATTATGGATTTTTTGCAATTGCATGATGCTTTTCCAATAATTGAAGAGGAATCGGAAGTATCAAATGAAAACGCCCTCCCGCGTGTGATTGTTGACCAAAATAACGATTATGAGGGTATGTGGAACGCTGACGGCAGTATTCCGCTTAGAATTACTGGCATTTTCCGTGCAAGCGAAAACCGTACAATCAGTGTAATCAATGACGGGATTGTGTATTCGGATTCGTTGCTACAACTCTTGATTGAAGATTCGCTTGACTCTGACGTTGTGCAGGCGGTCACTGGAGGGGAGTTTGATGTGTCGTTTACTGATATGCGATACAGCCAAACTATGATGTCGTTTCTTAACCCGTGCGAGGACACTCAGCGCGACATGATTGTTCAAGCCCTCGGTGGTTCATTCACACCGATAGGAATTACCATTTACCCTACTAATTTTGAATCTAAAGACACGCTTTTAGATTATCTTGACGCATGGAACTCTGATGAACGCCCTGAAGAATACCACGTGATTTACACTGATATGGCGGGCGGGCTTCTAAGTTTTATGTCTGACATTACCCACGCAATCGCTATTGTTTTAATCGCTTTTGCATCGATTTCGCTTGTGGTCAGCTTAATTATGATTGCGATTATAACCTACATTTCTGTGCTTGAGCGTACAAAAGAAATCGGAATTTTGCGTGCACTCGGAGCTAGAAAAAAAGATGTCACCCGTGTGTTTAATGCTGAAACCTTTATAATCGGTGCGTGTTCAGGACTGATTGGCGTATTCATTGCATGGGGGCTTACCTTCCCTGCTAATATAATTATTGAGGATATGACAAACCTCCCTAATGTAGCACAATTGAACATTCTCCATGTAATTGGATTGTTAGTTCTTAGCACAACTCTTACTGTTCTTGGAGGGAGCTTGCCTGCACGTATGGCTTCTAAGAAGGATGCGGTTGAGGCTTTGCGTAGTGATTAAAGGATATCTGTGGCGATTGCTTCTTCTTGAGGCAATCGCCACAGTTCTATTATTCAACCGGATTCATTTGTATAAATTGCATAAAAAATTATTCATATATATATGAATAATTACATATTGACAAATTTGTAGAAATGTAGTATAATTTAATATGTATCGATTTTCGTTGCTCAAGATGCCCCTGTTTCTCGTCTGCCGGTGGCAGACAACCGAAACAGTTGGGCGGTATTAAACCGCAAAAAGTCAAGACTTTTATTGCGATTTAATATAATGAAAGGATAAAAAGGTGAAGTTATGGGAACAAAAACTAATTTGAGGGCTTTGAGGAAATCACTACCAGTTATATTGTCGGTAATTATTCTTTTGTCGATTATGTTAATTCCAGTTAGTATTACTTATGCCGATACGGATTTTGAACCTCGTCGAATCCGTATAGACAACAATAATCAATTTGTAGTCGGACATGAAAACGACCCGCAACGAATTTGGATTAACGGTGTAAATACTCCATGGGATAGTTGGGATGATTTTGGTGGAAATTTCCGCCCAGAATTTTGGGATAACCATTTCCGTGTATTGCGGGAAAACGGCGTCAACTCTTCGCGTGTGTGGATTAGTGGCAGAAACAATCACGATGCAATTCAAATCACGACAAATGGAACGATTACTGGAACTACCTCGCTGTTTTGGGAGCATTTAGATGAGTTCTTTGAAATAGCCAAACGCCATGAAATCTACATTATGGCAACACTTATATCGTTTGACCACTTCGAGACATATGACGGTGACTGGAGCTGGATGGGTCGCCCTCACCCGCATGAGTCTTGGCGGAGAATGATTCAGACTGAGCAAAGCATAAACTCTTTTGTGGAGCATTATACTCTACCGTTTGTGCTACGTTATAGGGATAATCCATTTTTGTGGAGTATCGATATTGTAAACGAACCAGACTGGGCTTACGAACGTGCTCACATAGCGGCTTCATGGGAGGATTTTTCGCACTTTATTGCACGCAATGCCGCTGCAATCCGCGAAAATAGCGATATTCTTGTGACTGTGGGGATGGCTTTTAGCAAGTATAACTCAGTCTATCTTGAAGGCAATGTTATTTCTGATGATGCTCTACAAGCACAATACAACAACCCTAATGCTGTACTTGATTTCTGGTCACCACACTATTATGATTGGGTGGGAGAATGGTTTGGTGTTCCTTTTAATCGAACACCGCACGGTCAACTCCATCAAAATGGATGGGGATTGTGTCCATCAAAGCCCGCTTTAATCGGCGAAACTAATGAACGCCAAGGTGGTGGTGGAACTCTAATAGGATTTCAACGTTGGGGCGGAACTGGTACACCGTTTACCCCATCGGGTGCAACTTTTAATCTATCTCAAGCGTACACATATGCATTCAATCACGGTTGGCAAGGAGTAATGGCGTGGACTTCTAATGGTGTCGACGGATACGGAACAATCGACCCTGTTTTGGGGATGGATGCTAACGTAGCGACAGCGACTAATCATTTCTACAGCTTGCAACCTGAACTTGTTTTCCCAGTTATTGATAATATATTCGTTACCTGCCCTGATTGCAATCTGCATGAAGATGATTGTACCTGCTTGGTCGCTTGTGTTGAATGTGGCTTTTCTGATTGTATTTGCTCGTTCCCGACAACTTTTGTTCTGATTTTTGCTGAAGTTTCGCCATGCGCTGAATGTGGCGTATTAAAATTATGGAAAGTTACACAGCTGAATCAAACCGATAATTTTGGTAACACAATAGCAACCAATGAACGGCGAGTGGCAAAACGTTCGGCAGATGGCGAATTGCTTGGAGCGATATGTAGCTCCGCACACTCATTTTCGCAAGCGAGTTCGGATAGTGTTCCGGCGAATGTGCTTGAAGTTAATAGATTCACAGAGGAATCAGATGAGGCTGGGCCTATGAGTGCGGTACTTTCGGCTTCGGCAGACAGGACGGGTTCAATAATCGAAAGAACTATTAGCAGTTCATGGTTGTACCATTACTTCCTCGAAATGACACCACCATCTGATGGGAATACTTACGTTTTTAACCTCACATCTGGAAGTGGTTTTAATTGGAGTACTCCTCCAGGAGGACCCATCTTGACAATCCCATCCAACGCAGTTATTAACGCTAATTACAGCTTTCACATAAATAATACTGGTGCACCTGCTGGAAGCATTTTAACTGTTAGGAATTATGGAACTATTGTGTTTAGTGGTATACAATCTTCTCTGAATCCATTAGCTATTCTTGACAATAGAGGGCAGATTGTAATGAGCGGCGAAGTCTTTTTAATTCAAGACGGGGCTAATCCAGCGGGAAGTATTCTTAACAACTCTGGTAGTATAATTGTTGAGAGTGGCTCACAACTTATTAACCACCGAACAATCAATAATACTGGTACGATTACTGGAGGTGGCCAATTTACAAACACGGGGAACTTTAACTGTGATTGCACTAATATTAGTTGTCTAATTTGCGACAATTCCTGCAATGGTTGCGACGACTGCGATTGCCCAATCTGTGATAATTCCTGCGACGACTGCGATTGCCCAGTCTGTGATAATTCCTGCGACGACTGCGATTGCCCAGTTTGTGATAATTCCTGCGACGACTGCGATTGCCCAGTTTGCGATAATTCCTGCGACGACTGCGATTGCCCAATCTGTGATAATTCCTGCGACGACTGCGATTGCCCAATCTGTGATAATTCCTGCGCAGACTGCGATTGCCCAATCTGCGATAATTCCTGCGCAGACTGCGATTGCCCAATCTG
>WRGW01000087.1 GCA_009786985.1 Oscillospiraceae bacterium
AAACCTTGCCGCATTTTCGCAGCACAGGCTTTTCTCGTCATTTTACCCAAAAATACTCGTTAATACACAAAGTATTGCCTGCGTTTTTTGTGCAAAAGCACAAAAAAATCTGCGTGGCAAAAAATATAACGAGGTTTTCGGAGGTTGCCTTAAGTAGATTTTTCGTTCCCATTCAAGCAATTAAATTTTATTTTTTAACCCAGTAGGATTATATTCAGCATTGATAACGTTTGAAAATAGCGAAAAATATTTAGGCGGAATAACTTTGTCGATATGATGTCTGCCGAAAAACCAACGTTTGTAATTAGCTTTGCGATTGATTTCATCTAAATAATAGCTTAGATTATCGCTAGTGCTAATATGTTTTTGGTTCAACGCTAAAAATTCAGTAATCATAGTTGGCGGTTCATAACTGATGATGTAGTCAATTTCGTTTTCTGCTTCTTCTAATGATTTCATCGCAGTTTCAAAATCTTCAGGGCTTGGGACGCATTTGTGTGTGTTATCAGACGAGTTAGAGCTATCAGTGTTCAGAATTTCGTCATCGCCAGTATCTCCTGCGTCATCACGGTCACCACCACCAAAAGCGAGGATTTTTTTGTCACCAATTTGGAACACGTTCCCGCGCATAAGCAGTCTCAACTTGCCTGAAATCTTGCGTGTTTCGCCGCCACTCCATTCTTCAAGTGGATATCTCTCAAGTTCATCAAAATTTTCATGAACGCCGTCTACAAAAAGCACGTCATACCGACGTTTGCCAAGCCATTTGAGTATGCGTTTTTCGCGTTTGCTACCATCCCAGATAAACCCGAAATCGCCACAGATAATAAGCGTATCACGCTTTTTGATTTTACGGAACATTGGATGCTTAAAACGCCCCAAATCTCCATGAGTATCGCCTGTGATATAAATCATGGTCTGTTTCTCCCTTTTATGAGGGACTGTTGAATAATTCATTGCTACACCCTTACGCACTTACCAGTTTCGTCATTTTACCCAAAAATACTCGCCCAAACACAAAGTTTGCCTGCGTTTTTTGTGCAAAAACCCAAAAGCCTATGAGAGCGGAGGTGTCAGTGGCTCTGCCACTGTGCAGTCCGCTTGAAAAGGCAAATGTCAAGAACGCAATCGAATAACAAGCAATTATTCAATAGCCCCTATGAATGTTTAATACTAATCCCTCTTAAATAGTCGACAGTTTTCATTCTTTTTCCGCCTTCGGGTTGGATTTCTGTTAGAGCCAAAATCTGACCGTCACCACATTCAAAATTGATGGATTCAATAGATTCCTCCGATTTTTGAACTATAATCGCACGATAAACTTTTATGCGTTTGTTGTTATAAAAAGTAAAAGCACAAGGATAGTCTGCAAGCCCACGAACTTGATTAAAAAGCACTCTAGCAGGTTTAGAAAAATCAAGCTGGCACTCTGGTTTGAGGAGCTTTTCAGCATAATTCGACAAGCGAGCATCTTGAGGAGTGTGAGTCAAATTGTTAATATCGTCAAGTGCGTTTACAAGGAGTGTTCCTCCTACTTCTGCTAAAAGATTGTGGAGTTCGCTAGCAGTCATGTCTTCTCTAATTGGAACGGTTTCGGACAAAAGCATAGCACCAGTGTCAAGACCAGCGTCCATCTGCATAATCGTGACACCAGATTCGTTTTCTCCCTCCATAATACAGCGATTAATCGGAGCAGCACCACGATATTTTGGGAGCAGACTTGCATGGACGTTTACACAGCCGTATTTAGGCAAATCAAGTACAGATTGTGGCAAAATCATACCATATGCGGCAACTACAATACAATCGGCGTTGTATTGCTTGAGAGTTTCTAGTGCCTCTTCTGTTTTAAGTGTCGTTGGCTGTTCGACTGGGATTTCATGCTGTAAAGCAACCTCTTTCACTGGAGAAAAAGTGATTTTTTTTCCACGTCCACGTGCTTTATCAGCTCTAGTATATACCGCAACAACTTGATGGTTTGAGGCGATTAGTGCATTCAAAGTTGAAACGGCAAAATGTGGCGTTCCCATAAAAATTATTTTCATACAATCACCTTTCCCTTGGATTTTTAGAGCCTACAAAGTTTTTTAGATGTTTCCAGTATATCATATACTATGCAATTTGTCAAGACAAAATTAACGCATACAATATTGCAAAATTTATGAAAACGTGTTATAATGCAAAAATAAAGACGGAGCTGTGCTTCGGCTTTGTTTTGCTTGACGTATTCAGGTTTTTATGTTATAGTATAGTTATTACACCATTTGTCCTGGCTTACTTTCCACCGCCATGACTGGGATTGCTGGCGGAAAAGTTCGCCACACCGCTGGAACATTTCCGCTTTCGTATGCAAACAATACGTCAGCTAATTGCTTGAAATCGGGTCTTCCAGCTTTATTCAAAAGTTCGGCGGAACGGGTACTATTCGGTTTTCTGGCATTGTTGAGTGAGCGTATAATCTGTTCAGCGGTGACAACCCCCATTCCGTGACCGTAATACTTTCCAGCTCCAAGAACAATTGCGTTTTCGCCCTGCCATTGTGGAGTGTCTGGATTATAGTCTGGATTGGCGAAATACGCCCTGTCGCCCTCGATTAACTCATTAACTGAGAACATTTGCCCTACTCTGCGAATTAGCGGGTCGCGAAATTCCCAATCCATCAGATAAATCGCACCATTTCCGAAAGTAATGTCAAAAAGTTCATCACCATAGACGGTTAGGATTGCTTTGTAATACACAATCGTCATAGCAGTAGCGCATTCAGTGGCGTACTTATAACCGTGAGAGTATATATCTCTCACCGCCTCGCTAGCATTTACATCTTGTCTTAATCGCCAGCCACCATTGCTGGTTCGATGCCAATAAGATTCATTGCACTTACTGTCTTTGAAAATCGCAAACCGCATTCCGCTTTTGCTTAAAGCGATTGCGGCATCACAAATTGCTTGTCTTAGCTTTCGCTCAAAATCACTATAGTAGTTGTTAGATGTACTCATATATATAATCCTCCTACTATCAGTATATGAAAGCTAAAGAAAGTTAGTTACAAGTTTTGGGAGATTTAATGGAAACAAGTTCAAACGAAAATCAAATTAAAATCACTGGTGTTGTCGATAATGTGATTTACAGAAATGAGGATAACGGTTACATCGTTTTTGAAATCGATTATGAAGACGCTCCTCTCACAATAATAGGAACTCTTGGTGAAATTTTACCTGGTGAAAAGCTAACTCTAACTGGGGAATATATTGTCACGCCTAAGTACGGTAAACAGTTCAAAGCAACAGTGTGTGAGCGTTCACGCCCTAAAACGACCGATGAAATCGCATCATATTTAAGCTCGGGGATTTTTCAAGGAGTAGGTGCTAAAACCGCACTAAACATCGTGCGTGAATTCGGCGAAGAAACCCTCGATATAATCGAACATTCACCCGAACGCCTGCGTGAAGTCAAGGGCATTACAATCGCTAAAGCCGCTACAATCGGCTCAACTTTTCGCAAAATTTGCGGAGTAAACACAGTGCTTGAATTTTTGTCGAAGTTTGGAATCAGCCCAGCAACTTCAGTGATGGTTTGGAATAAGTATGACTGTTCAGCGGTCGCACTAATCAAACAAAACCCATTTTTACTCTGCGATGAAGGTATCGAAATCGATTTTCAGACTGCTGACAGAATTGCCGAAGAATTTGGCGGTGAACCTTTTAGCGTTCAGCGAATTAAAGCGGGGATTTCTCATGTTCTCCACGAAAATTCACGCATAGGTCATACTTGTGTTCCGCTCAAGCGTTTAGGGGAACGTGTGATAAATTTCTTGCAAATCTCGTCTGACGCTTTTGACATAGCTCTCGGCGAAGGAATCGACGAGAAAAAATTTATGCTATACACACCAAAGTCAGATGACAATATTAAACCGCAACAAAACTCTTGTCAAGAGTTTTGCGGTTTAATAACGGCTACCTGTGGCAATAGCTGCGAATATGTATACTTAGCCGTGTATTATAGAGCCGAAATTTATATAACAGAAAAGCTATCTCAAATGCTGAAGATGAACTCAGCACACAATCGTGATTTTTCAGAACAAATTGCACAAATTGAACATGAAGAAGCAATCAACTATGAAAGACTGCAAAAAGCCGCAATTCAGGCTTGTCTTGAAAATAACCTTTTTATCTTAACTGGTGGTCCTGGTACTGGTAAAACCACGACGCTAAATGCCGTAATTCGCCTTTTGAAAGAATCACGCCGAACTCTATCTTTAGCCGCACCGACCGGAAGGGCAGCAAAACGAATGTCTGAGCTAACTGGCGAACCCGCACAAACAATACACCGCCTGCTCGAAGTTGACGGTTCGTATCAAAACACTGGATTAGGAATGACGGTGTTCAAAAAAAATGATATGAACCCTCTAAACGCTGATGTCATAATTGTTGACGAGATGTCAATGGTAGACGTATTGTTATTTGAAGCACTACTTCGTGCCTGTAAACCAGATACAAAACTGATTATGGCTGGGGATTCTGAACAGCTCCCAGCGGTTGGAGCGGGTAATGTTTTGTCTGACCTGATTTCTAGTGATAAAATCAAAGAAATTCGGTTAATCGAAATTTTCCGCCAAGCTCAGGAAAGCCTGATTGTCACTAACGCACACAAAATCATATCAGGCGAAATGCCTGAGCTTAGCTGTAAAAACAAGGATTTCTTTTTTATGCCGTGTGGTGGGGGAACTAACTTTGTACCTCCTACATCCGTCGCTGAGTATAATGAATCTGACGATTATGAAAATTATGTTGATTATGCTGGTGCGTCGGAGTATGGCAATTACAGCCATGATAGTTATAACGACAGCCATATTATAGGCGAAGAAATCGCACAAACTGTAGTAAGCCTCGTTCAAACACGACTGCCAAACGCATACGGGTTTGACCCGTTTGATGATATACAAGTCCTCTCACCTACAAAAATGGGAGCCGCTGGAACACGTGAGCTTAATCGACTTCTACAAAACGCAATAAATCCAA
This sequence comes from Oscillospiraceae bacterium, assembly GCA_009786985.1. Lineage (GTDB taxonomy): Bacteria > Bacillota > Clostridia > Oscillospirales > Ruminococcaceae > Ruminiclostridium_E. The sequence continues at coordinate 5,019 of WRGW01000087.1, forward strand.
AATCTATGCGAAAACAAGAAATGCGGTTTGGTGATGTGGTCTTCCGTATGGGCGACAAAGTCATGGCGACATCTAATGATTATAACATCGAATGGAAACGCGACGGAGAACGCGGAATGGGTGTCTTCAACGGCGAAAGCGGAATTATTACGGATTTTGATGGGAGTTCAGGTGGAGTATACATCAACTTTGATGGACGTGTCGCTTTTATTCCGCAAAAGCAGTTAATCAAAATCGAACACGCATATGCGATTACCGTTCACAAAAGCCAAGGTAGTGAGTATAAAGCAGTAATCATGCCAATTCCCAATACAGCTAGACGGCTTTTGTATAGAAGCCTTCTATACACTGGGGTGACTCGTGCAAGAGATTTGCTTATTCTAATTGGTAAAAATCAAACAATCGCCGAAATGGTAAGCAATGAATGCGAAACCACCCGCATCTCTTGTCTAAAAGATATGCTCGTTTATAGTCCCTAAAAAACTATAAGCCTTTGCGCTACATCAGCAGTCGAGATTTTTCGACAATTGTTCATAGTCATAATCCAACCTGTTCAAAGCGTCGAGCAGTGCATTTGTAGATAGATTATTAGGCAAATCCATTACTTTAAGTAATTTTAGTCGTTTTTTTGCCGAATCTGTCGAACCTATTAACCCATCTTCAAACAATCGCGTACGGTCGATTGGTAGATTATTAGTTTGTGCAAATTGAGACAACAAGTCGTGCGTGATAGAAAATTTCTGCAACCGTTCTCGCAAAATGTCAACTTTAGTATCCTCAACTTCAAGTGAGTTTGGGACATAAACATGGTGAATTTCACAACCACGCAAGCAATTTTTCAGATAATTACGGATTTGTAACCCCGCATCGTCAGAATCAGTGAGCAAAATTATACCAACAGTTTTAGCGTATTCGGAGATGAGTTTTAATTTAGCTTTGTCCTTATAAATTCCAAACCCGTTGACTGGGATTACAACAGTGTCTGGAGAAATGACATGAGTCAATACAGCTTTATCGCATTTCCCCTCGACTATGATTGCTTGATTTAATTTTAGTTTTGCCATAGGCAACCTCCTCAGAAGTTCTCAACACAAACGAATCAATTGTGCGATTGCTCTTTCAACGATTATTCTGTTTGAAAGGCGTGAGGATTTTAGCTTGTGGTCAGCGTCACACAATACTTCAACACACCCTCTGATTTTTGAGGCTGGTAACCGACCGACTGCCGCAAATGCTTTCCCGACCGTCCATGAACGGTTAGGCGGATAATTAAAATCGCTCACCACCTGGTCAGCACGCCGATTCACCGAACTTGCGAGTTTTGCCCGATAGAAGTCAACAAAAGTCATCGCTAAAGTAGATATAATAACTACTGGGTCATTGCCTTGCTGGAGTAGCTCGTCTAACAACCGAAAAGCGTTCGCACTCCGTTTTGATGTGATTTCGCCAGCCAACGCAAAAACCGCAGATTCAAGCTGGCGTTCGGTGAGTGTATCAATCATCTTTCGGCTAATCTCGCCTTTATAATCGACATACGCACAGAGCTTGCCGAGTTCAGTAAAAATCATAGTATAATTTCGTAAGCAGACACGTGCTAAATGAACAGCGTTATCTTTACTAATCTTACAACCAAGTTTGTTCACACGATTTTCGATTCGTGAAACGATTTTAGCCTCGCTCATTTTTTCAAAGTCAATTATAGCATAATCTGTCGATTTATTACTTTTAGGCGTGGGTTTTGCCTTGGATTTCTCGCTATCTTTGCCCTGAAATAATGTGAGTAATTTCTTGGTCTTAGCTTTTTTGATATCAGGCACAAATCCAGTAGCGTATATAATCACACAGGTGGTATCGCTAATGTTTTGCAAAATTTCGATTAAACGTTCCAGACTATCTTTATCGAGATTTTCGGGGTTTAGGTCATTTAGCATAAGAACACGCCTTTCAGCGAATACTGGGAGTGCGTCAACAAAATCGGCTAATTCAGACAAATCTGGCACACCTACTATTTTTGCATAATTCAGCAAAGGGTCTCCGTCACCAAGTGCTTTCGCAGCGATTTTTTTCGCATATGTCTGCACAAGGAAGATTTCTTTCCCGTGCAAATAATAAATTTGCCGAACATTGCCACTTTCATTTTTTAGCTCGGCGATTAACTGCTCTTCGGTTAATGTCATATGTGTTTAGGCTCCTTGTTTATTAACTCCGCAACGAAAGTCTTAACACTCACAGCAAAGCCGCTCGTGACTTTCGTTGCTCAAAATGCCCCTGTTTCTCGTTTGCCTACGGCAAACTTCGAGTTGTCTGCTCTTCGAGAGCTTTGCCCTGCGGCGTTACCGAACATCACCAATTTTCGATACTAATTCGTTTCTGTAACTCTTTTAAGTGTAATTGTTGCTTCTTATAGTTTGGCATAAAATCCGCTACAATCGCCCAAAACCGCTTTGAATGGTTCGGCTCTATAATGTGTGCCAATTCATGTATGACAACGTAATCGATTGTAGGTTCATCTGCTAAAATTAGTTTCCACGAAAAATTTATATAATTTTGAGGCGAACAGCTCCCCCATCTTGTTTTGGCACTGTTGATTTTAACAGAGAGTGGCACAACATTCATAAGTTTGGCAAAATGAGCGACTTTGTGAGTGAGCATACTGCGAGCCAACATCTTATAAATATGAACCATTGATATTTTAATACTTTCGAGTGATAAATTAGGCGGCAGGTAGAATTTGCCTGTTTCAAAGTCAAACTCCATCACATCGCTTGAACGAGCAACGATTGGGTATTCCTTACCAAGATAAAGTACTTTATTGCCGTAATCAAGAATAAATTCTTTTCGTTTTTCGGTGATTTCACGAAGTAACGACAATTTTTTTAAAATCCAGCCTTCTCTTGATTTAACAAACTTGTCTATATTTTTTTGAGAAAGTTTTAGCGGTACACGAACCTCAACCATTCCATCGGCGATATGCAAAGCGATTGTTTTGCGTTTCTGCCGTTTTAGGATATATTCTACACTTGATTTTAGTGGCATCGCAGTTTCGCCTTGCACAAGTTCGCCCACACAACGTTCACTCACGGCATCAACACCAACGATTTTGACGGTGACTATACTGTTTTCGAGGGTTTTAGATGTTTCATTTGAATTATCACAAATTTTTACTAACGCATAGCAAGGAGTATACCCTTCTAATATGCCATCTTTTCTACCACTACCGCTTGATTTTTCGATTAAGACTTCTTGCACACTTCCGATTAAATTTTTCATAAACGCAATCCGCATAGAACGTGATAACAAATTGAGTTTTTCCGAACGCTTACTCCGCACCGACTCATGGATTTGTGCATTCATAGTCGACGCTTCAGTCCCCTCACGTGCCGAAAACTGAAAAGCGTGAATTTTCGCAAACGACATTTCTTTTGCGAAATCAAGTGTTTGTTGAAACTCCGCTTCGGTTTCCCCCGGAAAACCTGCGATTATATCAGTGGTGATTGCGGCGTTCGGGAAACGCTCACGAAGCAACGCTATTTTCTGGCGATAATGTTCAGTATTATAAAGACGTTTCATTCGCTTGAGAACATCGTCACAACCGCTCTGTAATGATAGATGGAACTGGTTGCAGAGTGTTGGGGTCAGCTTTGACAATCGCTCTATATCCGATTGCGTGAGCATATCGGGTTCAAGCGAACCCAACCTAACACGATAGACTGCTTCTGAATTGCACACTGCCTCGACCACATCAATCAATCTATGTGTTTTGTGAGAATACGCACAGAGGTTGATTCCAGTAAGCACGATTTCTTTATGTCCCGCTTTAGCCAAAGCCTCAGCTTCACTAACGATTTCAACGAGAGGGCGACTGGTAGACATTCCACGTGCTTTTGGGATTATGCAATAAGCACAACTGCGATTACACCCATCTTGAATTTTAAGGAAAGCACGTGTGCGTTCAAGCTGTGGCGAAAAAATCGGCTGCGCTCGTTGGTTAGACTGGTTAGACGAAAATTTGCTCCCCAAAATCATTTCGCCAATGCCATCAAAATTTTCAGCACCAAAGAATTTGCCTTCAATTACGACATCTGCACCGAACTCTTTTGCTTTTTCGGGATAGGCTTTAGGCAAACATCCGCATAGAATGATTTTAATGTCAGGGTTTTGTTTTTTTAGTCGACCAATCAGCGTTTTTATTTTTGAATCTACCCGTTCGGTAACCGTACATGAATTTATAACAAAAACATCAATCTCTATGCCACTCGTATCGATTTTATGCTTAGAATGCCCTTCTTGTTTCATAAATTCAGTGATTTCAGAGCTTTCATATTGATTAACTTTGCAACCAAATGTCGCTATGTCAAAAAACATATTAACGTTCCTTTCAAAAAAATTACATAAATAGCATTGACTTTTTACTTTAACTGTGATATAATCGTGTTAGTAAATTAAAAAGGAGAAAAGCAATGACTGAAAAGAAAATCAAAATCACAACGATTGAAGATGTTAAACAATTCGTTACAACTGTCACTATGTTCGTAGGAGACGTTGATGTAGTTTCAGGTAGATATACCGTTGATGCAAAATCACTAATGGGGCTATTCAGCCTTGATTTGTCGTCTGAACTAACACTACGTATTCACGTGCCACAAAGCGACTATGAATGTGGCGAACTTCTTTCAAAGTTGGATAGCTTTATTGTAAAGGACTAACAAAACAAGGGTATCCCCCGAAAGACGGGCTCTGCTCGTCTGGAGTGGGGTATCCCGACGGAGCCAACTCTTCAAGTTGCTTAATAGCGGTCGTTTTCATTTGACGACCGCTATTTCTTTTATGCCAATTTCCAACAATATTTCAGCGATTTGGGGTGAAATAACCTCTCCGGGGAGAATGAACGGAACACATGGCGGAACAGTCACACGGATTTCAGCACAGATTTCACCTACCGATTCTGTAACTTTTATCATCTTCTTTTGTGAAAAAAAAGCAACCTTCGCCGACAACGCCTGCTTTGGAATAATGCTTGAATACATTTCATAATCTATACTGCTATAGATTGCAGATTTTTTCGGAATATTTGACATAGCTCTAAGTATATACTTTATATCGTCATGCGACGTTATTGTCGAAAAAAGCAGGATTACATATTTTGAATCATACATTTCGGGGATTATGCCATGTTTTTTTAGTTCAACAGCGTAATCGCTCCCCGAGTAGCCGTAAGCATTTACGTCGATTACAATTCGCAACGGGTCTGTTCGGACCGACAAATGAAACGAATGTTTGTTGTAACACATACGTTCGTCGATGACATACGAACGCTTTCTTAATTCGCTTTTTAACCATGATATATCTGACAATGGCGTTGGCTCATTCCAACCATCTCTTGGTTGTTGTTTTTTTTGTGCGATGTAATGATTGCATAAATCCAAGCTCGCTAAAATGAGGTAGGATGGGCTTGTAGTCCCGAATAACTTCATTGCATCTTCGGCAGCTTGTGCTAAGTGCAACCCCTTGTCTGCGATATGCAAATACGCCGCCCCGGTCAGAGCTGGAAGGGTTTTATGTGCAGAATCCACCGACATAGTAGCACCCAAATCAATCGGGTGACCACCTGTAATCACCTGATACGCTCCGTGAGCATTGTCAACTAAAAGCGGAAGATTGTATTTTTGGCAAGCCCACGAAAAATTATCAATATCAACCATGTTCCCATAATAGTCAATGCTTGTCGCAAAAACGCCTACCGTGTTTTCGGTAACCAGAAGTTCGTTTGAAACCACAAACTCATGAGGTGTAATCCAGTCAATTTCAAAATCCAAAAGAATCGCCGCATCTATCAACGAGCGATGTGCCCCTCGAAACGCAGTAATTCTCTTTGTTTTTGTAACACCAGAACTGTTCATAACACTCGCAAGCATTGCAAAAATAGAAAGTGTGCTACCAGAGCATGAAAAAAGCGTACGCGCCGCCCCGAATAATTTCGAGGCGTTACGTTCGCTTTGTTCGATAATGTCAACCGCTCCATCAATCTCGGTAATATCGAACGGATGAATAATACCTTTATGTCCTGGTGTATGACAACTCAAAGCCCCAGATTTGGCATGGTTTTTCAAAAAATTGTATATTGGCGTGTTCATAAACCGTCTTATTTAGCCACCAGGGCGTGTTGCAATTGGTGTGATTTCGATTTCACCAGTATTGTCGATTGCTATGCGACATCTGTCCCATTCGCTCTCAACTTTTTTGCGTTGTTCGCCGATTCGTACGCTAACACCAGGGAATACAGTCTTACGAACTTCCACGTAAAGTGAGGTATTATCGGTAAACGACTCATCAATAATCACGATTCGTTTCTTGATTTTTTTGAGTTCGTTAAGTGCCTGAAAACGCCCACGAACTGCCGCTGAAAGCATTTCTTCGCGCTCTTTCGGAAGGCTCCCTGCCATTTTTTTTGCAGCTTGTAGCGTGTTTGCGAGTTCAACGTGTTGATTGATTTTTTCGTTTAACCCCGCTTCTTCTATTTCGAGTTCCTTCTTTTCTTTAGCTAAAATCGCCGCCTCACCTAGAGTTACGTTGGTTTTAGTATATCCCGCTGAACCGAGAGAATTAAATACCATGCCTTTATACGCAGTGATTTTTCCGCCGATTGCAACACCTTTACCAGTAATTGCCGTAATAGACCCTTTACAGACTATGTCGCATGAGATAAAGTTGCTCGAAATCATATCACCACCACTCTCGAGTGTGCAACCCTCACCAAATCCGATTTTGATTTCACCTTTAGCAGACAAAGTCGAATGAACGCAACCCATCTTAACCTCGATGTTTCCGTCAGCTTCGATTGTAGCATTATTTACAGTACCGTTGATTAGAATATTTTTCTTTGACTTAACAGCAAATCCTTCAAACACGTTACCTTTGATAATTACATCTCCAATAAAGTCAACATTACCAGTAGCAGGTCCTACGTCCTCCCCGATTGTCATGACTTCTTCGACTGTAAAGTGGTCTTTATGCCACGCCAAATTACCATCAGTTGTGGTGGTAATTAAAAGACCTTCTTCATCAAGCTCAGTGCCTTGACCGACCATGTACTTTGGTGGCTTACCTGGTAAGGCTTTGATTGCATTGCCACACACGTCAATACCGTCTTCACCCTCGGTTTCAGGGGTGATATCGGCAATTACAGTTCCAGTAAAGATATTTTTTACGAGACCTAAGTCCTTATAGTCCATCTCGTCTTTGTCGTTTTTCTTAGGAGTTAATGCACCACCTGTTTCAAAACGATATTCGATGATACCGTCAACTCCGTTAATCGGGCGAATGCCTCTTGCGATGATTATACGGTCACCGTAAGCTGGATTTTTTAATGCGTTTTCAATCGCAGGCATTTCGATTTCGACTTGACCAGTTTCAAGGTTTATTTCGCTTATATCAATTTCCTTTTGAACGGTTTCAAGGCTTATTACATCTTCACCAGTCTCCGATTCCTCGAAAATTAAGTATGCTGACATTTTGTCATCCGAAATTTCAACCTTCGGAATTCCGCTTATTGCAATATCGTTCATAATAACCGCCTCTCTGTGAACTTCATTTGACTTTAAAAATATTCAGGACATATCAATGCCTCAAATTAAAGCCAGTTAAATAACATTATCTTCTCATTATAACATAACTTTGTCGAAAATTCAAGTGTTTTATGATTTTTTCGCAAAAATTGTGAATTTTGGCACATATTGTGGAATAACTCTTGTTGGACAACAAACAATTATATATTCTTAACCACCACTCGTATCAAAAGCCTCTTCCGCCGTCATAGCGTTTGAACAATTTTTGCCTTGATACCAGTTCGCACCAAAATCTTTAGCTATTTTGAGCTGTTCGTCGTTTTGAACTGAAGTTATACCAAGTTTTATTTCGTTAGATTTTGCAAGTTCGATTATGCTGTTGACGTAGTTTGAATCAAGCTCGCTGATTTTACCAGTAAACACAGTCACATCAGCGGAAGCGGAGCGGATTACCGAATGTCGCAAAAGTGAAGCAAGGCTATAATACCCTCCAATGTTGTCAATTGATGCGAATATTCCATGTTTTTTGATTTTGCTCAAAGTCACGATAAATCGCTCATAGTTTCGGGCAATTACACGTTCAGAAAAGCTCAACATCAATCCATCTGGTGATAAACCTGATTCGTCTAAGGCTTTTCGTGCGACCGACGAAACTTCGTTAGATGCCAAGAATCGCGAGGTCACGCTTACACACACCATCAATTCTGAATTTTGGGTCGGTTGTTGGTTTCGCATAGCCCGGCAAAATTCACACGATTGTTTAATCAGCCATTGATTGATTTGAACGTCAGCCCCCATTTTCTCTGCCATTTTCATAAGAACGTAAGAGGGATAAAGACTAAAATCTCTATTCGGGCTTGAAGGTAGACCTTGTTTGCTACTCAGGTTCATGTTGCTTTGAGAATTAAATGGCGTTACACCAAAATGTGTGGTGGGCATAAACTCTGGTTGCGAAAGCGAGATTGCCGCTTCATACGCAATCACCTTTTTATTTGTAACGTCAACCGTATCAGGTTCAACCGTCGAATAAACCGGAATGTATTTGACGATAAGCCCCTCCATATCGTTTTCGACAGCATTTCGTAAAATTTGAGTGCAAGCATAATCATGTGCTTCAATTTCTTCAAAAGTGTCTTCAAAAAACGCATATGAATTTATGCCAATTTCTTCAGCTTTTCGCAAAGCCATTGTGGCTTTTCTAAATAGCTCTTCCGTCGTTTCTCCATAGTCGGGGAAAGTTACCGCTCCTGCCATTATTTCAAAATAATAATCCTTGCCATTAATACTCCACGGTTGTTTATATCGTTCGATTAAACTTTCGCAAAAGATTTTTGCCATACTCTGCGAAACGTTTCTAAGAAGCACAGCAATCTTTCGCCCTGAATAGACGTAACATTCAACGGTCACTCTACCATAGCCGCCGATTTCACCGAGCATCTTCATTATAAGCCCATCGCCATGTTGAATCCCTACAAAGTTATCAAAATCTTTAATACCAGGGACTTTGAAGATTACTATACAGCCCGGTCGCCTTTCGCTGAGTTCCTTAAACACATCGGCCTCAAGTGCGTTTTGATTTTTTATGAGTAGTCGAGAATCAAAGTTTGCAAGTCTAAACAAATGCCGTTTAGATTCTTCAAGTTCGAGGTTGTCTTTCCATCGCATAATCACAGTTGCGATGATTTGCGATATACTACGGAGCAATCGCTTTTCTGCATGGCTCAAGATTCGTTCAGGCTCGTTCACAGTGTATATAACAAGCCCAAGTGTTCGTTCGTTCCCTTTTAGAATTGACGCTACGTAAGACGTAAAATCAATTCCTAACAACCGTCGTTCGGTGTTACACGAAAAATAAGTGTTGAATTGCTCTAATTCTCTGAGAAGCTCAGCTTCGTCTGTATAATCAAAAGTCCATATCGGTTGCGCATCATAGTTTTCTTCCGAAACCCAATCATAACTTGGGGTGTATGTTTTGTTTTCAGGGTGAGCCTCACAGACTACAATTCGGTCTAACCCTAAGAACTCCCCTGTCATCGCTACTATATTTTGCATAGTGCGTTCGGTATTTTCTTCGTTTAATACCTTTTGATAAATACTGTTTAGAAGCATATTTTGCTCCATAGCTTCAGACAACAATTTGTTTGAGTGGTCGGTATTAGTCATTTCATTATAAAGCATAACAGAAGAGTTAGCAACCCGCGACAAAATTTCCGCCAATGCTTCATGAATCGGCTTACATTTTTCGATTAAAATATGTTCGTTTGATGCAATCACCCAAATAGCCGAAACTTTGCGATTGATTTTTATATGACTAGCTTCCGAAAATTCAAACGCCTTTAAGTCAAACATCTGCTGGTCTGGTGTTGCAGAGCAAATAAAACCTCCATTTTGCGACAAAATCGCCGAATATAGCCCAGTGTATTTGCTTAGAGGGAGCTGGATTTTCATAAGCTGTTCAAGCCCAACGATTTCTGCAATCCCCATCTCACTGTGCGAAAACTTCTCCGCCTCACGTTTTAGCGTTTCTTGACGAACGGGGTCAGATTTATTGCTTTCGTGATACTGCGAAACGTCCATAATAGTTCCGAATAGGTAATCGTTTTTTTTGCTGCTTCCATCGTCACCAATAAGTGTTTCGCACTTAAAATCACAACAAACCAGACACGGTCGATTGTCTGGCAAAAATCTACAAGTCGAACGCAGGGAATTTGAGCGACTTTGATTAGCCGCATTAGAGGAAATAGCCTCAATTTCAACCAAAAGCTGATTCAAGTCTTCCGAATTAACCAATTCCGCTAGCGTAAATGTAAACGATTCACTCACATCGGCAGATTCAAAAGAACTGATTGTATTCACAAAACCTTCGGTATATTTTTTGTCTATTGTGAGAGGTAGGTTTTTAGAAAGCTCTAACCTAATTCCAACGCATTGAAAACGTTCTAAAATGTCGATAAACTCCATACAATTTAGCCTTTCGTTAGATTCATGGTAAATCACTGTAGGGGCTGTCAACAACCTGTGTCGAAAGCCTTTAAAACAATCGTTTTAACAATTATAACATAAATTTTATAAAAAAACAAGTTTTTTTGTGAAAATTCACAAAAAATATAGTTTGATTTTTTTGAACTTTTATGTTATAATAGCAAAACAAGAGTATGACCCCCGAAAGGCGGGCTTTGCCCGTCTGGAGCGGGGGTATCTCGACAGCGAACTCTTCAAGCTAATCCCTACGAGATGGCAGAGCCACCTCGGCGGGACGCACTCTCGCCTTGCAAAACTAAAGACAGAGCTGTGCTTCGGCTTTATTGAAAGTTCGGGTGTACTGCGTCGGTTCTCTCGAGCGAAGCGAGAGGGGTGCAGGGCTTGCCCTTCGGTGTTACCGAACATTTTGCTTGACGTATTCGGATTTTTATGTTATAATAGCCAATAACAACACTATTTCATATAAAGGGGGCAGATTTTGTCTAAATTTACAGGTTGGCTTTGTCCAGCGTGCGATAACGTGTTCAATGAAAAAGATGATGTGGTTGTCTGCCCTGATTGTGGGACACCTCATCACAGAGTATGTTATGCCGAAATGGGGGAATGTATAAACCACTCACGCCACGGACAAATTGAAGCGCTTGAGCGTATTTTATCACAATACAGCGAAAACGAAAAACGACAAGAATCTCTGAGAGAACAAAACGATGAATCAGCCCCAAACGAACATCATGCTTATCGACGCAAATTCGATAGCTTTGAAGGGATGGGGACAAAGTATGAGCGGTCTAGTGCGTCTGAAAAACAAAACATCTTCGGAGTAAGCAGTGCAGAGCTTTCTGCATTTATGAACATTGACCCTGACAGCCCTGAATTTGAAAATAAAGTCATGCGTGTTCGTCCAATTGGATTTAACTTATTCGCAGGTTTCCTTTCGCCTTTTTATCAGTTTTATAAAGGAATGCGGTTGGTAGGATTTTCGTTACTCTTGCTACAAATCTTGATGTTTGCAATGGGTGGGGCTTTTGCGATTACTATTCTAATGCTGATTTTTCATGATTATATTGAACTTAGGCATAATGCTTTCAAAATCAGAGCAATCAGAAAATTATACAGCTTAACAGTTCCAAAAGAAGAGCGCGAAAACGTAAAATACCATGATTTTTTGAAAATGCACGGCAAACCGAGCATTATACGTGGAATTATTGAAACAATAATTGCCACACTTTTGCTAATCTTTATCTTGCAAAGATTTGGAATCGAACTCCCAACTCCGATGAGGGTTCGCCAATGATAAAAACAGACACAAATGCGAATAATGTCATTTTAAGAATCAGTAACTTTTTTCAAACCCGCAGCGAACGGAGTATTATGTTTACGCTTTTCGGAATAGCGTTTATTCTGCATACATGGCTCACGTTCTATATAAATGGCGATACACCAGTAGACAGCCAGCTCCTGCTCGAATACAAAGTGATGACTTTGCTACTCACATCTATGCTCAGTGCGTTGATTGTGGTGTTTGCATTCAAAATCGCTTCAATTCTTGAAGTCGGGCGAATATGGCGACGAATTTTAGTCACGCTCGTCAGCGGATTTTATCCCGCAATCATAGCCCACACCAAAACTTGGTATGAAGTTTCGGGAATGCATGAAGTTTTAGGATTTCTGTTCCCGTTCGTGATTGCGTTGGTTTTATTGTCAGCGGTTTGTTTAGAGCATAACAGAATCCGTTCACGGCATTTTATGGCGATTTTGCTCGCTGTCGCAATGCTTGCTGGTATGATTTCGCATGAGCGTATGACTGCGGTTTCGTTAGCATCGTTAATTACGCTTATTTTTGCAAGATTGCTACTAAAACGCAATATACTACCAATCCGAACGTTTGTAATCTCTTTGATTATAGCACTCGCAACTCTACTTTTCGCTGAACCACATTTAGCACGATTTTTGTCGCTGACACCGCTGGATTTTCTGGAGAGATTCCGTGGCGAATACGCTCCAGCCTTTTTTGCAAATACTAGCGATTCGGCGTTTACAGGTATGAATTTAGTGAGAGCGTTTGCAGGGCATTTGTATTATTTTGCAATTGCAACGCGGGGTCTCGGAATAATTGGATTATGTTTATTTATAATAGCAGCACGCAAATTGTCCAAACGTGTACGAGCGGAGTGTCAAAAATCGACCCTTACCATCGCAGAATTAGCTGAGAGCAAAAAACAATCAAAGTTTGTAATTTTCACTTGTTTTGCTTTTTTGTCGCTGTTATTTACGCTAATCTTGAGTGTTGAGGGGCAATTAAGCACCTATGCTTACTGGAGTTACGTAGGAACGTTTCCTCCACAAGAAACTCTGATTTTTGGAATGTATATGGACAGTATAATTCCGCTAATATTGATTTCAGCCGTGTGTGGAATTTTTGTGTACGGAATCGGGCTAAAAGTGATTTTACATTCAACTGTAATCCTTGGGGTGATTTTTACAGCTTTCTTTGCTTTTACGAGTGAGATTGTTGTTCACCCATCTGCTTTTGAAAATGCAAGCGTTGCTGCGATTTTGAGTATTTATCCGCTAAAAATCGCTATGGATATAGACCAGCCTATTACTTTTCATGAGCTGTTCTTGACAGTATCGTTAGTGTTCAGTTTTATGTCTTTACTAATCGTTTTGATGAGTTGCGGTGGGCGTTCGCGCATTCGTATAATCGCTGGAGTTATACTTTGTGCTTACCTATACTCTGCAGTGTATACGATTGTGGTGTTCCTGCCATACGAGCGTGAACGCTTACAGCACTCTGAACCAATCAGTGAAATCGTCAACGAAACTGAGGCACAGACTTATGAAGTATGAAATCTTTATGTCAGACGAACACAAATACGGCACAGATTCATTGTTACTCGGCGAATTTGTCAACAAATCAGTTTTGAAAAACAAGGTTGTGGTCGATTTATGTTCAGGTTGCGGAATAATCCCGTTTCTAATTTGTGCGGGCGAAAACAAACCTAACCGCATTTACGCAGTTGAAATTCAGTTTGAAGCTGTCCAGCTGATTAAAAAAAGCATTTTGGCGAATGGGGCTAACGAATTAAGCGAAACAATCAAAATTATTCATGGTGATTTACGTGATGAGAAAACTTTTTCACCGATTAGGCAAAGCGGCCGCGAACAAGTAGATTTAGTTATAGCGAATCCGCCATACTATACGGTAGGGAGTGGATTTGAACGCAATTCAAGTTCGCAGAAATCTGCCCGCTACGATGGAACTGGTTGCACACTTAACGATGTTGTAAAATCAGCGGCGTTACTACTCAAATTTGGAGGGGTATTAAAAATGTGCATGACAGCGTCACGATTGTGTGAGTGTATTTCAATTATGCAAAGTTATAATATAGAGCCTAAAGAAATCGAACTAATCGGGGCTGGTAAATCTGAAACTGGCAAAGTTGGAAAAGCACGACTGTTTCTTATAAGCGGGAAGAAAGGCGGAAAGTCTGGGGTGGTCACTACATGGCAAAAACAAAAATAAGAGGGGTGCAAAAAACACTCAAACACGGTGCATTATACGTTGTCGGAACCCCAATCGGCAACCTTTCCGACATTAGTGATAGAGCGTGTGATGTTCTGAAAAAAGTAGACTTCATAGTCGCAGAAGACACAAGGAACAGCGGCCGGTTACTATCAAAGCTCGAAATCGAAAACGGCGCTCGACTGACTTCGTATCATGAGCATAATGTCAAAGCTAAGACTGGGATAATCGTCGAGCGAATTAAAACTGGTGAATCATGTGCAATTATAACCGATGCTGGAATGCCTTGTATATCTGACCCTGGTGAGGTTTTGGTACGAAACTGTCGCAAAAGTGATATACCAGTCTATGTAGTACCGGGTGCGTGTGCGGTTACGGCGGCTCTGGCGGTCTCAGGGCTTTCTACCAGTCGATATATTTTTGAGGGTTTTTTGCCGTCAAACGAAAGCGAAACCAAACGACGGTCGAGGTTAGAAATTTTAAAAGAACTCCCCCATACGTTGGTTTTTTATGAATCACCACATAAACTGATAAAAACGCTTGTGACTATGCAGAATGTTTTTGGCGAACGCAAGGTAGCACTCTGTAGAGAATTAACAAAACTCTACGAAGAAGTTCTGTGGGGAACGTTTGCGGAATTACTCAGCTTGTACGAAAGTAAATCTCCACGTGGAGAATATGTAATGGTTATTGAGGGTGCGGCAAAACCACCCAAAAGAACAAAAATAAATAAATATGCTAATATAGTGGATTGACAGCACTAAAAATGTCAACCCACTATCAATAAGAAGGAGAAGAAAATCATGAATGGAAGAAAGAACTGGTTAATCCCTACAGTAATCGCAGCGGCGACTATTATCACGGCGGCAGTGTTTATGCTATACAAAATCGCACAAGCAAGTGCCAATCAAAAAAAATGGGAAGATTATGATGACTATGGTTGGTCGTAAGCAAAACAAGAGTATGCCCCGAAAGACGGGCTTTGCTCGTCTGTAGTGGGCTATCTCGACGAAGAATTCTTCATTGATGCAGAAAGGAACGAACATTAACATGGCAGGTCACTCTAAGTGGAACAATATCAAACGCAAGAAAGGCGTTAAGGACAGTGCGCGTGCTAAGATTTTCACTAAAATTTCGCGCGAAATCCTTGTGTGCATTCGCGAAAACGGTAGTGCTGACCCTAACGTCAATGGCAGGCTTCGTGATTTAATCGCAAAAGCTAAGTCTAACAATATTCCTAATGATAATATTGATAGGCTTTTGAAAAAAGCACTTGGTGGCGAAAAGAATGATTATGAATCCTGCGTTTATGAGGGTTACGGTCCTGGCGGGGTCGCAGTTCTCGTAAGTAGCCTTACTGATAATCGTAACAGAACTGCTGGTGAAATGCGTCACTATTTCGATAAATGTGGCGGAAATCTTGGAACGAGCGGTTGCGTTTCGTTTATGTTTAGCGAAAAGGGTGTAATCGTAATCGACTGTGAGGAAACCCCGGTTTCTGACTATGATGTGTTTATGGAACACATCATAGAAGTCGGTGCTGATGATTATTCTGAATCTGATGGGTTTATTGAAGTTTATACTGAATCTATGTCTAACGTCGCCCAAATAGGCGAGGAATTAAGAAAAAAAGGCTACACTGTGATTTCGGCACAAGACGAACAAATCCCAGCCAATTACACCACACTAATCGATGAAGAGCAAATCAAGAAAATGAACATTCTGCTTGAAATGCTTGAAGATAATGACGATGTTCAAAACGTTTGGCATAGTTGGGAGTAGGCTAAACAAGGGAATTAGGGCGATACCGCCTGTCAAACAATTCAAGCATAGCAAATTAATTAGATAGAAAGGAGGTGTGACTCGATTCAAACACAAATAAATTAAACACTATATATAGAAAGGCGGTAGGTTATGAAAAAACGAATTTTAGCGATGTTTTTAAGTATGGTTATGGTGATTTCGTTAATCCCAGTTAGTCAAGTTGGTGCGAGGGCGATATATCAAACCTTCAACATCAATCCAGGTGCTACTTCACGCTATGCAGGGCGAACCCCTGCTGGTTGGGAGTATGAGGCTTGGACTGATACACGAGCAGTCAACGGTGTTCCGGTAACCAATCAATCATCACGAATGACTCTTTATTCTGACGGTGGATTTTCGTGTGAGTGGAACAACACCTATAACACCTTGTTTCGTACTGGACGAAGATGGGACGTTGCATCTGCAAGACCACGTGTTGATGCGATTCCGCGTGCTTCAATCAGGTATGATGTTCGTAATTTTTCAAGTGCGAATGGTGCTACTTATCTCTGCATTTATGGTTGGACCGATGGCACAACTGGAAACAACACAACTGGCGGTGCGATTATTGAATGGTACGTAGTCGATAGATGGATGCACTGGAATCCAGAACGTGCTGGGCGTTTCCCTGCTGACCCAAATTCGACTTATAGACACCACGGTACAATGACTGCAAACGGCAATACCTATGATATAATCTCTGCTTGGAGAATCAATCAACCTTGGGTGGGTCCTGGCGCTAACGGAACTTTTTTGCAACTCTTTAACGTTCGCAGAAACAGCCAGATTACTGGTGGTCATCCACAAACCAATACCCTCACTGGTACGATTGATATGGCGGCACATTTCCAGTCTTGGATTAACCTTGGGGTGATTAACAATCCACAAGGCAATCAAAGTGCAGCTTTTGCAGCAAACTCTCGTCTTTATGAAATCTCGTTCACCCTTGAAGGGTACGGCGGAATGGCTGGCGGAAGTAGCGGTCGTGGTGAAGTACGTGAACTCTGCTTAGCTTACACGGGTCAGATCACTCGGCTTTGTACCAATAACGGCTGTGTCAACTGCACCACTGGTGGCGGAACGACTACGGCTCCAACTCACAGCATTAGCTTAAGCCAGACTGGTATGCTAACTTTCCCATCAGCACCAGTAGGATTTGACCTACAACCGACTCAGACAATAACAGTCACTAACACTGGAAACCAGCCGACTGGTCCGCTTACGATTGCTGCACCGCCTTGGCTTACTGTAGGCGGTAGAAGTGGACTTGAAACTGGGCTTGGAACTACCACGGCAACCAACAACACACGTAATTTTACGCTCAACCCTAGCAGGGGCATAAATCAAAACCCTGGCACGCATACTGGAACTGTGACAGTCACTGGTGGAAACGGCATTTCGACGAGTTTTCCGGTCAGTTTTACAGTAACCCCTCCGCCTTGTACCTGTACTACCAATCGCCCACCGCCGATTTATGAATTTACTCCATCAGAGGTAGTTGCAACTGCTTTGAATGCCAGGGAAAATATCGAAGGGCTTCAACCTTCTGGTGAACCAAGTTTTGTTTTCGCAGATGGCAACCTAAACGTTTCTAACAGAGAAGGGGGCTGGTACGGTGTTGACGTTTTGTTAGAACGATTAGACTTACGTCCGAACGCTCGGTATAGAATAAACGTTACTGGACGTGGAATGGCTGTTGGCGAAAACCTACAACTAACTTTTCCGCTTGATGCTGACCCATGGGATACTGAAGTCACTAATGGAGTAGCTGATAATGTTTCGATGGAGTTTTCAAGCACACCAGTGACAGGTCAGGTTAATCATCGTATAAGAATTCGCACAAACGGAACAGGTAATTTTAGTGTAAGTAGCATAACAATCGAACTAATTTGTTGCGGAGTGTGTCATGTAGCTTGTGATTGTGTAACAACTGTGATACGTTGCCCTACTTGCGATAATGAAGTTTGTATTTGTCCTACTACCTGCCCTGACTGTAGTCAAGAAGCTTGTGTTTGTCCTACTACCTGCCCTGACTGTAGTCAAGAAACTTGTGTTTGTCAAACGCCACCTCCAACGACAACGATTTCAGTACAAGTTCAGCGTTGTGATGTGTGCGATGTATACAAATTATGGATTGTGACAAGGCTTTATCGTATAGAAGGCACTCCTCTTGTGGAAGCAATCGAACGTCGGGTTGCCAAACGCTCAACTCTTGGAACTCTCCTTGAAGATTGTAATGTTCTCACCTTTACATGGCAAGCGAGTTCTACACGATACTACGCTTCTTAAATTTTTGACGGCATAAAAATAATCCCCCTCTGTAGGCTTTCGCCGAAAAGGGGGATTTTGATTTTAAATAAATAATTACAATATTTTGGGGAATAACTAATCTTATAGTCGATTAAATCAAAGAAAGGTTAATGAATATCATGAGAAAATATCAAAAATCACTCCTTGACCCCACACAGTGTGCGGTTATCATCATCGACCATGAGCCACAGATGTACTTTGGCGTGGAATCGCACAATCGGCGCTGCATACTAGGCAACACTGCCGGACTTATTAAAGCAGCTAAAGCATTTGGTGTTCCAGTTATTCTAACTACTGTTACAGAAAAAGAGTTCTCTGGTCCTATAGCCAAACTCTTAACAGATGCTTGTCCCGAATTTGTACCGATTGACAGGAGCTCCATTAACTGCTGGGAAGACGAAAATTTAAGAAACGCCGTATCTGCTACTAAACGCAAGAAATTGATACTAGCAGGGCTTTGGACTGAGGCTTGCATCACGTTTCCTGCACTCTCCATGCTTGAGGATAACTACGAAGCCTTTGTAGTGGAGGATGCCTGCGGTGGTGCCACAAAAGCAGCTCACGACGTAGCAATGCAACGCATGATACAGGCTGGTGTTATTCCTTTGACGTGGCAACAAACTATGCTGGAATTTCAGCGTGACTGGGGAAATAAAGACACTTATCAAGCTGTAATGAACATTGTCAAAGAATATGGTGGAGCATATGGGCTTGGTGTTGAATATGCCGAATCAATGGTTCCAGCTTTTTCACAAAGTTAAAGCCAAACAAGAGTATCCCCAAAGGGGGAATTTACTTCCCCCGTCGGGGTATCTCGACGGAAGCCAAACAAGAGTATCCCCAAAGGGGGAATTTAC
>WRGW01000088.1 GCA_009786985.1 Oscillospiraceae bacterium
TTGGTTTTTGATTAAATATCTACGGATATTCGCACAAAGCCCATGAGAGCAGGCTTTGCCTGCTTGATAGGGCAAAACCGCCTTGTCTGACGAAAAACATCCTCGTAAATTCTTCGCCCATTTTCAATTCAAACGACTATACTCACAAATTTTCAGCCGCCATCTTACGAGTAAGATAACCTATATCATACTTTCCAGCGAGGAAAGTTTCATCTTTTAAGATATGAAGTTGGAAGTCAATATTTGCACACACACCGTCACCATCGAGAATAAATTCAGACAAAGCTACTCGCATTTTTTGAATAGCTTCAGCACGGTCATTTCCATGAACGATTACCTTAGCAATCATCGAATCATAAAACGGCGGAATTGTATATCCATGATACATAGCAGAATCGATTCTCACACCGTATCCACCCGGGAAATGTAAGTTCTTGATTAACCCTGGGCTTGGGCGGAAATTATTCGCTGAATCTTCAGCGTTAATTCTACACTCGATTACATGACCACTAAGCTTGATGTCATCTTGAGTCCATGGCAACTTTTCGCCAGCAGCTATGCGAATTTGTGCTTTAATCAAGTCAATTCCAGTCACCATTTCAGTAACAGGGTGTTCTACCTGAATACGTGCGTTCATTTCCATGAAATAAAAGTTGCCATCTTCGCCAAGCAAAAACTCAATCGTGCCAGCGTTCGCATAACCACAAGATTTTGCGACTTTTACTGCCGCCATTCCAATTTTTTGACGTAACTCATCGTTTACGACTGGTGATGGCGATTCTTCAATCAACTTTTGATTTCGGCGTTGGGTAGAACAATCACGTTCACCTAAATGAATAGCGTTTCCGTGTTCATCCGCCAAAAGCTGAATTTCAATATGCTTAGGGTTTACGACAAATTTTTCAATATACACATCACCGTTTCCAAAGAAAGTCAAAGCATCTTGTTTAGATGATGCCATCGCCGCTTCTAAGTCCTCTTCTTTTTCTACGAATCGGATTCCACGACCGCCGCCACCAGCTGATGCTTTTACCATAATCGGATAACCAATTTCTTTGGCGATTTTTTTCGCTTCTTCCAAACTGATAACCACACCGTCAGACCCAGGAACTACTGGAACCCCAGCTTTTACGACGGTCTGCTTGGCATTAGCTTTATCGCCCATAGCCTCCATCGCTTCAGGAGAAGGCCCAATCCATTTGATTTTGCATTTTTTGCAAAGCCGAACGAACTCATGGTTTTCGGATAAAAACCCATACCCTGGGTGAATTGCTTGAGCACCAGTCGCTTCACACGCTGTGATGATTGCGTTTGTGTTTAGGTAAGATTCACGCGATTGTGCCCCTCCGACACACACCGCTTCATCTGCAATTTGTGCGTGGAGTGCGTTTTTATCCGCCGCTGAATACACAGCAACTGTTTTGATGCCGAGTTCACGACAAGCACGGATAATTCGTACAGCGATTTCGCCTCTGTTTGCTATTAGTATTTTTTTGAACATATTTTTTCACCTTTCGCTCTCTTGAATTGTTTTAATCATATCTAATAGACCTTCACGCAAACTAACGCACGGCGACTTTTCTTTCGGACTGGTCTATTATAATCCGCCCATGCCACCTATATAACGTACAACTTTCGTGAAAAGCCTCACTTCAAAGCAAAGCTAATCTCCGCACTAACTGCGCGGTCGCCATTAACGCTTGCCAACCCTTTTCCGAACCCGACAGCTCCTCTTGTCTTAACGATTTCGACTTCTAATCGAAGCACATCACCAGGTATCACTTGACGGCGAAATTTAGCGTCTTTCACCCCTCCGAAAAAGCCGAGTTTGCCCTTGTTTTCTGGGAGCATGAGCATAGCACAAGCCCCTGCCTGAGCCAACATTTCAAGCATAAGCACACCTGGAACTACTGGATGACCAGGGAAATGTCCCTTGAACCAAAAATCGTCTTCCCTAATATTTTTAATCGCCACAACAGATTTCCCTGGTTCACATTCAACAATTTCGTCGATTAGTAAAAACGGGTCACGGTGTGGAATTATTTCTTTGATTTGTTCTTGAGTTAGCTTCATGTTAGTGGGACACCTTTCGAGTTAATTTGATTTACGCACTCTTGTCTTGCTTTCGTCGAGTTCCCCCACTACAGACGAGCAAGACTTCGAGTTGCCTGCACGTTGGCAGAACCCGTCTTTCGGGAGGCCTCTTGTTTTGCTTTTTCTCAAGAAATACGAATCATTTCTTTGCCGAAATCAACCAAGTCACCGTCTTTGACTAAAATTTCAGCCACAGTTCCGTCAAATTCGCTGGTGATTTCATTCATGAGTTTCATAGCCTCTACAATACAAACAACCTGACCTTTTTTGACAGAATCACCGACCTTAACAAACGCTGGTTTTTCGGGAGCAGGCGCTGAATAAAAAGTCCCTACCATTGGTGATGTAACGACGTTTCCACCCGCACCACTTGCTGGCGTTGTTGCGATTGGTGTAACATCTGCTGGTGCTGATGTAGATGGAGCCACTGGCATTGATGGTACTGCTCCGCCTGCGAATTGATATTGCGTTACTTTGGCAGTAATGCTGACTTCCCGTTCGCCATCGCGTGCAAAAACCGAACCTAAATCTTTTGCAGACAACAGTTCTGCTAACTCGTTTGCTGTTTTAATAATATCCATGTTTCTTACCTCTTTCTTTTCTCTAATATTTTTTAAATTAGACCCTTTTAAAACATAATGACACATTATGCCCGCCGAAACCAAGTGAGTTTGATAAAGCTACATTGATTTCAGAATTGCGTACACCTTCGACGACATAATCTAAATCGCATTCGTCGTCTTTTTGCTGATATCCAGCGGTTTGATGAATAAATCCATCGCTCATTTGTTTAAGAACTGCCACAGCCTCAACACCGCCAGCCGCTCCGAGTAAATGCCCCGTCATCGACTTAGTTGAATTGACCGCAATTTTATACGCATGGTCGCCTAAAGCATTTTTGATTGCAAGAGTTTCTACTGGGTCGTTAATCGGTGTAGAAGTTCCATGGGCGTTGATATAATTCACATCAGTAGGTTTGACACCAGCCTCTTCAATCGCACGTGTCATAGCCTCCGCACCGCCCGAACCGTCAGGATTAGGAGCAGTTTCGTGAAAAGCATCACAAGTCGCACCATATCCAGCGATTTCACCATAAATTTTTGCACCACGTGCTTTAGCGTGTTCGTATTCTTCTAAGATGAGTGAAGCTGCGCCGTCTCCTAACACAAACCCACTGCGTTCCTTATCGAAAGGAATCGATGAACGGTCAGGGTCGCTCGAAAATGTAAGTGCTGTCATATTCCCGAAAGCGGCGTACGCAAACCCTAAATGGCATGACTCCGAACCGCCAGCAATAGCCGCATCAAGATACCCATGTTTGATTGCTCTAAAAGCCTCTCCAATCGAGTGGGCAGAACTCGAACAAGCAGAGACAGGACAGTAGTTGTTACCCTTAAATGACGCACCACGCTGTTGAGCTTTAATCGCAACAAGACCGGGCGCCATATTACCAATCATCATCGGAATAGTAAATACACTAACCCGCTTTGCACCACGTTTCTGATAAGTCAAAATCTGTTCTTGAGTAGTTTCGATTCCGCCTATTCCAGACGCAATGTAGATACCGCATTTATACGGGTCCAAATTTTTGAAACTGTCAAATCCACCACAATCTTTGAGTGCTTCTATAGCAGTATAAACGGCATATTGGCTGATTTTATCAGTGCGGCGAAGTTCTTTTTTATCAAACAATTCACCCAACAAGTCAGCATCAAACCCTTTGACCCTTGCACTAACACGTTCAGGTTTTGAACCCTCCTCAGCGTGTTCAACATACCATTCTTCTAAAGTAAATCCATGTTTACCAGCTTTCAGATTTTCAACAAAATCATCTACAGTATTACCAATCGGGCTAACTACACCAAGCCCAGTAACCACTACTCTTCTCATTTTTTTCATCTACAAATCAATATCCTTTCGATTAAATTATAAAGTAAGCCCTCCGCTTATTTCAATTGTCTGTCCAGTGATATATTTTGAATCCTCACCGCACAAAAACGATACAAGACCTGCGATTTCTTCGGGTTGACCGTAGCGTTTCATGCCAATTCGGCTTAGAATTGCCGTTTTCTGTTCATCAGTAAGCTCATCAGTCATAGGAGTTTGCACGAATCCTGGAGCAATCGCATTAACAGTAATTCCGCGCGACGCAAACTCTTTCGCTGACGCTTTAGTCATGCCAATTACTGCCGCTTTTGATGCACTATAATTAAACTGACCTGCATTACCATGAACACCCGCCACTGAGGACAAATTTACAATTCGTCCAGACTTTTGTCTAATCATAATAGCACCAACTAATTTGGTGAGGTTAAATATACTCTTTTGATTAACAGCTATAACCGAGTCATACTGTTCTTCACTCATTCGCGTGAGTAACCCGTCACGAGTAATTCCGGCGTTGTTGACCAAAACATCAATCCGCCCGTATTTATCTTTAATCGTTTTTATGAGAGTTTCACACGCCGAATAGTCAGATACATCAGCCGCAAACTCGCCCGAATTTAAATCATTGGCTACCACCACGAACCCATCAACAGTGAGCCTGTCAGCAATCGATTTGCCAATTCCTTGTCCCGCACCTGTGACTAAGGCTATTCTGGTTTCCTCTGAATTTGCACTCATTCTAATAGCTCCTTTACTTTTTTCATAATTTCTTCTATGATTTGGCTTGCAGACTGTTCTGCATTAACCATTCCTGCAATCGCACCGCAAAGGAAACTACCTTCTTCTACATTACCGTCGATTGCCGCTTTCTTGAGTGCGCCTACAGTGATTTCCTCAAAGCGTTCTGGAGTAAGTTCGCCAGACTTTTCGCCCTCGGCAAGGCTACGTGCGAACTTGGTCTTCACACCTCTACAAGGATGACCAGTAAACCGCCCCGTAACAATCGTATCAGTGTCTTTGGCACCTATTACGAGCTTTTTATAATTTTCATGAATTTGACACTCATTAGCCGACAAAAATCTTGTCCCTATTTGAACGCCAACTGCCCCTAACATAAACGCCGCCGCAACTCCACGACCGTCGGCGATTCCGCCAGCCGCAATGACCGGGATTTCTACAGCGTCTACCACCTGTGGAACTAAGCAGATTGTGCTATTTTCGCCGATATGCCCTCCGCTTTCGCCACCCTCGGCGATTACAGCGTCCGCCCCAGCACGAGCCATTCTTTTGGCAAGCATTACACTCGGGATTACTGGAATCACTTTAACACCAGCAGATTTCCAGCCTTCGATAAATTTACCAGGGCTACCCGCTCCAGTCGTTACAAAAGCCAGCTTTTCATCAATTGCGAGCTGTGCTAAATCTTCAGAATTCGGTGACAT
This sequence comes from Oscillospiraceae bacterium, assembly GCA_009786985.1. Classification (GTDB taxonomy): domain Bacteria; phylum Bacillota; class Clostridia; order Oscillospirales; family Ruminococcaceae; genus Ruminiclostridium_E. Next base: position 5,424 of record WRGW01000088.1, read on the forward strand.
TAGCATGATGTTTAGTCCAAAAGGTTTGTCAGTAAGTGCTTTAGCTGACCGGATTTCACTGCGGATTACATCAACCGGTGCATTACCTCCAGCAATAATTCCAGCGCCACCTGAGTTAGAAACGGCAGCTGCGAGTTTGTGTTCAGAAATCCACGCCATTCCGCCTTGTAAAATCGGATACTTAATTCCGAGAAGTTCTGTGATTTTAGTATTCATAATTATAATTGTTACTCCCTTTTATAATTTACACCCTATGTTATTAAAATGTTAAACTTCAAAAATTGTCGGCTCTGCAACTCTCACTTTACAAAGCCCGTTTTGCGATGAATCCTCTTGTTTTGCTTACACCTCAATTATAACCGCACCATAAGTAAGCCCTGCTCCGAACGCCACCATGCAGATTTTCATTCCAGCTTTAATTCGCCCTAATTCGTACAACTCATCAAGGCAGACCGGTATGCAGGCACTTGAAATATTTCCGGTTTTTTCGATATTTACATAAACTTTATCTTCTGGAATGTCAAGGTTTTTCATAGCGGTTTTGATTATACGAATATTCGCTTGGTGTGGAATAAGTAGGTCTATGTCTGAAAGTTCGAGTCCTGCTTTTTCACACACGGATTTAACTGTTTTTGGCATTATATCAGATGCGAATTTGTACACTGCCCTACCATCCATCTGAATATAATCAACGTGATTTACCGCACCGAAATTTTCACCTTTAGCTCCAAAAGGGCTGTTACATTTGTATGGAACTTTACAGTAGAGTGCGGGCTCATCAAATTTTTCACCAATAGCCCCTAAATGAGCGGCGTATAATTTTGGTGAGTCGGTAGCCTCAAGAACAATCGCTCCAGCCCCATCTCCAAACAGAACACAAGTCGCTCTATCAGTAAAGTCAGTGTGGTATGACAGCATTTCGCCCGAAACAATTAGTGCTTTTTTGGCTGAACCGTTCGCTAAATAGTTTCGTACAATGTCGAGTGCGTTTACAAATCCAGTGCAAGCCGCACTAACATCAATCGCAAAAGCATTAGTCGCCCCAATTGCATTTTGAACTAAACACGCAAGTGAAGGGTAAAAAAAATCTGGAGTTGCGGTTGACGCTACGATTATATCAATATCATCCGCCGAAATTCCAGCCGCCTTTAACGCACGCTCTGCCGCTTTAGATGACATATTGTAATTAGTAGCGTTTTCGCCACAATTAAACATTCGTTGTTTGATTCCCGTGCGCGATGTTATCCAGTCATCATCAGTTTCAAGCCCAGCGGTTTTAGAAAAATCTTCATTCAATGCGACAAAATCTGGCTTGAAACTCCCAGTTCCAAGTATTTTTATGTTTGAAGTGCTTAAATTCATATATAAATCTCCTAAACTCAAAACTTTATTTGTTTTTATGGCAAATATGTCTTGATTTTATTGTGAAAATGGTATATAATACATAAGGTATACTAACTATGTTCTTTTGATGTATTTTTTTGTTGTGGAATCCTACAATCTTCCGTAAAAAGCATACACCTTATAAATCATATCAAAAAAAAACCAATTTGTCAAGGGTTTTTGACTATATAATCACATTAAACACTGATTTTTTTGACAAAAGTCGTATTTGAAAGTATTTAAAAGTATTTAAAAGAAAGAGGTCACAATTTATGTCAAATCAAAACAAAACCATATTCTTATTCCCGGGGCAAGGCTCACAGTATGTAGGGATGTCAAAAGAACTCGCCGAAAAGTTTAATAATTGCACAAAAATCAAACAAATTCACGAATGCGGTTCGGACATTTTGGGATATAACTTAAAGGAATTACTCTACAATTCTGATGACGCAAAATTAGCGAACACGCTATACTCACAACCAGCGATTTTTGCCGCTTCGTTAGTCTGCTTGGCCGCATTGGAAGAATCCGGCTCAATCTATACCGCTGGTGTGGATGGGAGTGCGGGGCACTCTCTCGGCGAATACGCCGCACTCGTGAATTGCGGTGCGTTCAACCTCGAAACTGCGTTTAAGCTAATCAAAAACCGTGCAGAAATCATAGCTAAAGCAGGCGAAAACTCATCAGGTGCAATGGCAGCAGTAATCGGAATGTCTGCCGAAGATGTCAAAGAAGTTTGCGAAGAAATCAGCAATTTTGGTTCTTATGTTACCCTCGCTAATCATAATTCACCAACACAATGCGTCATTTCTGGAGAAATAACAGCGATTGAAAAAGCCGAAGAGCTTCTTAAATCAAAACCAGTCAAACGCCTAAAATTTATTCGCCTCAAAGTATCAGCAGCGTTCCATTCAAAACTAATGCAAACAGCGGCTGATGAATTTGAGGCAACAATCAAAGATTACGCTTTCGCTAAGCCGACTGGGGCGTTTTATTCTAACCGAACTGGTTGCATATTAGCAGACGATGAATTTACTAACCTGCCATCTTATCTAGCCAACCATATCACAGGTTCGGTATTATTCGTAGACCAGCTTATGGCGATGCAAAAAGATGGTTTTGACACTTTTGTTGAAATCGGTCCTGGAAAAGTTCTGTCTGGTCTAATTAACAAGACACTAAAAGACGTAAATGTGTTTAATGTAGAAGACGTAGCAAGCCTTGAAAAATTAAGCGAGTTTGTAAAATAAGTTTAGGAGTGTAGAAGTTATGAACGCTATGCAAGCAAAGAAAAAATTCGGGTTACTCGGCTACCCTTTAGGGCATTCCTTGTCTGACTATATACATAAGCGGATTTTTGAACTCTGCGAAATAGAAGACGAATGTGAGTATGCTTTGTATGAAATCAATCCCGATTCACTTAAAGATGGAGAGGGTACAATCGCTCAAATCAGAGAACTAAGCGGATTTAATGTAACAATTCCTTATAAAACTGAGATTATACCATACCTTACGCGGCTCGACAAAAGTGCTGATGTTTACGGGGCTGTCAATTGCGTAAAAGTTGACAATCGTGGTGTAACCCCTGAATTGGTGGGGTATAATACTGATGGATACGGCTTTTTGAAGGCGTTGCAAAAGCTCGGTTCGCCGTTTAAACAAGATATGAAAGTTCTACTGCTCGGTTGTGGCGGAACCGCTCGAATGATGGCGTTTGAAGCGGCAAAAGCTGGTGCGGATTTAACAATCGCCATTCGTCGCGACAAAACCGAAGAAAAAGCGGCGGCAAAACTATCTGGCGATATTGCAAAGACGCTTGGTGGTATAAATGAAGAGCCTCAAAAATCACCAGCAACTCCAACGACACTCGGGCAAACCGCAACAATCGGGCAAGCAACAAAGGTCAGAATTACTTACGCCGAATCACTAAATTTAGTCAATGAGTATGAGCTTCTGCTAAACGCAACACCTTGCGGAATGCACCCGAATGTCAATGAAATACCGCTAAATTCGTCTTTACTCAAAAAAGTCAAATTTTTGTTTGATGCGATTTATAATCCATACCCTACCAAACTTATTTCAGAAGCAGAAAAACACGGCGTAAAATGTCTTGACGGTATGGTGATGTTAGTGGAGCAAGCGGTCGCCGCTGAACGCATTTGGAACGATATAGAAATCGACGATAAAGAGATTGCAAAAATCATACAAGAATGTAGAGAAAAGTTATATTAACCCAACAGAAATGTCTTGACATTTCGAGGGTTAATTGACTACCTGCGGCGGTTGCCTGAAAGGTCGAGCCGCAGAGTCATCTTGAACCGACAAAGTCCTTTTCAGGCTTCGACTGAAAAGACAAGACTTTGTTGGTAGAATAATAAAGGGAGTTCTTACAATTATGGAAAAACCAAAAGTAAAAGCAAAACTTATTTTCCTCTGTGGATTTATGGGTTCTGGTAAAAGCACAATCGGAAAATTAGCCGCAAAAAAAGCGGGAATAGGATTTATTGACTTAGATGACGAAATTGTAAAGACGGCTGGTAAATCAATTCCTGAAATTTTTGCCGAACGTGGCGAAGGTCATTTCAGACAAATCGAATCTGCTACACTTGCACTTGTGGTCGCTGCCGCTGCAATCACTAGTGATAAGGTGATTATAATCGCACTCGGCGGGGGAACGATTGTTGACCCTAAAAACGCTAATACCGTAAACGAATTCGGAAAAACAGTATTTATTGACTGTGATTTTGAAACCTGCTACAATCGCATTAAAAATGACCCTAATCGTCCATTAGTAAAAACGGAAGACGAACTAAAAAACCTTTACAAAATCAGAAGAATCGCTTATCAAAAATATGCGAAACACACAATCAACGGTGGTAACGAAATTGACATTTTGGCAGATGAAATCGCTGAAATAGCAAAGGGTGAATCATGATAATTTTCAACGCAACAATCCACACACTTGACCAAAATAACACGGTCATCGAAAACGGGTTTATCGCATTTGACGAAAAGATTCAAGCAATCGGCAAAGTAGACACTCCCGAATACACAAAAGCTGTTTCTCAAAATCAAGATTCCTTACAATTCGACGCTAAGGGCAAAGTGATTTTACCAGGATTTGTAGACGCTCACACCCATGTCGGGGTGTGGGGAAATGCCGAAGGTGTCGAGGGAGATGACGGCAATGAAACGACCGACCCATGCACACCTCACTTACGAGCGCTTGATATGGTGAACCCCACCGATTATTGTTTTTCTGAAGCACTCAAAGCTGGAGTAACAACAGTCATGTGTGGGCCTGGTAGTGCTAACCCGATAGGCGGTCAATTTATCGCCATGAAAACAGCAGGCAGTTCTCGGATTGATAATCGTATAATAAAATCTCCAGCGGCCATGAAATTTGCTTTCGGCGAAAACCCGAAGATGGTGTATCGTGAACGTGGCGAAACCCCTAACACCAGAATGGCAACTGCCGCACTAATTCGAGAACAGCTGTTTAAAGCGGTTCGATATTTAGAAGCTATTCAAAAATCAGAAGAAGACCCTGATTGTGAACCACCAGAATATGACATCAAGTGTGAAGCGTTGTTGCCAGTTCTACGAAAAGAAATCCCAGTCCATGCACACGCACACAGAGCTGATGATATTTTTTCGGCCATACGAATCGCCGAGGAATTTGACTTAAAGCTGACTATTCTTCACGGAACTGAATCTGGTGAAATCACTGATGAGCTAAAAATGTTAGATGTTCCGTTCATATTAGGACCAGTGATTTGTGATAGAAGCAAACCAGAACTCAGTGGCCACACGATTGATACAGCTGGTATGCTTTTCAAAAACGGTATACGATTTGCGATTGCGACTGACCACCCAGTAGTCCCGATTCAGTATCTGCCGTTATCAACTGGTCTAACAATTCGTGCGGGGTTGCCCACAGAAAACGCATTGCGCAAAATCACAATCGAAGCTGCTGAAATTTGCGGGTTAGACGACCGTGTGGGTAGTCTTGAACTCGGCAAAGATGCGGACATAATCGTGTTCGATAGAGAACAAGCATTTTATGATGTATTAGCAGTTCCGGAAAAGACATTCATAAACGGAAAGGAATTTGAGACTTGACTTCACTTTTTTCAGCAGAAATACTGATTGATGGCGAACTTTCTTCAAAACAAGCACGCAATAAGTGGGAGAAAGTCGCTTTAAAAACGGCAATGCAAATCAACAAACGCTCCCGAAAAAAAGCAAACGGTAAAGGGCGTGCTTTATACGTTCACACAACTTCAACTAAAGACCGTAAATACGTTCTATACTATCACCATAATTATGGTAGCGATTTTTGCGATACTATGTTTAAAGGCGAAATCTTTGATTATGACGACGGCAAGTGTCAAATTTTAGGTAAAGTCACCGCATCAACCGGAATAAAGCGATTTTCAAGAATCATTATGCTTTTATCAATTCCGTTAGCAATTTTATTTAATCAGCTTTTCTATTTTGTTGGTAGCAGAGTGGAAATCCTGCCATTTATGCCGCATGGATATGAATATAACGCTTTGTATATTTTCGGCGGAACTATACTCACACTCAACGCAATTGCGATTATGTGTCTTTGTATAGATAATAAAAAAGTACGTGCTATTTCGGATTATCTGAATGAGTTTCTAAAAAAAACTGATGCGGACATTGACGAAGAATTAGATGAAGAAAATCAAGAAGAGGAGAATGGTTAATGAACAGAATATTATGGCGACCTATTCCGATGTTGTTTCAATACATCGGTGGAACTGGCGGGATTACAGCGTATGACGTTTTGTTCGGCTTTTTTGCGGTAGCAGCGATTATATTTATAGTTTTCCCTATTCATGAATTTGCTCACGCTTATGCCGCTCATAAATTAGGTGACGATACCGCAAAATATAACGGACGATTAACGCTAAACCCTTTCGCACATATAGACCTTATAGGTGCAATCTGTATGCTGATTTTACCTTTTGGATGGGCAAAACCAGTTCCGGTTGACCCAAGGAACGCTACTCGTAAAATCAGTACTAGAGGATTTATGTCGATTACCGCAGCGGCGGGTCCGGTGTCAAATATTTTGTTGGCGTTAGTATTTGTAGCGATTTCAAAAATCATCTGGAGCAACCTTACTTTTGAGGCTGAAATTGAACGCTCATTCTTATTTTACATGGCAATCGCATTATTTTCGATTGCTAATATTAGCGTTTTCTTGGCAGTGTTCAACCTGATTCCTATACCGCCACTTGACGGCTCAAAAATCTTAATGTATTTTATCGGCAACCGTGCTTCTTATTGGCTTGAGGCTAATTCAAATAAACTTAGATTAGGTTTAATGCTGTTTATTTTCGTAGTTCCGATGCAATATAACTTTGTGTTTATAGGAATACAAAGGGTTTCGGAAGGTATTATGTGGGGAATTGATAGAGCTACATTCTTTTTATAGCCATCACAATCGCATCATCATCGCCATAATACCCCTTACGGCATGAAATTTGTTCAAATCCCACCTTTTCATACAACCGAATAGCATGAGTATTCTTTGAAGCAACTTCAAGGAACACTCGTGCTTTTTTGCATTTTCCCAAGAACTCTCGCATTAAAGAAAGTCCGTAACCTTTGCCACGAAATTCTGGCAAAACAGCGATTCTAAGCAGCTCACACTCTCCCGATAACCTAACACCAAGTGCGTACCCATATTCATAAATTATACAGATTGAGTGTTCGGTTAAGCTAACATTACTCCATGGTTTAGCAAAACAAGCACGCTCAAATTCAAGGATTTGTTCTGCCAATTTTGGATTTAAAACGTCCATTTTTTACAATGCACTCCTTTCACTAACGTGTTATAAAACACGCCATCTACCACAAAACCTCCACAGAAAAATCACTGTGGAGGTTTTTGATTTAACACGCCATTATTATTATAGCATAGACTTTAAGATTCGTCAAGCAAAACAAAACCGAAGCAAGGCTTCGAGTTGCCGACACCGCAAACTCTCGCTTTGCAAAACTCCGCTTACGGGGGACTCCTCTTGTTTTGCCTACACCATAAGCTCACACATTTTACGTGCAAACTCAGATGGATTTTCAATTGGTATTCCTTCAATCAAGAGAGCTTGATTATACAAAACTTCGGCATAAGTCGAGAGCTTGTCTTTATCATTGTCATAAAGAAATTGTAGCTTATCAAAAATCGCATGATTACGATTAATTTCAAGGACTTTGTCTGCTTTAGCGTTATTATCAGTCGGCATTTGCGACAAAACTTTTTCCATCTGTGTCGATAACACACCAGAACTCGTCAAACAAACGGGGTGTGACTTCAGGCGTTTTGAAATCTTAATATCTGCCACTCGTGAATTATCGCCTGCGTTTAACGCATCTTTCATTGCGGCGAGTAACTCTTTTGATTCCTCGTTCGCTTTTTTAATTTCTTCTTTTTCGCTCTCGTCAGCAATGTCAACATCGGCACTTTGCACCGACTTAAATGGTTTGACTTCGTCGTCAACCTTGCCATATCCTCCGAGCATTTGTAAACAAAACTCGTCTACATTATCAGTGAGGTACAAAATTTCAAACCCTTTGTCTTTTAACCCCTCAACTTGTGGTAACGAATCGATTTGCCCAATATTATCTCCCGCTGCAAAATAAATAGCGTCTTGACTTTCTTTCGTACGCTCAACATATTCGAGCAGAGTGACCAATTTCTTTTCCGAGCTTGAGTAGAACAGCAATAAATCTTTTAATACATCACTGTTTTGCCCGAACCCGTTATACACTCCGAATTTTAGCTGTGTTCCAAAAGCCTCCCAAAACTCTGTGTATTTATCGCGTTCATTATTTAGCATTTTTTTGAGTTCGCTACGAATCGAACGGTCAATACTCTTAGCCATTACTTTGAGTTGACGGTCGTGCTGGAGCATTTCGCGCGAGATATTAAGGCTCAAATCCTCCGAATCAACCAACCCTTTTACGAACGAAAAATGGTCCGGTAAGAGGTCATTGCATTTCTCCATAATCATAACGCCAGATGAATATAGTTGTAGCCCTTTTTCGTACTCCTTAGTATAATAATCAAATGGGGCTTTTTTTGGAATAAACATTAGTGCCGAATAAGTCGCCGCACCCTCAGTCTTATCATGAATAATTGCATGAACTCCTTCTGGATTAAAGTCCATAAATTTTTCTTTGTAGAACTCGTTATAATCCTCATCCGAAAGTTCCGATTTAGTTTTTTTCCAAATCGGAATCATTGAGTTTAGTGTCTGAACTTCTTTCGTTTCCTCATACTCTGGTGGATTGTCGTCGCCGTCACCAGTGCCTTCTTTCAGCTTTTGAGAGTTCATCTCCATCTTGATTGGGTAACGAATATAATCAGAATATTTACTGATTAACGACTTGATTCGATACTGTTCCAAGAACTCGTCATATCGTTCATCTTCAGTGTTTTCTTTGATGTGTAAGGTGATTATTGTGCCGAAATCGCCAGCTTCAGTCAATTCACAGTTATCAATTGAGTACCCATCAGCACCAGTAGAAGTCCATTCAAACGCTTCATCACAACCATATGCTTTAGTCTTAACCGAAACCTTATCTGCCACCATAAACGCAGAATAAAATCCAACCCCAAACTGCCCGATTACCGATAAGTCATCAGGTGTAGTTTGAGCGTCGCTATTTTCACCCTCACTATTAGCCGCTTGGTCGAGTTCGCCACGAAAATCCAGCGTACCGGATTTTGCGATTACACCAAGGTGCTTTTCGAGTTCGTCTTTAGTCATACCGATTCCATTATCAATGATTGTGAGGGTTCTAGCTTCCTTATCAGTAGTGATGTTGACTTCAAACGAACTGCGAGTAAGCCCTAAATTTTCAGTCATAGACTTATAATACAGCTTGTCCATCGCATCAGAGGCATTTGAAATAAGCTCTCTCAAAAAGATTTCTTTGTGAGTATAAATCGAATTAATCATAAGCTCTAACAGCCGTTTAGATTCCGCTTTGAATTGTTTTTTAGCCATAATATTATTCCTTTCTAATGGGGTATGCCCCGAAGCTCGACTGAATCGCACGCTTTCAAGCGGACTGCTCGACGACGAAGTCGTCGACACCTCCGCTCTCGTTTTGCTTGGTTTTAGCACTCTGTATGGTAGAGTGCTAAAATAATTATATCATAAATTTTTGATATGTCAATAGGATTTTTGAGAAAATTTTCGGATTTTTGAGAAAAATATAGATAAAACACCCCCCATTCCAGACCTAAATCTGGAATGGGGGCTTTTTGTGCAATTTTCACAAAAAAAAATAGCCTCGATTTTTGTGCTTTGCGCCAAAATTTACAAATCTGCTTAATTTTTGTTGGAAACCTCTTGACAAAATTTAAGGAGAGTGATATACTAAGAATGTAAACTTAAGAATGTATATTTAGAAAGGAAATCAAAATTATAAAAAAACAAGTAAGAAGTCGGCGGTCCAAAAGATTGATTGGGGCGTTACTGGCGGTTGTTATGATAATGCAGATGGTTGGTGCGACTTCGGTTGAGAGAATTGAGTGCGAACTTTATGAACCTTTTTATGGTGTTCCAGATGAAATAAAACAAGAAATGTTGTTACAACAAATCGTATTTCTTCGAGCGTTGAAAACACAAGAAATTCAAATTCGCTTGTTGGTAGATATGGTAATACTACAGGTGTAGGGGTGGCAAGAGTTCGTTATAGAAATGTTTTTTATGGAGGTGATGGCATTCGAACTAGGGCAACAAAAGCAGTACTAGTATTTGGAATGTCGGATTTTGGTGATAGTGGTGGTCCATATTATGTCCCAAATGGGAGTACTGCATCAACTTCTACCGCACTTTTTTCTGGAGTGCATCAAGGTAGAGGACGATTTAATGACGGAACTTTATTCAAGGCTTTTACACCGTTTAGCGATATGGGCGGTTTTCAACCACATACAAGTTAAATAGAAAGGAATAACACAGTATGAAAAAAACTTATTTGATTTTAATTTTTGTGTGTTGTCTTGCTATGGTCGCTTGTTCTGACAGTGAAGCTTTTCCAGTGCAAGAAGATGATTATTCGTCAAGCGAAACAGTAACTACTGAAACCAAAATAACATGGTTAGAAGTCCCTGGGTTGGTTGAAGAACATGAAGGATTGCGAATAGTTGAAGCACCCGAAGGATTGCGAATAGTTTTAGAAAACGTTTCCGCAACTGGTTTGACTTATTATCTTGTAAATGACACAAATATAGAGTTTGGTTTTGGAACACCTTTTGAATTGTTTGTGAAAAGAGACGGAAACTGGGTAATCGCAGATTTGAATGGTTATTTAGGCTATATAGGGTTTCGTGGTGCAGGGTTTACACTTTTTCCGTATAGCCAAAGTTATAGTGCTGATATAAATTTTGAACCTTCATTTGGCACACTGCCTGCTGGAGAGTATAAATTTGTTAAGAAAGACATTGGTTTTATGGAGGACATAGACTATAATTTTGAAGAACGTCGTAGATTCATGTTGTCATATGAATTTACAATCGAATAGTACTCCCCCCATTCCAGACCTAAATCTGGAATGGGGGGTTGTAAATTGCCTAAACACCAATCTCGTCAAATATTGTAAACAGCCCTTCTGGTAACTCGCCGTATCTCCAAACAATTCCGCCAGAATTAGGGCAAAATGTTCCTGTAAAGATTTCATAGCCATAGACCATTATAAACGTATCTTCAGAAAATAGTACGCTTATTAAAAGCGGAATTTTTTTAAGCGAATCATAATCTACCACTGTATCTACATCTGTTCTTTCAATACTCACTTCGGTTGCGACGATGTTTGAGTCTTCGAGGATTTTTGGGAGAACGTTGTTTTGAGCGTCGCCCGAACCAGAAACTACTAACACCCCGATAGTCAAAATAGCCACGAGAGCAACTCCACAAAACGTGCGTAAGCTCGAATTTCGCTTTGTTTTCATAATGCTAACAATTCTTTCTTCAATCGCATTTTTTGAGAAAACGCTAAATCCGCTATACAATGGTGCAAACTTGCATCGTTTTTGTTGTTTTGCCATATTGATAAGAGTATATGCGTAAGACGCTTTAGTATTATTGACCGAATCGCTAAACGTACTAAGCTCATTGGTTGCAGTTTCATCGCAGGCGAGTTCTAAGTCACGGTTTGCGACAATAAACATCACCCACACAATTGGGTTGAACCAATGAAGTGATACAGCAAATACCATAAGTAGTTTCCAGATTGTATCACGTCGTTTGATGTGTTCTCTTTCGTGGAATAAAACGTGTGCTAACATCCCTTCGTCTGACAAATTCATGCTTTTAGGGAGAATCACCCGCGGCCTAAAAATTCCGATTGCAAGCGGAGTCGTGAGCCTGTCTGACCGATAAATTGGAATAGGATACTTGGTTTCCCACCACCCCACTGTACCATGCGGAAGTTTTGTTGCAAATCGCAATTCACGATGGCTTTTGACATACAACTTCCCAAAATAACCGAGCATTAGAGCTACGCCAGTTATCCATACAATCGTTATAAGCGTTGAAGTCGGCACCTCTTTAAGCGTCGCTGTTGGTACGAACCTTGGCATAACAGTAAGTCTTAAAGATTCTCTAGCATCTCTAAACACGCTAGTTCTAATACCATCTCGAAAAGCACCAACCCCTCTCAAATTGGAGTCACGCTCTTCATATTCAACGTAAGAATCATCAGCGTAACAGGACTCTGAGTTTGAAGGTGCAAAAACACCCTCTAAATTTAGACCGAAAGGTAAAGGCACAGCCCCTGGTATAAGTAGTCGACACAAAGCGACCAACCATAAAACAAGGAACGCTTTTTTAGGGAGGCGATTAAGCCCCACTTTGCGGATTACAATAATCGCTACGATTAATAGGCTTGCTGTAACACTCATCATCAGTATATTATTCACTGGCGTTTCCTCCTTTTGTTGAAAGTGTGGGGGGTATAATACTCCACTACACCTAAATTATTTAATAGGTCGCTTGGCTCCAAATCGCTGATTCGTCAAGCTAAATGAGAGAAATGAGCTTCAAGCCACCTGCCGACTGGCAAAGCCAGTCGCACCGCGACTCTCGTTTTGCGAATTTCCTCATTTTAGCCCTTGTTTAGCAATAATCTCTTTCAGTTTCATCAAGCGTTTCGACAAGTTGTTTTAATCGTGCAATTTCATCGTCAGGGAGTTTTTTGCCACTCACAAACGCTGATAAAAACATCTCTGGCGAACCATCGAATAATTTTCCAACAAGTTCAGTCGCTTCATGGTTTTGAACCTGTTTGCGTGTGATAAGTGCACGACAAGAAAAGTTATCGTCGTAGCGTTCTATTGCACCTTTGTCGATTAGTTTTTTGATTACTGTATACGTAGTGTTACGATTCCAGCCAACTTGTTCGAGCAAAAACTTCGCAAGCTGACCAGCAGTTAAATCACCGCATCTCCACAAAAGCTCCATAACTCTTAATTCCGAATCAAAAACTTTGATTGTGTTGTTATTCATCAAAGAATGCACCCCCTACAGACTATTACAATAGTTATAATTACTCCGCAATGAAAGTCAAGACTTTTCTTTACAATTTAATATTCTTATACTATCACAATAGTAACCATTTGTCAACCCCCTTTTTTCAAAAAAGTTTAATTTTTTTGAAAATTCATTAGAACTTTTTCACAAAAACCCTTGACAAAAGCATTAAAATTTTGATATAATAGATATATAGTAGTATTGAATGATTAAATGTAAGAACAAATGTAAATTATAGTCGTTCGTAAATTAAAAGTTAAAAATCGACTATATAAACCATGTTAGAGTGAAAGGTAGGTCTATTATGAGAAAAAAAGAAAATTTTTTAGGAAAACATAAACATAAATTATGTTCAATGTTACTTATGTTTGCGATAATTGCGGGTCTGATTATGTCGCCACCCACTCATCAAGACGGGTTTTTGGTGACCGAAGTCGCCGCCGTAACAAGACCAGTTATTTCTAACCCTTATGCAGATGTAGACTGGAACACGTGGGGGCAGTATAAAGCGGCACTCCACAGCCACACAAGAAGCTCTGACGGGGCGAGCAGAGTGGCGACTACCCTCGAAACCATGTATGGACTTGGTTTTCATATTGCGGCGATTACTGACCACAATGTCAATATCTCCACTCCTGACCGTGCTTTGACTGGACTGGCGACTAACTCAGTAAACGCTGGTCAAAATCGTGAGCCACTAATCACCCCTAACCGCTTAGAACAGATGGCAAACGGTGTCGGGCGTACTGATGGACGTGGAATGCTCGCAGTACCCCACACGAATGAGCGTTCGAGCCTCATTTTTAATGAGCTTACTCAGCAGGTAACCCCTTTAAGAGGGCATCACATCAATACTTTCTGGACACAAATAGGAAACCAAAGCAGAGAGCCTATTCCAAGCCTCCTTACTCGTATGCAGATTGAGGGTGGCGGAGGACTTGCTTTCCTTAATCACATCGGGCGAAATACTGGTGCAGAAATCGGGCTGACTGGTACGAGCCAAAATGCCTGGAATAGAGCGAGAGACATTTCTAATGACCCACGCAACTATATGCCGTACGCCGACCTCTTCATAAACCACCAAAACCTAATCGGCATGGAAATCAACACAAAGTTTGATGCCGAAACTCAAGCCGACCGTGTTATTTGGGACAACATACTTGGTCAAACCATGCCAGCAGGCAGACCAGTATGGGGTTACGCTACTGATGACTCGCACTTTTGCCGTTCAATCGGATTTGCATATAATCTTATGCTAATGCCAGATTTATCCATCGAAAATTTTAGAACTTCAATGGAGACAGGTGCGTTTTTCGCTTTTTCGAGAGTTGATAGACAGTATCGTGTATTCCCAGGGAGAATAGAACCTCACCACTGGTATGGCAGAAGGCTTTCTGAAGCCGATGGAAACGCTGTACTTGAAATGAGCGTGCCAGAAATCACAAGTGTAGACGTTAATCAAACCGCTGGTACGATTAGCCTTTCAACTTCACGCGTGGATAGAGTGCGTTGGTACGGTTCTAACGGATTTATTGCCGAAACTACATCAAGCCCACACGTTCTAAACATAAATACAGTTGGAGATACCAGCTTTGTTAGAGCGGCTGGAATCAATGCAAGCCGTGGAGTAATCTACACCCAACCTTTCGGAATAAATATACCGGGGACTATTCCCGTACTCGCCGAAATAATCGAACCTCAAGCAATTGAAGCTCCTCTCGGTGCACCTGCTACTGTTATTGGATTAGGTCTCCCTGCTGGTATACAAGTCAGAACCGAATCAGGGCAAATTCTACCTGCGACTGTTGTTTGGAACTTGAATGGCATTAACTATAATCCAGACAGCCCGTTAGCGCAAAATTTTGAGGTCACTGGAACTGTGCGACTAAATCCGCACAAGATTTCTAACCCCAACAGCATTCCTTTAACCGTCACGATTATGGTTAGCACAGCGGCGTATATCTGTAGAACCTGTGTTACTAATGTATTTACGTTAGATTATTCACGGCTTAGCCCATGGGGAGCTGAATCTGGTGCTGACGGCAGAGCACTCGGAAGTATTACGCCACGTTATCGCCCTGGCATTCGCCGACAGACTGGTGCTGATAACAACCTCACTTTAGTGGGTTATCCAAATACAACAGCGTTTAGATGGAGTGCTGATGCTGGTAGAGATTTGAACATTGATGTAGGTTTTGGTGGAGGAACTCACGCTGCAACACGTGACGTTGCGGACGGATTTGCCCCTCAAGTTGGACAAATGTATGAAATTAGATTTGCTGTTTCAGGGAACGGTAGTTTGGGGTTGCGCGGAAACAATCACGACACTTCTCCACCCGAAAGGCATAGAGTTCGTCTTACACCAGTATCACAAAACGTAACGCATACCTGGACACAAACTCAAGCTGGTGGAGGGTTCGCCTTCAATTTTGGAAGCCCTGGTAACTACGCTGACATTTCTAACTTACGAATCTACCGCATCAACATCTGTGGCGGAACTTGCGATTATGACCCGCCATGTTGTCCAGATTATCCAATGTGTGATTGCGGTGATGTAAACGTCTGCTTTGCGTGCGACCAAGACCCTTGTGTCTGCCCACCACCTTGCACTGGTGACCCTGCAACCTGCCAAGTTCCAAATTGCCCTGATTGTGGAACTCTATGCAGTGACTGTGGTCAACCTTTCGATGATTGCACTTGTACTCCGACCTGTACTGGTAATCGTGACACTTGTCCTATTCCTAATTGCACGACTTGTCCGCCGTTACCGCCAGTGTTAATTTCGACATTGATTACGGCAAAAGTTTCACCTTGTGTCGATTGTGGTGTAGATAAAATATGGCGAGTTGTACAAGGAACTTTCTTGGATAACGGAGCTACACGTGTTTACGAAATTATGGTTGCCAAACGCTCAATCACTGGAGAGTTGGTGAGGCTACCATGTAGAGAAATGTCATCAGGCTGGGCAGCGAGTTCTACGACTTTTACAGCTGATTAGGCTTTTAAAATTTAGACTATATTCAAGGGTGGAACTATCCACCCTTGAATATTGCGACTTTGTCGAGCTAATCCCTACGAGACGGCAGAACCGCCTCTACGGGATGCGCTCTTATCTTACAACTAAAAAGGAGTTATAATTTCAAATGAAAATCAACAATACAGTCAAGCATTTGACATTTTCGGCAGTTTTTGCGGCACTAATTTTTGTTTCAATTACCGTAACAAGAATCCCTAACGGATTAGGTGGATTTATCCATTTTGGTGACTCGCTTATTTACCTATCAGCGGCCCTGCTACCCTTCCCTTACGGGTTATTAGTGGCGGCAATCGGACCTGGGTTGTTTAATCTGTTTAGCGAAAGCCCATTTTGGTTTCCGTTTACCGTCATAATCAAACCGATTACTGCTCTATGCTTTTCTAATCGAGGAACGCATATTCTAGGAAACAGACCCAAATATCGCAATTATATCGCACCAGTAATTGCTGGAACATTAAACACCGTTTTATACTTCTTTGCGAACATGGCACTATTCTCGCTCGGATTTTTAGGGGTGACCTCTGACCGCACTTCTGCTTGGACTGCTGGTATAGTATCTCTACCAGGGTTACTTATGCAGGCAGGAGGGAGCATTGTGTTCTTCTATATAATTGCATTCGCACTCGATAAGATGGAGTTCAAAAGACGTGTTTTCACAGATTCAAGCAGAAAGTTGAGGGGTTGAGTTCTGTGAATTTACAAGTATTCGGGAAAACCAAATGTTTTGATACTAAAAAAGTTGAACGCTTCCTCAAAGAACGAGGGCTTAAATTCCATTTAATAAACATCTTAGATAAAGGGCTTAGTAAAGGCGAACTCACTTCGGTTTTGAACGCTGTTGGTAGCATTGATTCTCTTACAAACGAAAAAGCAAAAGATTATCATCTGTTCAAGCATTTGACCGACGAGGGCAAGTTTGATAAACTGCTAGATTGCCCCGAACTCTTCAAAACTCCTATTATTCGATGTGGTAAAAATGCGATTGTTGGATTTTCTGCTAAGGAACTGGAGAGGTTACTATAAGATAGGCTCTAAAAACAAAAAAGCACGAGTTTTTAACTCGTGCTTTTTTGTTTTTAGATAACTCACCAATGCCCATAGACATAAGAACCAACGCCACCCTCAATCGTCGGTAGATTTACCAGATAACGCAGAACTTGTAATGCGTCCGCAATGGTAACCATACCATCAGCGGTTGCGTTTTCGGCATCAGTCGTTTGTGCGTTTAATCTTGCGAGGACGTAATCGCGTTCAGGGTCTGGGTCGATTGTTGATGATAGGTCTACTAAGAAACGCAAAATTTGCAATGCGTCACTAATTGTAATGCTACCATCTAAATCAACGTCTCCTACTAATCGTCTTCTTGGGTCTTCTATTCCTCCATCTACTCTACGTGCAGTGATTGAAATAGTAACCGTAATCGTCACATTTCCGCGACGTATATTGATTCTGTGGCTGCTTGCAGGGAACGATTCAGGTGCTCTACTAGTCACTTGCGCTCTAAGGTTTCCGCCACTTGTAGTGAGGTTCACCCAACTCGGCAAGTTACCACGATTAGTAATCGTAATCGCACCTGTAGCATTACCACTAGCGGAACGTTGCTGATTCCAGCGGTTGCCTTGGTTAAGCGTAAAGTTTTGCATAGTAAAACTTGTTGGTGGTTGTGGGCGTTCAATCTGACCTTGAACAACAAGTGTTAATTGCATCAGTTTGTTGTCACCACCGAAATTGTGAGTAACCCTAAGTTCGTTCTCGAACCGACCAGCCGAAAACGGAATTCGCCCATTGTCATTACTAATTGGTTGGAACATGATTTCACGGCTTCCGAGTGCTTCAAGTAATCCTTCACGTTCTAACGCTTCAAATGCGATTTGGTTGCCGTTTATGCCAGATAAAGTTAGTAGGAGTTCGCTAAGTTCCAATGCCACTCTTGTAGACTCGTTGTTCACGACTAATACAAGCCTATTAGCACTAGCGACTGCGTTCGCAAGAACTGTTATGCTGTCATTGTTGTTAAGCCATTCAGCGGTGATGATTATTGGCAGAACTTCTAACACCAAATCAACCGTTCCGACTAGTTGGTCATAATTAGTGATTGTGAGAATTGCTGTATGAGTGCCTATTTCCGAAGCGACTGGTGTGCGCGAAACGCTTACTGGGAAAATCACTTCCTCACCTGGCGACAAGATTCCTTCTAATTCGCCTGCCTTGAAGAAACTATCACTTGAATTCAAGGTGTCGGTGCCATAATCAGTTCCCGATAATTCGCCGACTGGAGCATAACCGTGAGCACCATTATCGCTTCCATTAGAACCATTGTCAGTTCCGTTATCACCGTTTGAAGTCGTGTTGGTAAACGCAAACGAAATGTTAGATAAATCAAGCAGACCTTCGCCACTGTTCCTAATGGTGAGATAATGCGTACCATAGTCTGACGTTTCTGCGTTTTCGCTTACATATAGCTCAAACTCAAGTGCGTCGCCAAAGTCTGGAACTATGATTGCACCTGGTGGATGTACCGTCAATTTCAATACAATTTCGTGCGAAACATTACCATTAGCGTATGATATTTGCAAGAGATTTTCATACTCGCCAAGTTCGTTCAGAACACGTGTGATTCCGTCATCTCCAGTTATACCACGCGGGAGAACAATCAGCGTAATTGTGCCATTAGGGGCGAGTGTGACAGCGTCAGTTTCAACCACAAACTCATCACCTACGATTTGTCGAACTATATCGGAAACGTTTACGTTCATACGAGTCGAGAGGTTAGTCACAATCAGTTCTGCTTCATGATTGCGGACGTTTTCGCCCCACTGCATTTCAAATTCAATTCTGTCATTTGGAGTTACTGTAAAGTTGACTGGTGTTACCACTAAAGTAAGCGCAACTTCGCTGATTTGAACGCCGTTTAGGCTGATTGTCAACTCGTCTTCATAAGTTCCAATGT